>NZ_JBEPBA010000046.1:0-44958 GCF_040298885.1 Streptomyces sp. NPDC001137
CCAGAAGCTGGACCGGGCGCCCACGGTGGCGGAGCTCGCGGAGCGCCTCGAGCTGACCAGGGACGAGGTAGCAGGACAGCGCCCCCTCTGCCGTATGAGCCGGTCGTGCGGGCCCTAGAACTTGTTCTTCGGGGTGATCCCCAGCGACAGCCCCGAAAGGCCGCGCTGGCGGCCGCCCAGCTTGCCCGCGATGCCGCGCAGGGCCGCGCCCGCCGGGGAGTCGGGGTCGGTCAGGACCACCGGCTTGCCCTCGTCGCCGCCCTCGCGGAGGCGGACGTCGATCGGGATGGCGCCGAGGACCGGGACGGTCGCGCCGGTCGTGCGGGTGAGGCCGTCGGCCACCGTCTGGCCGCCGCCCGTGCCGAAGACGTCGACCATCTCGCCGCAGTGCGGGCAGGGCAGGCCGGACATGTTCTCGACCACGCCGACGATCTTCTGGTGGGTCTGCACGGCGATGGAGCCGGCCCGCTCGGCGACCTCGGCGGCCGCCTGCTGCGGGGTGGTCACGACCAGGATCTCGGCGTTCGGGACCAGCTGGGCGACCGAGATGGCGATGTCGCCCGTGCCCGGCGGGAGGTCGAGGAGCAGGACGTCCAGGTCGCCCCAGTACACGTCCGCGAGGAACTGCTGCAGCGCGCGGTGGAGCATCGGGCCGCGCCAGACCACCGGGGCGTTGCCGGGCGTGAACATGCCGATGGAGATGACCTTCACGCCGTTGGCCGAAGGGGGCATGATCATGTTCTCGACCTGGGTGGGACGACCGTCGGCGCCCAGCATGCGCGGCACCGAGTGGCCGTAGATGTCGGCGTCGACGACGCCCACCTTGAGGCCGTCGGCGGCCATCGCCGCCGCCAGGTTCACCGTCACCGAGGACTTGCCGACGCCGCCCTTGCCGGACGCGACCGCGTACACACGGGTCAGCGAGCCCGGCTTGGCGAAGGGGACCTCGCGCTCTGCCGTGCCGCCGCGCAGGGCGGCCGCCAGCTCCTTGCGCTGCTCGTCGCTCATGACGTCGAGCGTGACGTCGACGCGGGTGACGCCGTCGACCCGGGAGACCGCCTCGGTCACGCGCTGCGTGATCGTCTCGCGCATCGGGCAGCCCGAGACCGTCAGGTACACGGTGACCGCGACCGTCCCGTCCGCGCCGATCTCCACCGACTTCACCATCCCGAGTTCGGTGATGGGCCGGTTGATCTCGGGGTCGTTCACCGTCGCCAGTGCCTCGCGCACCGCGTCTTCGCTAGCCATAGGAACGATGGTACGGCTCGGTAGCCTGGCCCCGGAAAGCCCGTCACCGGTCGTCTACGTCACGTCCGCGCGACCGTTCTGCCGGGAATACGGCATGTTCGTGGTGGCCGTCCTGCCGTCCCTCCAGCTCCTTGACCAGGTCCTGCAGCTCGGAGCGGATCCAGTCGCGGGTCGCCACCTCGCCGAGGCCGATGCGCAGGGCGGCGATCTCGCGGGTCAGATACTCGGTGTCGGCGATGGAGCGCTCGTTCTGCTTGCGGTCCTGTTCGAGGTTGACCCGGTCCCGGTCGTCCTGCCGGTTCTGCGCGAGCAGGATCAGCGGGGCCGCGTAGGAGGCCTGGAGCGACAGCATGAGGGTCAGGAAGATGAACGGGTAGTTGTCGAAGCGCAGGTCGTGCGGGGCGAAGACGTTCCACAGCACCCACGCGATGATGACGACCGTCATCCAGACGATGAACCGCCCGGTGCCCAGGAAGCGCGCGATGCGCTCCGAGAGCCGTCCGAAGGCCTCCGGGTCCCACTCGGGCAGGATCCGGCGGCGGGGCGGGCGCGGCTGGTCGAGGCGGGGCCGCGTGCGCGTGGTCGCCGTCGCGCCCGCCGGGGTGCGCTCGCGGCCGGTCTCGCGCTCAGGAGGCATGGGGGGCCGCCCCCTCGTCGTCCTCGTCCTCCAGGTGGAACTCGGTCTCCCGCCAGTCCTCGGGCAGCATGTGGTCCAGTACGTCGTCCACGGTCACCGCGCCGAGCAGCGACCCGGCCTCGTCGACGACGGGCGCCGCGACCATGTCGTACGTCGCGAAGAACCCGGCGACCAGGGGCAGCGTGGCGCTCGGGGCGAGGGCCTGCAGGTCGTCGTCGACGACTGCGCTGACCAGCGTGTACGGCGGCTCGCGCAGCAGGCGCTGGAAATGGACCGTACCCAGGTACTTGCCGGTCGGCGTCTCGTCGGGCGGGCGGCAGACATAGACCTGTGCGGCCAGGGCGGGCGACAGGTCCGGGTTGCGCACGCGCGCGAGGGCGTCGGCGACGGAGGCGTCGGGGCGGAGCACGATCGGCTCGGTGGTCATGAGCCCGCCGGCGGTCTTCTCCTCGTACGCCATCAGGCGGCGCACGTCCGCGGCCTCGTCCGGCTGCATCAGCGTCAGCAGCCGCTCCTTGTCCTCCTCCGGGAGCTCGGCGAGCAGGTCGGCCGCGTCGTCCGGGTCCATGGCCTCCAGGACGTCGGCGGCGCGCTCCTCCTTCAGCTTGCCGAGGATCTCGATCTGGTCGTCCTCGGGGAGCTCTTCGAGCACGTCGGCGAGGCGGTCGTCGTCGAGGGCGGCGGCCACCTCGGCGCGGCGCTTGGCGGAGAGGTGGTGCAGGACGTTCGCCAGGTCGGCGGGGCGCAGCTGCTCGAACGTGGCGAGAAGACTCTCGGCGCCCTGTCCGTGCTCCTCCAGGGAGAAGCCGGTGACGGCGGACCACTCGACGGTCAGCGTCTCGCCCTTGGCCCGCCGGAAGGCGCCGCCCTTCCTGCCCTTGCGGACGAAGACACGGTCGACCTCCCAGTCCCGGCGGGCCGGCAGCTGCTGCACCGAAACGTCGAGGACGGTGACCTCCTCGCCGGTCTCGGCGAGCGTGACGCGCCGGTCGAGGAGCTCGCCGAACACGAGGCGCTCGGTGGGGCGCTGCTCGAAGCGGCGGACGTTGAGCACGCCGGTGGTGATGACCTGGCCGGACTCGATGCTGGTGATCCGGGTCATGGGCAGGAAGATGCGGCGCCGGCTGGGCAGTTCGACGACCAGCCCGAGCACGCGCGGGGGCCGCCGCCCGACGCGCAGCATCACGACCAGATCGCGCACCCGGCCCACCTGGTCGCCGTTCGGGTCGAAGGCGGCGACGCCGGCGAGGTGCGAGACGAAGATCCGGGGCGCGCCCGCTGCCATGGCTGCGCCTCCCTTTCGTACGGGTGTCCAGTGCTGTGTGTCGCTGCTGTGCATCTTTTCCGAATTGCCCGCTCGGATGGGCTTCAGGCTAGCCCGTACCGATCGGATCCGCCCTGGTGGGAGCTCCGGAGGAACGGGCTCCGCTCGGCCGCCGGGGCACCCGTTACTCTGCCGTACGCTGCTGGGGCCCTGCCCCGCGCCCCCCGACTGAAAGGCAGCCCCACCTGTGACTGCGATTGCCCTGGGCCGGACCCGTCGGACCTCGCTGGTGAGCGCGGTGTGCGCGCTGGTGGTGACGGGGACGGGGCTGCTTGCGGGATGCAGCGAGGACCCGGACGCGGGCACCAACGGCGTCGGCAAGCTGCCGGCCGCCAAGATCCAGTCGAGGACCAGGGCGGCCGCCGAATCCGCTGAAGCGGTACGGCTCTCCGGGACCGTGGTGACCAACGGGCGGACGTACACACTCGACATGCGCCTGAAGTCCGGCGGCGGCAGCGGCTCGGTCACCTCCCAGGGGGTGGCCTTCGGGCTGCTGAGGATCGGTGAGCAGCTGTATCTGAAGGCCGGCGCGGAGTTCTGGAACCACGCGGACGGCAACACGTCTGCCGGGGGCTCACTCGACGGCAAGTACGTGAAGGTGCCGCAGGGCGACCCCTCGTACAAGAAGTTCAGCGGGTTCACGGACAAGGACGTCCTGCTCGACGGTCTGCTGACCCTGCACGGCGCGCTCGCCACGGACGGCCACCACGAGCAGGCGGGCACCCGCACCATCCGCATCACGGGCGACAAGGGCTCCGGCGGCACGCTGGACGTGTCCCTGGAGGGCACCCCGTACCCCCTCCGCCTGGAACGCGCAGGCGGCGCCGGCACCCTGACCTTCTCCTCCTGGGGCAAGGACTTCCCCCTCACCGAGCCGAAGAAGAGCGAGACGGTGGACTACGGCAAGAAGCTGCCGACGTAGGTGGACCGCGCCCCGAAGGGGCGCGGGGCCGTATCGACATGCGGCTCCGCCGCGTGGGCGCGACCAGCCACGACGGCGCCGCAGACGGCAAACAGCCGATCACGGCACTACGAGCGGCAGCTCACCGCCGCCGCCGCTTCCGGAAAAGCAGCCGCGGCAACCCCTCGGGGATCGGCTGACGGGTCGTGGCCGGCGACGGCAGCGGCGCCTCCGCCAGGCTGCCGTCGGGCAGGGGGCCCGACACCCCCGCAGGCTCCAGACGGAGCACCCGGCACTCACGGGCCCAACGCTCCGTCATCGCCTCGCCGTCGGGGGCGTTCAGCCGCTTGCCCTTCAGCTCGGCGACCGCCGCCTCCCACTCCGCGGAGCCGGACGGCAGCTCGGACACGGTCGCCGCGAACGTCACCAGCCGCCCGCCCTTGTCCTTGCTGCGCACGGTCACCTCGGCGGAGCCGCCGTCGGTCAGCCCCGGCAGCGGCTGCTCCCCGGGCCCGTCGCCGACCAGGCACACCGCACCCTCGTGCCACACGTGCCACAGCGCACGGGCCGCGGAACCCGGGCCCCTGACCCAGATGAGGCCGGACTTCTTGGTGGCCTCCTCGACGAGGGCCTGGTCGAGCAGCTCGCTTGTCATGAGCCCAGCCTATCGAGGCGCCTCAGAGCCAGCCGTTCCGCTTCAACGTGCGGTGGATGCCCAGGCAGACGACTCCGGTGAGCATCATGATCACCGGGTAGCCGTACTTCCAGTGCAGCTCCGGCATGTACTTGAAGTTCATGCCGTACACCCCGCACACCATCGTCGGTACGGCGATGATCGCGGCCCAGGCGGTGATCTTCCGCATGTCCTCGTTCTGTGCGACGGACGCCTGGGCGAGGTTGGCCTGGAGGATCGAGTTGAGCAGCTCGTCGAAGCCGATGACCTGCTCCTGGACCCGGGCGAGGTGGTCGGCGACGTCCCGGAAGTACTTCTGGATGTCGGGGTCGATCAGCCGCATCGGCCGCTCGCTCAGCAGCTGCATGGGACGCAGCAGCGGCGCCACCGCCCGCTTGAACTCCAGCACCTCACGCTTGAGCTGGTAGATCCGCGCCGAGTCCACACCGCGCGAGACACCGCCCCGGCGCCCCGGCGAGAACACCTCGGTCTCCACCTCGTCGATGTCGTCCTGGACGGCGTCGGCGACCGCGACATAGCCGTCGACGACATGGTCGGCGATCGCGTGCAGCACCGCCGAGGGTCCCTTGGCGAGCAGCTCGGGGTCGTCCTGGAGCCGGTGCCGCAGCGCCCGCAGCGAGCCCTGGCCGCCGTGCCGGACGGTGATGAAGAAGTCCCGGCCGGTGAAGCACATGACCTCGCCGGTCTCCACGACCTCGCTGTTGGCGGTGAGCCGGTCGTGCTCGACGTAGTGGATGGTCTTGAAGACGGTGAACAGGGAGTCGTCGTACCGCTCCAGCTTGGGCCGCTGATGGGCCTGGACGGCGTCCTCGACGGCCAGCGGGTGCAGCCCGAACTCGCGGGCGATACCGGCGAATTCGGCCTCGGTCGGCTCGTGCATCCCGATCCACACGAAGCCGCCGTCGCGGCGCACCAGGCGCATGGCCTCGTGCGGGGTCATCGGCTTGCCCAGGTCGACGCGGGTCCCGTCGCGGTAGACGGCGCAGTCGACGACGGCGGACGGCGTCGAGGGGTCGCGCGTCGTGTCGTACACGCCGGTGTCCTTGCGCAGGGAGATGCGGGACGGCCGGACCGCGGCGCGGAGGTCACGGATCATCGACATGGCTGGCTCCTTCGTGACAGGCAACGCAAGGGCGCCGACGACGGATGGAACTGCCCGGAATGGGGACGTCCTGACTTCGTGTGTTTGGCACGTCCACAAAGCGGGGAGCACCGCACCATCGCGGTGGCGAGCTTCGTTACTGATTCAGATCAGACGGATCAGGCAAAACGAAGTGCTCTTCCGCATGAAGACGTGAGCGTGAAAGGCGGCGGTCAGCCGGAGCCGGATCAGCTGTATCAGCGGCGGGAAGAGCGAGTGGTACTGCACGGGTGACTTCGATCCATGACAGCCCCACCTCCTCCGGCCGGTCCCTCGTAAGGGAGTCTCAATCGGCGTCGGGACCCGATCGCGACGCTTTTGCGTGCTGCCCCGACGACCGGGCCAGAGTATCAGCCGCCCAAACTGTCAAGGTGCCGCTTTGCCCGGTGCTGACGAGTTCTATGCTCGCCGCATGGTTGATGTTCTCCCTCTGGTCGAGGCCCGGTTGCGCGGCGCGCTGGGCGAACCGGACGCGCGCGCGGCGGTCACGTTCCTGGGCACGGACCGCATCGAGGTACTGCGTTTCCGGGACGACTCCGGGGACGGGAGCATCGTCCGCTACGCCACCCTCGGCATGTCCGCACAGCCCATGAGCGACCCCACCGCGGCCCTTGCCGACCCGGTCAAGGGCCCGCGCGCGGAGCTGATCCTCTCGGTGCGCGGCGGCCTCGCCGACACCGACAAGGCGCTGCGCCCGCTCGCCGTACTCGCCGCGTCCCCGCAGGTGGAGGGCGTGATCGTGGCCCCGGGCGCCTCGCTCGACGTCGGCGAACCCCTGTGGCCCGGCGCCCCGTTCAGCTCCGTCCTGGTCGCCGAGCCGGGCGGGCTGGTCGAGGACCTCGACCTGGACGAGCCCCTCGATCCGGTCCGCTTCCTGCCCCTGCTCCCCATGACGCCGAACGAGGCCGCCTGGAAGCGTGTGCACGGCGCCCAGGCCCTCCAGGAGCGGTGGCTGACGAACGGCACGGACCTGAGGGATCCGTCCCGCAGGTCCGTCCCACTGGACTGAACGCCGCGTGAGCAAGCTCACCAACACTCGGCCGGAATCGGTCAGTTGGCAAAGGCCGCGCCACCGCGCATCCCGCTTGGGTGGTGACGGTTCCGGTGAAGGGTTCCGTCCGGACGGGTGATCGTCCTTGACGTGGCGCAGCGGGGGTAGGACCGTGGGGCCCTATGAGGGGCGAACCCAGTTGCCCGAAGTGTGGTGGCCGGGTCAGGGCTCCCGGACTCTTCTCCGACACCTGGCAGTGCGATGTGCACGGCACCGTGCATCCGCTGCAGCCCGTGATCCCGCCCAGCGTCGAGGCCCTCAGTGTCGTGGTGCATCGCACGCAGGTGCCGGTGTGGATGCCGTGGCCGCTGCCGATCGGCTGGCTGTTCACGGGTGTGGCCTGCGCGGGCGACGACCGCCACGGCGGCCGCGCCACCGCCGTGGCCTGCTCGGGCCCGGGGCCGCTCGGCGGCATAGGGGAGCTGATCCTGGTCGCCGAGGAGCTCGGGGTCGGACTCGGTGCGCGGTATGCCGGGATCGACGGCCCGGACCCGGGGCCGTACATGAACGTCGAGAAGCCCCCTCAGGCGAAGGTGCTGGCCGGCGGGCGCCCCACCCCGCTGTGGCATGTCGCCGGCAGTCCCGACGACCGGGCGGTGTTCGCGGGCGAGGCGCGGGGGCTGTGGCTGTGGGCGGTGGTGTGGCCCGAGCAGTCGGGGTTGCTGATGTACGACGAGCTGGTGCTGACGGATTTGCGGGACGCGGGGGCCGAGGTCGAGCTGGTGCCCTGCGGGGCACTGTCGCCGCGCTTGCTTGAGCCGTAACGCCCATCCGGGCGGGGTGTGGGGTTGTGCGGCGTGCGCGGGTTGTGGGGGTTGATCGCGCCCACGCGGCGGAGCCGCAGATCGACACGGCCCCGCGGCCCCTGAGGGGGGTGTCGGTAGGGGGTGCTCAGGGTGTACGGGTGTGACAGGTGGCCGTGAAAATCCGGTTATCCTTGAGCGTTCCCTTTCGTGCCGTCACCGCTTGGAGTCTGCGTAGTGCGTATCGATCTGCACGCCCACTCCACTGCTTCCGACGGTACGGACTCCCCGGCTGAGCTGGTGCGGAATGCTGCCGCGGCCGGGCTGGACGTGGTGGCGCTGACCGATCACGACACCACCCGTGGGTATGCCGAGGCCATCGCCGCGGTGCCGGAGGGGCTCACGCTCGTCACCGGCGCCGAGCTGTCCTGTCGTGTCGACGGTGTCTCCATGCACATGCTCGCCTACCTCTTCGATCCCGAGGAGCCGGCGCTGCTCGCCGAGCGGGAGCTGGTGCGGGACGACCGGGTGCCTCGGGCCAAGGGCATGGTCGCCAGGCTGAACGGGCTGGGCGTGCCGGTCACCTGGGAGCAGGTCGAGCGGATCGCCGGGGGCGGTTCCGTCGGGCGGCCGCATGTCGCGACCGCACTCGTGGAGCTGGGTGTCGTACCGACCGTGAGCGACGCGTTCACCGAGGACTGGCTGGCCGACGGCGGGCGGGTCTTCGTCGAGAAGCACGAGACGGATCCCTTCGAGGCGATCCGCCTGGTCAAGGCCGCGGGCGGGGTGACCGTCTTCGCGCACCCGGGCGCCAGCAAGCGCGGCCGCACGGTGCCGGAGGCCGCGATCGCCGAGATGGCCGCCGCCGGGCTCGACGGTATCGAGGTCGACCACATGGACCACGACGAGGAGACCAGGGCGCGGCTGCGGGGGCTGGCCAAGGAACTGGGGCTGCTGACCACCGGGTCCAGCGACTACCACGGCAGCCGCAAGACCTGCGTGCTCGGCGAGTACGTCACGGATCCCGAGGTCTACGGGGAGATCACGCGGCGGGCGACCGGGGCGTTCCCGGTGTCGGGGACCGGCGGAGCCTGAAAACCCCCTCCGCACCCCCCGTTCCCGTCCATCTCTTTTTCCCGCTCTTTTCCTGCAAGGCGTGTAGCTCACCCATGTTCGACGTCGCCGTCTTCGGCTCCCTGTTCCTGACCCTTTTTGTCATCATGGATCCCCCCGGGATCACCCCGATCTTCCTCGCGCTGACCGCCGGGCGCCCCGGCAAGGTGCAGAGGCGGATGGCCTTCCAGGCCGTGTGCGTGGCCGGCGGTGTGATCACCGTCTTCGGGCTGCTGGGGCACCAGATCCTCAACTATCTGCATGTCTCCGTGCCCGCGCTGATGATCGCGGGCGGGCTGCTGCTCCTGCTCATCGCCCTGGATCTACTGACCGGCAAGACCGACGAGCCGAAGCAGACCAAGGACGTCAATGTGGCGCTCGTACCGCTGGGCATGCCGCTGCTGGCCGGCCCCGGCGCCATCGTGTCCGTCATCCTCGCCGTGCAGAAGGCCCACAGTGTCGCCACGCAGATGTCGGTGTGGATGGCGATCCTCGCCATCCATGTCGTGCTGTGGCTGGTGATGCGGTATTCGCTGCTGATCATCCGGGTCATCAAGGACGGGGGCGTGGTCCTCGTGACGCGGCTCGCCGGCATGATGCTCTCCGCGATCGCCGTGCAGCAGATCATCAACGGCATCACGCAAGTGATCAAGGGCGCCTGAACGCCCCCGGAGTCCCGGGCATGCGCAGAGCCCCCGTACGGCGTCGATGCCGTACGGGGGCTCTGAAGCTGCTGCGGTGATCCGCGTTCGTATGCGTCTCTGTGCGTCTGTATCTGTGCGTCTGTATACGTCGTGCTTGCGTCTGCTTGCGTCTGTTACGCGGCCGATTCCTCGGCCGGTCGGATCCAGAGGCGCTGCCCGATGGCCGCGGCCTGCTGAACGATCCTGTTGACGGAGGCGGCGTCCACGACCTTGCTGTCCACGGTCGTACCGTTGACCTCGTCGAGTCGCATGATTTCGAAGCGCATGGCCTCTCCCTTCGTCTCGCTGTGTTCCGTAGTAGTCAACGGGCTGCGTGTTACAAACATTCCCTACGCTAAAGAAATTTTTCGAACGACTAACTACTAGCCGGTAAGGCACCGCCGAGGAGACAGGGGAGACCGACCGGGGCCAGTTGTGTTCGCAGCGTGACCGCCGGAACAATGGAAGCGATGAACGACGACCTCGCGGCCCTCAGCGCCCGCATCGACCGCACGAACGAGCTGCTGCAGCGCATGCTCGCCGAGGTGGCGAAGACGCCCTCGACCCATGCGATCTTCGTCGACGCGGGGTATCTGTACGCGGCTGCGGGCCGGCTGGTGGCGGGGACGGAGGACCGTCGCGCCTTCGACCTGGACGCGGAGGGCCTGATCGAGGCGCTCATCGACCGGGCCCGCACGATCTTCGCGGACAGCCGGCTGCTGCGGGTCTACTGGTACGACGGCGCGCGGCGCCGCATCCACACCGCCGAGCAGCAGTCGATCGCCGAACTCCCCGATGTGAAGGTCCGGCTGGGCAACCTGAACGCCAACAACCAGCAGAAGGGCGTCGATTCGCTGATCAGGACGGACCTGGAGTCACTGGCCAGACACCGGGCGATCAGCGACGCGGCACTGCTGGGCGGTGACGAGGACCTGGTGTCGGCGGTCGAGGCGGCGCAGGGGTACGGAGCGCGCGTCCACCTGTGGGGCATCGAGGCCCCCGAGGGGCGCAACCAGGCGGAGCCGCTGCTCTGGGAGGTCGACAGCCAGCGCACCCTCGACCTCGACTTCTTCAAGCCGTACGTCTCCCGGCGCACCGCGGCCGCCTACGAGGCCACCGCCGCCCGGCCCGGCCGTGACGACGTCCGCTTCGTCGGCGCGCAGATCGCGGCGAAGTGGCTGGCCGCGCGGGGCCGCGACTCCCTGGCGGAACTGCTGCCCGGCCACCCCTATCTGCCGGGCTCGGTGGACCAGGACCTGCTGGTGGAGGCCGAGGGCCTGCTGCAGTACTCCCTGCGCGGCCAGGCGGACCTGCGGCGCGCGCTGCGGGACGGGTTCTGGGAGCACCTGCAGGCGCAGTACTAGCCGCTACCGGCTCGGGTTGTTGCGGTCCCAGAAGTCCGCGAAGGCGCGGGCCGTGTCGAGGGGGCGGTCGGTGTTGGGGGAGTGTTCGGCGCCCTGGACGACGGTGCGGTGCGCGCGCAGGCGCCGCGCCATGTCGTCGAGCAGGGGGACCGGCCAGGTGTCGTCGCTGGAACCCGACAGGACGTGGAACGGCAGTGGTACGGCGGCCAGTTCGGCCACGCGGTCCGGTTCGACGCACAACTGGCGGCCCGTCGCGATGAGTTGGGCCGGCTTGTTGCCCAGCCAGCGGCGGCGCAGGTCGTCCTGGTCGTCGAGGCCGCCGTCCAGTTCCCCGGGCTCGCCGGTCTCGGTCTCCTCCGGCGCCTCCATGGCCTGGATCGCCTCCCACACCTCGGCCATGTTCATCACGGCGAGCGCGTCGCGGAGCAGCTTGACGCGCTGTTGCTGGGAGCCTGAGATCTGGGCGGGGCCGGAGGCCATGAGGGTGAGCGACAGGAAGGGCGTGTGGTCCAGCAGGACCGCGGCGCGCGCGATCTGCCCGCCGAGGGAGTGCCCGACGAGGTGCACGGGGGTGCCGAGGGCGGCGGCCTGGGCGAGCACGTCCCGCGCCAACTCCTCCTGGGCGTAGGCCGATTCGTCGGTCTCGGGACCGTCGGACTCGTACTGCCCCCGTCCGTCCACCGCGACGGTCCGGTAACCGCGGGCCGCGAGCGGCTCGTGCAGCGGGTTGTAGTCCTCCTTGCTGCCGGTGAACCCGGGCAGCAGCAGCGCGGTTCCCTTGGCGGCGACGCCGTCCGCCACGGGCGCGTCGACGACGGCGAACTCCCCGCGCGCGGTGCGCAGCGCGTACGCGCGGGCGCCGGGGGGCGGGGTGAAGGTCGGGGGCCTGCTCATGGGGTGAGGTTATCCGGCTCGGGTGGCGGGGAGGGGGACGGGCCGGGGCAGTCGGCCGAACGCCGACGGCCCGGCCCCTCCTGTGCGGTGGGGGCCGGGCCGTCGGTGAGTGAGCGCATCAGCTCTCCGTGGCCTCCGCGGCGGCAGCGGCCTTCCGCGTGCGGCGCACCGCGGGCTTGGCCTCGGCCGCGCCGGCCGTGGCCTTGCGGGCGCGGGTGCGCGGCTTGGCCTCGGGCTCCTCGGCGGCCTGCGCCGGGATCTCCGCCACGGCGGCGGCCTTGCGGGTACGGGGCTTCGCCTCCTCGGCGGTCTCCGCGGCGGCGGCCGTCTTCCGCGTGCGGCGCGGCTTGGCCTCCGTGTCGACAGCGGCCTCGGGGGCTGCTGCCGCCTTGCGCGTACGACGAGGGTTCGCCACCTCCGGCGCCGGGGCGGCGTCGGAGGTCTCGGCGACCTTGCGGGTACGCCGACGGGGCGCGGCCTCGGCGGTCTCCTCGGCGGCGGCCGTCTTGCGGGCGCGGGTGCGCGGCTTGGCTTCCGTGCCCTCGACGGTGTCGACCACGGCCTCCGCGGCCTTGCGGGTCCGCGTGCGCGGCTTGGCCTCGGGCTCCTCGGCGGCCTGCGCCGGGATCTCGGCCACGGCGGCCTTGCGGGTACGGCGAGGCTTGGCCTCGGCCGCCTCGGCGGTGACCTCTGCGGCAGCGGCGGTCTTCCGGGTGCGGCGCGGCTTGGCCTCGACGGCCTCGGCCGTGTCGACCGCGGCTTCAGCAACGGCGGCCGCCTTGCGCGTACGGCGCGGCCTGGCCTCCGTCGCCTCGGCGGTGTCGACCGCGGCTTCCGCGGCAGCCGTCGCCTTGCGGGTGCGGCGCGGCTTGGCCTCGGTGGCCTCGGCCGTGGGCTCCGCGGCGGCCGTGGCCTTGCGGGTCCGGGTGCGGGGCTTGGCCTCGGTCGCCTCCGCGGTGTCGACCGCGGCCTCTGCGGCGGCGGTCTTGCGGGTGCGGCGCGGCTTGGCCTCGGTGGCCTCGACCGTGGGCTCCGCGGCAACCGTCGCCTTGCGGGTACGGCGGCGCGGGGCGGTCTCCGCCGGCTCCGGGGCCGACTCGGTGGTGCCCTCGGCGGTGTCGACCGCGGTCTGCGCGGCCGTCGCCCTGCGGGTCCGGGTGCGCGGCTTGGCCTCGGTCGCTTCCGCGGTGTCGACAGCGGTCTCCGCAGCAGCCGTCGCCTTGCGGGTCCGGCGGCGCGGTGCGGCGGCGGGGGCCTCGGGCTCCGGGGCGGCCGGGGCTTCCTGTGCCGCCGGAGCCTCAGCGGCGAGCGGCTCCGCGGCCAGCGTGCTCTCCGCGGCCCCGCGGGTGCGGCGGCGACGCGGCTTCGACGGGGCCTGAGGGGCGTCCAGTGCGGGACGCTCCGCCGTCGTGACGGCGGCTTCCGCGGACTCGGGTGCCGTGGTGGTGGTCACCGGCTCCGAGGCGGCACCGGCACGGGTGCGGCGACGGCGACGAGGGGTGCGGGGACCGGAGGTCTCCTCGGACGGCGAGAGAGCCGTCGAGGCCTCCGGAGCGGCCGTCGCGTCCAGGGCCGCCCCACCGCGCGTACGGCGGCGGCGACGCGGCGTACGCTCCGTGCGCTCGCGCTCGGTGGGCCGGGACTCGCCCCGGCCCCCCCGCTCGGGGCGGCCGCCGCGACCGCGTGCGCCGCGGCCGCCGGTCTCGCCCAGGTCCTCGAGCTCCTCCGCGTCGAGCCCGGCACGCGTGCGCTCGGCGCGCGGCAGGACACCCTTGGTGCCCGCCGGGATGTTCAGCTCCTCGAAGAGGTGCGGGGAGGTGGAGTACGTCTCCGGCGGGTCGTTGAAGGACAGCTCCAGCGCCTTGTTGATCAGCTGCCAGCGCGGGATGTCGTCCCAGTCGACGAGCGTGATCGCGATGCCCTTGGCACCCGCGCGGCCCGTACGGCCGATGCGGTGCAGGTACGTCTTCTCCTCTTCGGGAGACTGGTAGTTGATGACGTGCGTCACGCCCTCGACGTCGATGCCGCGGGCGGCGACGTCGGTGCAGACGAGGACGTCCACCTTGCCGTTGCGGAACGCGCGCAGCGCCTGCTCGCGGGCGCCCTGGCCGAGGTCGCCGTGGACGGCGCCGGCCGCGAAGCCGCGCTGCTTGAGCTGGTCGGCGAGATCGGCCGCGGTGCGCTTGGTGCGGCAGAAGACCATGGCCAGTCCCCGGCCGTCGGCCTGCAGTATGCGCGCGACCATCTCGGGCTTGTCCATGTTGTGCGCGCGGTACACGTGCTGCGAGGTGTTCGCGACCGTCGCGCCCTCGTCGTCCGGCGCGGTGGCGCGGATGTGCGTGGGCTGCGACATGTAGCGGCGCGCGAGACCGATGACCGCGCCCGGCATGGTCGCCGAGAACAGCATGGTCTGGCGGCGGGCCGGCAGCAGATTGATGATCTTCTCGACGTCGGGCAGGAAGCCCAGGTCGAGCATCTCGTCGGCCTCGTCGAGGACAAGGGCCTTGACGTGCTTGAGGTTGAGCTTCTTCTGGCCCGCGAGGTCCAGGAGCCGGCCCGGGGTGCCGACGACCACGTCGACGCCCTGCTTGAGGGCCTCGACCTGGGGCTCGTAGGCCCGGCCGCCGTAGATGGCGAGAACGCGTACGTTGCGCACCTTGCCCGCGGTCAGCAGGTCGTTGGTCACCTGCGTGCACAGCTCGCGGGTGGGGACGACGACGAGCGCCTGCGGGGTGTCGGTGAGGTCCTCGGGCTTGGCGCGGCCCGCCTCCACGTCCGCGGGGACGGTGACGCGCTCGAGGAGCGGGAGGCCGAAGCCCAGCGTCTTGCCGGTGCCGG
The DNA here is from genome assembly GCF_040298885.1 of Streptomyces sp. NPDC001137. NCBI lineage: Bacteria > Bacillati > Actinomycetota > Actinomycetes > Kitasatosporales > Streptomycetaceae > Streptomyces > Streptomyces sp. NPDC001137. The sequence continues at coordinate 14,632 of NZ_JBEPBA010000046.1, forward strand.
TCTTCGCCTGGCCGATGACGTCCGTGCCGGAGAGGGCGACGGGGAGGGTCATCTCCTGGATGGGGAAGGGGGTGACGATGCCGACGGCCTCGAGGGCCTCGGCGGTCTCGGGAAGGATGCCGAGATCTCTGAACGTGGTAGTCAGGGTGCTGCCTCTTCTGTGTGCGCGGTGCGAGGCGAGCGCGGGGGGTCTTTGACGGACCGTGCCGGGGACGTCGGCTGCCTTACGGGCTAGCCGTAGGGCACGGGACCACTGCCGACGCTCTAGCGCTCGTACCGCTGAGGGTGTCCCTCCGGACGCCGTACGCAATGTGCCGTACGGGCTTGGAGGGCTGTCGGGTCGGAGCCGATCGGGCCACCGACCGGGCATCCTCATACGTGCGGCCCGTCGAGTAGTCGGCAGGCGCATTACCACCATACCCCGGAATCACGCACACGCGATGGCCGATTTGGTCACGTAGCCGTCATCACACTGATTGACCAGGGACTTCCAGGGCTCGGCAAGCGGACTATTGTGCGCTTCATGACGACGCCTGACAACACCTCTGACGCACCCGCCGAGCAGACCGGAGTGGCCGCCCAGGACTGGGGCCGGGCCTCCGCGGACCCGCAGTACCGGGCCGCGGTCGTCGATCTCCTCGGTGCCCTCGCGTACGGCGAACTCGCGGCGTTCGAGCGGCTCGCGGAGGACGCCAAGCTGGCGCCGACTCTGGCGGACAAGGCGGAGCTGGCCAAGATGGCGTCGGCGGAGTTCCACCACTTCGAGCGGCTGCGTGACCGGCTCACGGAGATCGGCGAGGAGCCCACGCGCGCGATGGAGCCGTTCGTCGCCGCGCTGGACGGCTTCCACAAGCAGACGGCGCCCTCGGACTGGCTGGAAGGGCTCGTGAAGGCCTACGTCGGCGACTCGATCGCCAGCGACTTCTACCGCGAGGTCGCCGCGCGGCTCGACTCGGACTCGCGTGAGCTGGTGCTGGCCGTGCTGGACGACACCGGGCACGCCGGTTTCGCCGTGGAGAAGGTGCGGGCCGCGATCGACGCCGACCCGCGCGTGGGCGGCCGTCTCGCCCTGTGGGCCCGGCGTCTCATGGGCGAGGCCCTGTCGCAGTCCCAGCGGGTTGTCGCGGACCGCGACGCGCTGTCGACGATGCTCGTCGGCGGCGTCGCGGACGGCTTCGACCTCGCCGAGGTCGGCCGGATGTTCTCCCGGATCACCGAGGCCCACACCAAGCGGATGGCCGCCCTCGGGCTTGCCGCCTAGCTCTCGCTTCCCTGGTCGTCCTCGTCGTCCCGGTCGGGGGTTACGCCGGCGCTGATCGCCGGCGGAGTCTCCCGGCCGGGCGCACCAGCAGGGAGAGCGAGGCCGCGGAGACGATCGCCGCGCCGAGCAGGATCAGCAGGAAGTTGCCCGGGTCCAGCGCGCTGTGGGTGACGAAGGCGCCGAAGAGGGCGCCGGCCACACCGGTCGCGAGCACCAGCGAACGGTTGGGCAGACGCTCGGAGAGACGGTGGATCGCCGCCCCTGCCAGCACGAGACCGAGAAGTGCGGAGCCGAGCGCTTCGAACAACATCATGGAGTCCCTCCCACACGGCCACACTGCCGATCACGGTCGTAGCCCGTCATACCCGTGACCTGCGGAATGCAATCCTCCCCTGTGCGCGACTTGTGCTCCAGTTGTGGAGAAAAAATCCCGCGGGAGAAGCCGGAGGGGCCCGGCGACCATCGGTCGCCGGGCCCCTCCGGGTGATGTGCTGGTGTGTGCCTACAGCGCTCCGAAACCCACCTTGCGCGGGGCCGGCTCGCCGAGCTCGACGTAGGCGAGGCGCTCGGCCGGGACGAGGACCTTGCGGCCGTGCTCGTCCACGAGGGTCAGCAGCTGCGACTTCCCGGCCAGTGCCTCGGCCACGACCCGCTCGACCTCCTCGGCACTCTGACCGCTCTCCAGAACGATCTCGCGGGGCGCGTGCTGCACGCCGATCTTGACCTCCACGGCTATGTCCCTCCGACGGTCAGTGAAGCGCGACCTTTACGCGCCGTACCCAGCACACATTAGCCCGGTGAGGGGACGTACACCCTCCGCGCCTGCACGCCAGGAGCGAACAACGGACGGGAACAAACGGCCTGTACGCGCGTGTGCGGGTCAGTGGTGCTGTTCGGTGCCGTGCAGCGGGAAGCCCGCGATGCCGCGCCAGGCGAGTGACGTCAGCAGCTGCACCGCCTCGTCGCGCGGCACGCTGCGGTCGCTGTGCAGCCAGGACCGGGCCACCACCTGGGCGAGCCCGCCGAGACCGGAGGCCAGCAGCATCGCCTCCGCGGGCGAGAGGCCGGTGTCCTCGGCGATCACGTCACGGATCGCCTCCGCGCACTCGTTCGTGACCTTGTCGACGCGCTCGCGCACCGCGGGCTCGTTCGTCAGGTCCGACTCGAAGACCAGGCGGAAGGCGCCGCCGTCGTCCTCGACGTACGCGAAGTAGGCGTCCATCGTCGCCCGCACGCGCTGCTTGTTGTCGGTCGTCGAGGCGAGCGCCCCGCGTACCGCCCCGATCAGCGACTCGCAGTGCTGGTCCAGCAGTGCGAGGTAGAGGTCCAGCTTGCCCGGGAAGTGCTGGTAGAGCACCGGCTTGCTGACGCCGGCGCGCTCCGCGATGTCGTCCATCGCGGCCGCGTGGTACCCCTGCGCCACAAAGACTTCCTGTGCGGCGCCCAGCAACTGGTTCCGTCGGGCACGGCGCGGCAGGCGCGTGCCCCGCGGGCGTGCCGCCTCTGTCTGCTCGATGGCTGTCACGCCGCCTCCCAAAATCGTCCACATGCGGTGTGCGCCGCGCGGCCATCGTACTTTTCGGTAACCCTGTCGTGCGCGGTGCGAGCGCAGAATTTCACGGACCGGACGGCGGCGAAAGCCGTACAGAGGGTTTCAAAGCAGGCTGAATGGGGCAGGGGGCTGCCCCATTCCAGCTCAGCGGCACCCTCCGGCGCCCCGCAAGCGCTTGTCAGCGGTAGTCGTCCTCGTCGATGGAGACCACGCGGCGCTGCTCGACGAGGTCGGCCTCGTTCGCGCGGGCCGGGTCCACGTCCTCGAGAGGGTCGTCGCGGTCGGGCACGAGGTGGGCGGACTGTTCCGCGGCGTCGTTCTCGGGGGCCTCGACGTCGATCTCCTGGGCTTCCTGCGTGTCCTCGTCCTCGAACGTCTCGGGGTCGGTGGGGTCTACGGCCATGGCTGGGCTCCCTTCCTACGAATGTCCCTGGAAGAAGCAGGGACCACAGCGGGTGCCCTCTGTACGAGCCTAGGAGACACCCGATCCGGACGCTATGTGTTGTGCGCGCGATCTGTGACGGCGAACACATGAGTCACTGCGTGATCGTCTCGTAACATTGCCGCATGTCTTCGACCGAGCTGCCCTCCGTGCCGGCGACCAATGCGCTCCCGAAGGTGGCGCCCGTCAGGGTCGCGGACGGTGAGCGGCTCAGGTCGGTCGGGCTGCCGGGGATCACGCTGTCGGTGCGGTCGAGACCACCGGCCCGTGAGGGACTGCCGCCCGCGCTGTACGTCCACGGGCTCGGCGGCTCCTCGCAGAACTGGTCGGCGCTGATGCAGGAGCTGGAGGGCGTCGTCGACGGCGAGGCGGTCGATCTGCCGGGCTTCGGCGACTCGCCGCCGCCGGACGACGGCGACTACTCGGTGACCGGGCACGCGCGCGCGGTCATCCGTTTTCTCGACGCGTCCGGGCGCGGGCCGGTGCACCTCTTCGGCAACTCGCTCGGCGGTGCCGTCAGCACCCGTGTCGCGGCGCTGCGGCCCGACCTCGTGCGGACGCTCACGCTGGTGTCGCCGGCGCTGCCGGAGATCCGCGTCCAGCGGACCGCGGTCCCCACGGCGCTGCTGGCGCTGCCCGGTGTCACCGCACTCTTCACCCGCTTCACCAAGGAGTGGTCGGCGGAGGAGCGGGTCCGCGGGGTCACGGCGCTCTGTTACGGCGACCCCGGCCGGGTGACGCCGGAAGGTTTCCGCAATGCGGTCGAGGAGATGGAGCGGCGCCTGCGACTGCCGTATTTCTGGGATGCCTTGACGCGCTCCGCGCGCGGGGTGGTGAACGCCTACACGCTGGGCGGCCAGCACGGCCTGTGGCGCCAGGCCGAGCGCGTCCTCGCCCCGACCCTGCTCGTGTACGGCGGCCGGGACCAGCTCGTCGGCTTCCGCATGGCCCAGCGGGCGGCTCGCGCCTTCCGTGACTCCCGTCTGCTGACCCTGCCGGACGCCGGGCATGTGGCGATGATGGAGTACCCCGACACGGTGGCCCGCGCCTTCTGCGAACTCCTCGGCGAGACGGGACAGTTGGCCGACGCGGTCCCGTCCGGCGAACCGGCTCGTGTCGCAGCCGCGGTTTCCTCCGGCGGAGGTGGTCCGGTCGTCGACGACGGCGAGGCCGCCGCCGAGAGCGCGGGGAGCTGAGGGCCGACGTGGGACGCCACAGCCGCCGCGGAGGCGCTGCCGCCGCGAAGGGTGACGCCGGTGACACAGGTGTGGGGCAGGACGGTGCGGGGGGCCGCGGGGTGCCCGGGCCGTCGGGCGGGCAGCAGCAGGCTCCGATGCACGGGACGCCGAGGACGGCGGACGGCACACCTGCGCGCGGGGTGCCGCGGCTGCCGGACGGCACACCTGAGCATGGGGTGCCGCGGTTTCCGGACGGTACCCCCGCGCACGGCACCCCCCAGGTCCGCAGCGGTCACCCCGAGCAGCGTGAAGCCGGCGGTGGATGGGGCGAGTTGAGGGGGCCGGGCAGCGGTGCCGGCCCCGGTGTCGCCATACCGCGGCAGCGGCGGATGCCGCCGCGTGCGCCGCGGCAGGACTATCTCGACGCCTTCGACGAGGACGACGACGTCTTCGCGCCCCGCACCGGTGGCTCGGCGCATTCCTCGGACCCGTACGCCTCCGTCACCAACTGGGATCCCGGCACCGGTGTCGGCGTGCCCTCGGACACCGACGACGACGCGCCGCCCACCGGCGTGCCCGCGCAGACCAGGGGCAGCAAGGGGCGGACGTTCACCGGTATCGCGGCCGCCGCCGTCACCACTGTGCTGGCCGTCGTCGTCGCCGGGCAGGTCACGAACGGACGCGAGGACACCGGCGTAGGAGCGCAGTCGGCCACCGGCCAGGCGCGGGACGCCCGGGACTCGGGGCCGTCGCCGTTCTCGTCGCCCAGCGTGGCGACGCTGACGTACGCGCAGGCGATGGGGGAGAAGTACCCGCTCGGCGCCACGCTCAAGGGGTCGGGGAAGTTCGACGCGGTTCCGGGCTTCGACAAGGCGCCGGGCACGGGACAGAAGTACACCTACCGCGTGGACGTGGAGCAGGGGCTCGGGCTCGACGGCGCACTGTTCGCCCAGGCCGTGCAGAAGACGCTCAACGACGACCGGAGCTGGGCCCACCACGGTGCCCGCACCTTCGAGCGCATCTACACCGGCAAGCCCGACTTCGTGATCACGCTCGCCAGCCCCGGGACGACCGCGAAATGGTGTGCGAAGTCGGGGCTCGACACGACGGAGGACAACGTCTCGTGCGACTCGGCCGCCACCGAGCGCGTGATGATCAATGCATACAGATGGGCGCAGGGATCGAAGACGTACGGTGATCAAATTCATGCCTACCGGCAGATGTTGATCAATCACGAGGTGGGTCACCGGCTGGGCTACAGCCACGTCACCTGCAGCAAGAATGGCCAGCTCGCGCCGGTCATGCAGCAGCAGACCAAGTTCCTCGACCATGACGGGATCCACTGTCTGCCCAACCCCTGGCCCTATCCCAGGAGTTGACGGGCGCCTCATATGTCACGTTGACATGCGCAGAAAGTTCATACATATTTCTGGGCATGTCGACCCCCCACGCCTTCGACCGCGCCGCCATCGAGCTGGCGCTCATCGGCGTGACCCCGCTCTGCGTGGCCGACATCCACTGTCGCTGACGCTCGCCCCTTGGCGTTCGCGTCGCGATCTTTTTCCCTCCGTGACTCGCTCACGGTTTTCGACGACCTGACGCCCGGGCAGAGGTCTGTTCACGTTCGTCTCACTCCTCGTCCATCCGTCTCACCATTCGGGACCATTCCGGTCTTACCGGCCCGAACCACTCCGAGAGGTCGTCATTCCGATGCGTCAACCGTCCGTCAGAGCGCGCCGCGTGGCCGCGGCATCCGTAGGCCTGGTCCTGGCAGCGGGAGCAGCCGCCTGCGGGCCGAAGGACAACGATGCCAAGGGCTCCGGTGGCGACTCCACGCCGCACAAGGGCGGCACCCTGACCATCCTGAACTCCAACCCGCAGCAGGACTTCGACCCCGCCCGCCTGTACACCTCCGGCGGCGGCAAGGTGCCCTCCCTCGTCTTCCGCACGCTCACCACGCGCAACCGTGAGAACGGCGCCGCCGGCGCCAAGGTCGTCCCGGACCTCGCCACCGACACCGGGCGCCCCAACAAGGACGCGACCGTGTGGGCGTTCACACTCAAGAAGGGCCTGAAGTACGAGGACGGCTCGCCGATCACCTCGGCCGACATCAAGTACGGCATCGAGCGCTCCTTCGCCCCCGAGCTCTCGGGCGGCGCGCCCTACCTGCGGGACTGGCTGATCGGCGGCGCCGACTACCAGGGCCCCTACAAGGACAAGGGCGGGCTCGACTCCATCCAGACGCCTGACGCGCGGACCATCGTCTTCCACCTGAACAAGCCCGAGGGCGAGTTCCCGTTCCTCGCGACGCAGACGCAGTTCGCGCCGGTGCCCAAGGACAAGGACACCGGCACGAAGTACGAACAGCACCCGATCTCGTCCGGGCCGTACAAGGTCGTCAAGAACGAGAACGACGGTGAGCGGCTGACCCTGGAGCGCAACACCTACTGGTCCGCTGCCACGGACGCCGAGCGGAAGGCCTACCCGGACAAGATCGACGTGCGGTCCGGACTCGACTCGTCCGTCATCAACCAGCGGCTCTCCGCGTCGCAGGGCGCCGACGCCGCCGCCGTGACCACCGACACCAACCTCGGCCCCGCCGAGCTGGCCAAGGTCACCGGCGACAAGAACCTCGCCGCGCGCGTGGGCACCGGACACTTCGGCTACACCAACTACATAGCGTTCAACCCGAAGGTGAAGCCGTTCGACGACATCCGGGTGCGGCAGGCGATCTCGTACGCCATCGACCGTTCCTCCGTGGTCAACGCGGCCGGCGGCTCGTCGCTGGCCGAGGCCGCGACCACCTTCCTGCCGAACCAGAAGTCCTTCGGCTACACGCCGTACGACCTGTTCCCGGCCGGCAAGACCGGCAACCCGGCCAAGGCCAAGGAGCTGCTGGCACAGGCGGGCCACAAGAACGGGCTCACCGTCACCCTCACCCATTCCAACAGCAAGGACTTCGAGACCAGCCCCGAGATCGCGACCGCGATCCAGGACGCGCTCAAGAAGGCCGGCATCACCGTCAAGCTCCAGGGTCTGGAGGAGAACGACTACTCCGACAAGACTCACAACGCGAAGACCGAGCCCGGCTTCTTCCTCGCCCATTGGGGTGCCGACTGGCCTTCCGGCGGCCCGTTCCTGGCACCGATCTTCGATGGCCGGCAGATCGTCAAGGACGGCGCGAACTTCAACACGGGCTTCCTCAACGACAAGTCGGTCAATGACGAGATTGACGCGATCAACAAGTTGACCGACCTTGACGAGGCGGCCAAGCGGTGGGGCGCGCTGGACAAGAAGATCGGCGAGCAGGCGCTGACCGTCCCGCTGTTCCACCCCGTCTACAAGCGGCTGTACGGCAAGGACGTCCGCAACATCGTGATCAGCGACTGGGACGGCGTCCTGGACCCCTCGCAGGTCGCGGTGAAGTGACACCGTGAGCGAGGCACTTCTCACCGCCCAGACCCCCGGGACGGACACCGTCGTCCCGGGGGCCTCGGGCGCTCGTCAGTTCTGGCGGCGGCTGCGGGCGCAGCGCGCCGCCCTCGTCGCGGCGGCCGTCGTCGGACTGCTCGTCCTGATCGCGCTCGCCGCACCCCTGCTCACGGCGATCGAGGGCCAGGATCCCACCGCCTACCACCCGTCGCTCATCGACTCCGCACGCGGCGGCGTCCCCGTGGGGTCGCTCGGCGGCATCAGCGTCGACCACTGGCTCGGCGTGGAACCGCAGACCGGCCGCGACCTGTTCGCGCGTCTGGTCTACGGCGCACGGGTCTCCCTCGGTGTCGCGCTGGCGGCCACCGTCGTCCAGGTCGCCATCGGTGTCGTGGTCGGCGTCGCGGCCGCGCTCGGCAGCCGATGGGTTGATCAACTGTTGAGCCGCATCACTGACATCATCGTGGCACTGCCGCTGATGATCATGGCGCTGGCGCTGCTCGCCATCGTGCCGTCGACCTTCCCGCGACCCGTCCTGGTCGCCCTGGTCATCGGCCTGATCGCCTGGGGCAACGTCGCCAAGATCGTGCGCGCGCAGACCCTCACCCTCAAGGGGCTCGACCACGTCGCCGCCTCCCGGCTCAGCGGCTGGGGCACATGGCAGGTCGCCCGCCGCGAGCTGCTGCCCGGACTCGCCGCACCCGTCATCACCTACTCCGCGCTCCTCGTCCCGACCAACATCACCGTCGAGGCCGCGCTGTCCTTCCTCGGCGTCGGCGTGAAGCCGCCGACCCCCTCCTGGGGACAGATGCTCACCGCCGCCGACGTCTGGTACCAGGCGGCGCCGCAGTACCTGCTCCTCCCGGCCGGCGCGCTGTTCGTCACCGTCCTCGCGCTCACCGTCCTCGGCGACGGCGTCCGTACGGCCCTCGACCCGCGCGCGGCCTCCCGGCTGCGCGTCGGAACGGGCCGCAAGCGGGAGGCCAGGGCCGATGCGGCCGACCCGAAGGGCCACACCTCCGACGCCACCGAACCGAAGGGGGGTGCCGCATGAGCGGCTTCGCCGGCTTCGTCCTGCGCCGCGCCCTCGGCATGCTGATCACCCTCCTCGCCATCTCGGTGATCGTCTACGTCGTCTTCTACGTCACCCCCGGCAACGTCGCCCAGATCACCTGCGGTCCGCGCTGCTCGCCCGTCCAGGTGCACCAGGTCGCTCAGCAACTGCACCTCGACGACCCGCTGTACGTGCGCTACTGGCACTTCCTGCAGGGCCTCTTCGCCGGCCAGGACTACTCGACGGGCACGGCGGTCCAGCACTGCTCGGCGCCCTGCCTCGGCCTGTCGTACCAGAGCGACCAGCAGGTCACCCAGCTGATCCTGGCCAAGCTCCCGGTCAGCCTGTCGCTCGTGTTCGGCGGCATGGTCGTGTGGCTGGTCCTCGGCGTGGGCACCGGTGTGCTCTCCGCCTGGCGGCGTGGCCGGCTCTCCGAGCGGCTGCTGACCGGCATCACCCTGGCCGGCGTGGCCACGCCCGTCTTCGTCATCGGCCTGGTCCTGATGATCGTGGTCTGCGGCGAACTGGAACTGCTGCCCTTCCCGCAATACGTCGCGCTGACCGACGACCCCGAGCAGTGGGCGTGGAACCTGCTGCTGCCCTGGCTCTCGCTCGCCCTCATCGAGGCCGCCGCGTTCGCCCGGCTGACCCGGGCGTCGATGCTGGAGACGCTCGCCGAGGACCACATCCGCACCTTCCGCGCGTACGGCGTCGGCGAACGGTCGATCATCGGCCGGCACGCGCTGCGGGGGGCCTTCGCGCCGGTCATCGCGCTCAACGCCAACAACGTCGGCAGCGCGGTCGGCGGCGCGGTCCTCACCGAGACGCTCTTCGGCCTGCCCGGCATCGGACAGGAACTGGTCCACGCCGTCAACGTCGTCGACCTGCCGGTGGTCGTCGGCATGGTCCTGGTCATCGGGTTCTTCGTGGTCGTCGCCAACGCCGTCGCGGACGTGCTGTACGCGGTGGCCGACCGACGGGTGGTGCTGGCATGAGTCTCGTGGAAGTCACTGATCTCACGGTCGCGTTCGGCGAGCTGCGGGCCGTCGACGGACTGTCCTTCACGCTGGAGCAGGGCGCCGCCCTCGCCCTGGTCGGCGAGTCCGGCTCCGGCAAGTCCACGGTCGCCTCGGCCCTGCTGGGGCTGCACCGCGGCACCGGCGCGCGGGTCGGCGGCTCGATCGAGGTCGCCGGCACCGACGTACAGCAGGCGTCGGACGACGAACTGCGGCGGCTGCGCGGCGCGAAGGCCGCCATGGTCTTCCAGGACCCGCTGTCCTCCCTCGACCCGTACTACGCCATCGGCGACCAGATCGCCGAGGTGTACCGCGTGCACACGCGCGTGTCGAGACGGGCGGCACGCGCGCGTGCGGTCGAGGTGCTGGACCGGGTGGGAATTCCGGACGCACAGCGCCGGTCCCGTTCCCGTCCGCACGAGTTCAGCGGCGGCATGCGCCAGCGCGCGCTCATCGCCATGGCGCTGGCCTGCCGGCCCGAGCTGCTGATCGCCGACGAGCCGACCACCGCGCTCGACGTCACCGTCCAGGCCCAGATCCTCGACCTGCTGCACGCCCTGCGCGAGGAGACGGGCATGGGGCTGCTCCTCGTCACGCACGACGTGGGCGTCGCCGCCGAGAGCGTCGACGAGGTCCTCGTCATGCGGCACGGGCGCGTGGTCGAACACGGGCCGGTCACGGACGTACTGGAAGCGCCGACGGAGCAGTACACCCGGGCCCTCCTGGCAGCGGTCCCACGGGTGGACGCCCGGCGAACGCTCCCCGGAGCCGTCCCGAAACCCGCGACGGGGGACGGCGAGATCGCCCTGCCGGAGGCTTCGGCGGAGGATGCGGCGGCGGTCTCGTCGGGGGATGACGGGGCTGAGTCCCCGGCCGTTGCGCAGGGTGATGCAGAGGCGGTTTCTTCGGGGGCTTCGGCGGAGGGCGTCCGGGGTGCCTCCCCGGCGACCGTGACGGAGAGCGCCCAGGGCGTCTCTTCGGGGGCGTCCGGGGACGTCGTACTGGAGGCGGTCGGGCTGCGGCGTGAATTCGGGCGCGGCAAGCGGGCGTTCGCCGCCGTGGACGACGTGTCGCTGACCCTCCGGCGCGGCGAGACCCTCGGTGTCGTCGGCGAGAGCGGCAGCGGCAAGACGACGCTCGGGCGGATGCTGGTCGGGCTGCTGGGACCGACGGCCGGAGAGGTCCGTTACGACGGGCACGCGCGCGTGGGCGTGAATCCCGCCGTCCAGATGGTCTTCCAGGACCCCGTCTCCTCCCTCAACCCGCGTCGCAGCGTGGGCGAGTCCATCGCCGATCCGCTGCGCGCGCGTGGAGAGCGGAACGAGCGGGGCATCCGGGAGCGCGTGACGGAACTGCTGGAGCGCGTGGGACTCGACGGGGCGCACTACGACCGCTACCCGCACGAGTTCAGCGGCGGCCAGCGCCAGCGCGTGGGCATCGCGCGGGCGCTCGCTGCCGACCCGCGCGTCATCGTCTGCGACGAGCCTGTCTCCGCCCTCGACGTGACCACCCAGGCCCAGGTGGTCGCCCTGCTCGGCGAGTTGCAGCGCGAACTCGGGCTCGCGCTCGTCTTCGTCGCCCACGACCTCGCCGTCGTACGACAGGTCAGCGACCGGGTCGCGGTGATGCGCCGCGGCCGGATCGTCGAGTCCGGGCCCGCCGACGAGGTGTACGACGACCCCCAGGACCCGTACACCAGGCAACTGCTCGCCGCCGTACCGGCACTCGACCCCCAGGTCGCGGCCCGGCGCAGGGCCGCCCGGCGGGAACTCGCCGCGGTCTGACGTAACGTGACTGCTTGATCTCGTAGCGCGATCGAACGCGATCCGCACGGGAAAGTTACGACCGTTCACCCCTTTTGGTGGCGCGATGGACAACCGTCCGTCGCGCCACCGCCTTGTCCGCATACGTTCTTCCCGCTGCGAGCCGCCGGGTCAACGGCGGCTCCCCGGACGGGAGATCGGGGGTGCGCTCGTGCGCATCGGACTGCTTACGGAGGGTGGCTATCCGTATGTGAGCGGTGACGCCAGGCTCTGGTGCGACCGGCTCGTGCGTGGGCTCGGGCAGCACGAGTTCGACGTCTACGCGCTCAGCCGCAGCGAACGCCAGGAGAGCGAGGGCTGGGTCGCGCTCCCGCCGCAGGTCGCCCGGGTGCGGACGGCGCCGCTGTGGACGGCCGAGGACGACGGGACGAGCTACGGGCGCCGGGCACGGCGGCGGTTCGCCGAGTGCTACGGGGAGCTGGCGGCCGCGCTGTGTGCGGGCAACGCCGGGGACCCTTCCGGCGGTTCGGGGGAGGCTCCGGCCGCTGAGGCGGACCGTTTCGGCAGCGCGCTGTACGGGCTCGCCGAACTGGCCCGGGACGAGCGCGGCCTGGTGGGAACGCTCCGCTCCGAGGCCGCCGTACGAATTCTGGAGCGCGCCTGTCGCGCGCCGGGCGCCCTGGGAGCGGCGCGTGAGGCGCGCGTACCGGATCTGCTCGCCGTCGCCGCGCACCTGGAACGCGCCCTGCGCCCTCTCTCGCTCGACTGGTACGAGGACGACGGCCTCGGCTCGGTCGACCTGTGCCATGCGACGTCCGGCGGGCCCGCGGCCCTGCCCGGGCTGCTCGCCCGCCACTTCCACGGCGTGCCCCTCCTGCTGACCGAGTACGGCGTGCGGCTGCGCACGCACTACCTGGCCGCCACGGACGCGCCGCCCGCCGTACGGTCCCTGCTCGCCGCCTTCCACGGCCGGCTCGCCGCCGAGATCTACGACCGGGCCGCGATCGTCACGCCCGGCAACGCGCACGCCCGCCGCTGGCAGGAACGGTGCGGCGCCGACCGCGCGAAGCTCCGCACGGTCTACCCGGGCATGGACGCCTCCCGTTTCGCCGAGGTGGGCGAGTCCCCCGAGTCCGCGGACCCCGACACGCTCGTCTGGGTCGGCCGCGTGGAACCCGCCAAGGACCTGGTGTCGCTGCTGCACGCCTTCGCGGAGATCCGCAAGGAGGCGCCGAAGACCCTGCTGCGGATCGTCGGTGCCCCGGACGGCCCCGACGGTGAGGCCTATCTCGGCCACTGCCGGGCACTTGCCGCGCAGCTCTTCCCCGACGAGGCGGCAGGGCTGCACGCCGTCGGCGACAACCCCGTGTCCTTCGAGGAGATCGGCGGCCCGGAGCTGCCGAGCCTCGCCGACGCGTACGCCGCCGGCGCGGTGACCGTACTGTCCAGTGTCGTCGAGGGCTTCCCGATCAGCCTCGTCGAGGCGATGTTCTGCGGCCGCGCCACCGTCTCCACGGATGTCGGCGCGGTCGTGGAGGTCATCGGAGGCACGGGGCTCGTCGTGCCGCCGCGCAACCCGCGGGCGCTCGCCGAGGCATGTCTGGCGCTGCTGCGGGACCCCGAGCGCCGCGAGCGCCTGGGCGCCGCCGCACGCGCGCGTGCGCTCGAACTGTTCACCGTCGAGCAGAACACCACGGCATTTCACGGCATTTACCTGGAGATCGTCTCGCGCACCCCGGTGCGCCGCATCGTGCTCGACGACACGGGAGAGCCCCTGCCGTTCGCCGTACCCGCCGAGGCGCACCTCCCCGGCCGCTGGACCCACCCGGACGCGCGTGTGGTGGCCCGCGGCGGCCCCGGCTGGGCGACGGGCACACCGGTACGCGCGACGCCGCCGCGCACCACACCCCCGATGCCGGCCACCGAGGGGGCGCGATGAGCGACTTGGGAGCACTGGACCGCCCTGGCACCCCGGACAGCCCCGGAGCCTGGGACGAACGGTCACAGGGATGGCTCGCGGGGGAGACCGCCGCCTCGGACACCACCAGCGGAGAGACGGCACGTGGTGCATGCGACGGCGACGAGGCCCTGGCACGCGCGCGTGCCGATGCTGAAGCCTCGGTGCGCACGGGTGTCGAGACGCAACCTCCGGCTCGCGTACGTGCCGAAGCCGAAGGCCCGGCACGCACGCGCGGCGGCGGTGAAGCCCCGGCACACACGCGTGCGGACACCCAAGCCCCGGCGCCCGCGCAGGCAGGCGCCGACCCGTCGGCCGCCCCCCGCCAACCCGCTGCTGTCCGGCGCGCCGCCGCCGACCCGGTGAAGGCGCTGATGCACCGTCACCGCGAGCTGTGCGAGCGGGCGGTGGACCCCTTGGAGATCGCTGCGGGTCTGGAGGCCCACGGCGTCACCGACCGGACCGCCGCACAGTTCCGGCACCGGGACGTCTTCTCCCTGGCGGAGGAGATGTACGCGCGCGTACCCCGCGACGACGGCGCCCCCGCCCGCCCGGCGGCCCTCGACGTGCCCAGGGCACGTGCGGACTGGGCCCTGCTCACCCTCCTGCCCGGAGCGCTGAGCGCGGCGACCGTCGCCGCCCTGCACCTCACCCACGGACAGACCCGCGCGATCGCGGCCGCCGTCGGAGTCCTCGCCGTCGCCCTCGCCCTGCGCCCGGCGCTCACCCGCGGACCCCTCGGCGCCACGGACCGCAGGCCCCCGGGGCCCCTTCCGCACGCGCCGGGCAGCCGCGTGGGCACGTACTGGCTCCTCGCGTACGCCCTCCTCGGTGACGGCCTCCTGCGCGCGGCCCTCGCCGGGGACTTCGACGGCCCGCCCAACGGCACCGCCGACGGCCCCTGGCCCGTGGCCACGGCCTCCGTCCTCGCCCTCATGCTGGCCTGCGCCCCCGCGGCCTGGAGCGCCCACCTCTTCGCCGTACGCGCCCGCCGCAGACTGACCGCCAGCCGTGCCCTGGAGGAGTACGCCGCCTCCGTACGACCGCTCCTCATCGGTACGTTCGCCCTGTTCCTGTGCGCGCTGACGGCCCTGCTCGCCCTGTGCGGCACGACCCTGGGCGAGCCCGCGGCCTACGCCCAGACCGTCACCCTGGGCGCCCTGCTGCTCCTCGCCCGCCTCCTCACCGCGCACGGCTTCACCCATGCCCCCGCGCTCGTCCTCACCGCCACGGCCACGGCCGAGGCCGCCGCCACGGCCACCGTCCTCGCGGGCCGCCTCCCCGGCTGCGGCTTCCTCGCCACCCCCGTGGAGACCCTCGTCGACCACTGGGGCCCCGGCAGCGTCCCGGCACTCGCCTGCGGGGCAGCCGCACTGACCCTCCTGATCCACGCGACCCGCACCCTCACCCGGGCCTCGGCCCATGCACCCGCGGACCGGCCGTGCTGACGCGGCAGCCGTCCCCGGCGCATCCCCACGAGCCGCACGCACGACGACGCGCGTCGGCCCACGCCCTGCCGCAGGCGCCCGGCCCCGCCGCCCCAGGCAAGCGCACCACCCCCTCTGAAGGAGAACCCGAGATGATCACCTCCCGACCCGACACCTCGGCCCCGGGAGCCGCCCGATGAGAGTCCTGCTGATCGGAGCCAACGGCTACCTGGGCCGCTTCGTCGCCGACCGTCTGCTCGCCGACCCGGCCGTCCAGCTCACCGCGCTCGGCCGCGGCGACGACGCCGACGTCCGCTTCGACCTCGCCTCCGGCAGCCCCGGAGCCCTCACCCGCTTCCTCGACGCGGTCCACCCCGGCGTCGTCATCAACTGCGCGGGCGCCACCCGGGGCGGCGCGCGCGACCTCACCCGCCACAACACCGTCGCCGTCGCCACCGTCTGCGAGGCCCTGCGCCGCAGCGGCTGCGGCGCCCGCCTGGTGCAGATCGGCTGCGGCGCCGAGTACGGCCCGAGCCAGCCGGGTTCGTCGACGGCGGAGGACGCCGTCCCGCGCCCCGGCGGCCCGTACGGGGTGAGCAAGCTCGCCGCCACCGAACTGGTCCTGGGCTCGGGCCTGGACGCGGTCGTCCTCCGGGTCTTCTCACCGGCCGGCCCCGGCACCCCCGCCGGCTCCCCGCTCGGCCGGCTCGCCGAGGCCATGCGCCGCGCCATGCAATCCGGCGACGGCGAACTCAAGCTGGGCGGCCTCGGCGTCCAGCGCGACTTCATCGACGTACGCGACGTGGCCCGTGCCGTGCACGCCGCCTCGCTCTCCGCCGCGCAGGGCGTCATCAACATCGGCTCGGGCCGTGCCGTCCGGCTGCGCGACGCCGCCGCCGTGCTCGCCCGCGTGGCCGGATACGGCGGTGCGCTCCACGAACTCGACGGCCCGCCAGGCCCGCTGCGTGCCACCATCGGCCACCCCCGCGGCGAATCCGACCACGCGGCCCCGGTCGCGTACCCGTACCCGGACGGCTGCGGCAGCTGGCAGCAGGCCGATGTGCGCACCGCACGCGACCGGCTCGGCTGGCGGCCCCGCATCAACCTCGAAGAGTCCCTCGCCGACATCTGGATGGAGGCGGCATGCCGTATCTGACCAGCACCAGAGCGGGCACCGCGAGCACCGACGTCCGCACCGGGTTCGGCATCCCCGGCTACGCACACCCCCTCCTCGCACCCACCGAGTGGGGCGAACTCACCCGCCCCGGAACGCCCTTGCACTGGGTCGTCCTCAATGTGGCCGACGGCCCCGGCTCCCGCCCCGACCCGCACTGCCTGGAGGCCGCCGGCCGCCTGCGCAACGCTGGCGTGCGGGTCCTCGGCCACCTCGACACCGCCCACGGGGCCCGCACCTTCGGCGAGGTGATCTCCGGCGCGCACCGCTACCTCGACTGGTACCAGGTCGACGGCTTCCTGCTGGACCGCTGCCCGTCCGACCGCGCCTCCCTCCCCGAGGTCCACCGCACGGTCACCACGCTCCGCGCTGTCCGTGACGATGCCCACATCGTCCTCGGCCACGGCACCCACCCGCACCCCGGCTACGTGGAGAGTGCCGACCAGCTGGTCACCTTCTCCGGATCCTGGAGCGACTACCGCTGGTCTCAGGTGGCGGAGTGGACCGCGGACCACCCGCCCGAGCGCTTCTGCCACTTCGTCCACGGAGTGCCCCGCCCCCACCTGGAGGAAGCACTGCGCATCGCCCGCTGGCAGGGCGCCTCGACCATCTACTTCACCGACCGCACCGACCGGGGCGGCCGCGCCGACCCCTGGGAGACCATGCCCGGCTACTGGGACGAAATCGTCTCGCGGATCGGAACGGGTGTCTCGGAATGAAGAAGGCCATGGCAGTGTTACAGGGAGAACAACTGTAGTGATTGACCGACCAACGGAGTCCCCGTGTCGCTGCCACCCCTGGTCGAGCCAGCCTCTGAGCTCACCGTAGACGAGGTCCGCAGGTACTCCCGCCACCTGATCATCCCCGACGTCGGGATGGACGGGCAGAAGCGGCTGAAGAACGCCAAGGTGCTCTGTGTGGGCGCCGGCGGCCTGGGCTCGCCGGCGCTGATGTACCTGGCCGCGGCGGGCGTCGGCACGCTCGGCATCGTGGAGTTCGACGAGGTCGACGAGTCGAACCTGCAGCGGCAGATCATCCACAGCCAGGCCGACATCGGCCGCTCCAAGGCCGAGTCCGCCCGTGACTCCGTCCTCGGCATCAACCCGTACGTGAACGTGATCCTTCACGAGGAGCGGCTCGAGGCCGACAACGTGATGGACATCTTCAGCCAGTACGACCTGATCGTCGACGGCACCGACAACTTCGCGACCCGCTACCTGGTCAACGACGCGTGCGTGCTGCTCAACAAGCCGTACGTATGGGGTTCGATCTACCGCTTCGACGGCCAGGCCTCCGTCTTCTGGTCCGAGCACGGCCCCTGCTACCGCTGCCTCTACCCGGAGCCCCCGCCGCCGGGCATGGTCCCCTCCTGCGCCGAGGGCGGTGTGCTGGGCGTGCTGTGCGCGTCCATCGGCTCCATCCAGGTCACGGAGGCCATCAAGGTCCTCACCGGCACCGGTGAGCCTCTGGTCGGCCGCCTGATGATCTACGACGCCCTGGAGATGCAGTACCGCCAGGTCAAGGTCCGCAAGGACCCGAACTGCGCGGTCTGCGGCGAGAACCCGACCGTCACCGAGCTCATCGACTACGAGGCCTTCTGCGGCGTCGTGTCCGAGGAGGCCCAGGAGGCGGCCGCCGGCTCGACGATCACTCCGAAGCAGCTCAAGGAGTGGATCGACGACGGCGAGAACATCGAGATCATCGACGTCCGCGAGATCAACGAGTACGAGATCGTCTCGATCCCCGGCGCCAAGCTGATCCCGAAGAACGAGTTCCTCATGGGCACCGCCCTGGAGACCCTCCCGCAGGACAAGAAGATCGTCCTGCACTGCAAGACGGGTGTCCGCAGTGCGGAAGTCCTCGCGGTCCTGAAGTCCGCGGGCTTCGCCGACGCCGTACACGTCGGCGGCGGAGTGATCGGCTGGGTCAACCAGATCGAGCCGCACAAGCCTGTCTACTAGGCGCACGCCTTCCCGGGAGGGGCTCGGCACCGTGGGTGCCGGGCCCCTTTGCGCTGCTCGGGCTGGGAGTCCCGGTGCCCGGGTTACGAGGCGCAGACCTTTCCGTCCTTCGGTGGCGTCCCGTTCAGCAGATACGCGTTCACCGTCGAGTCGACACAGTCGCTGGACCCGTACGCGCCATGGCCCTCGCCCTTCCAGGTGAGCTCCACGCCGACGCCCTTGCCCAGTTCGTCGGCCATCTTCCGGGCGCCCTCGTAGGGCGTGGCCGGGTCGCCCGTGTTGCCGACCACGAGGATCGGGGCCGCGCCGGGCGCACTGGCCGGCGGGGTGTCCCACTGGCCGGCCACCGGCCAGTCGTGGCACCAGCCGGCGGTGTCCCAGCCCATGAAGTCGCCGAAGACGGGCGAGATCTGCTCGAACTGCGCCAGCCGCTTCTTCGTTTCGGCGGGGGTCGGACGCAGCTTGCTGTCCAGGCACGATATGACCCGTTGCGAGTGGGTCGTCGTCTCGTAGTGCCCCGAAGCGTCGCGGCCGTTGTAGCCGTCGGCAAGCGACAGCAGTTCCGAACCGTCCCCGCTCTCGGCGGCGTTCAGCGCGCTGGTGAGACTGGGCCAGCTCTGCCGGGAGTAGAGGGGGTAGGTCAGTCCGGTCAGGGCGAGCGTCTGGGTGAGCTTGCGGCCGCTCGAGGTCGGCAGCGGACGGCTGTCGATCCGCTTCAGCAGGGCCGCGATCCTCCGGGATCCCTGAGCCGGGTCCTGTCCCGTCGACTTGAGGTAGTCGTCGAGCGCCCGCTGGAAGCCCCTGGCCTGGTTCTCTGCGTGCCCCACCATGTCGGCGCTCGGGTCGACCACGGCGTCGAGGACGAGCCGCGCCACCTTCTTCGGGAACAAGTGGGCGTAGACACCGCCGAGTTCGGTGCCGTACGAGATGCCGAAGTAGTGCATCTTCGAGTCGCCCAGCACCTGGCGCATCAGGTCCATGTCGCGGGCGGTGTCGGTCGTCGACGCGTGCGACATCAGCCGCCCGGCGGCCTTCGCGCAGCCCTTGCCGAAGTCGGCGGCGTCCTGGAGGTACGCCTTCTCCTCGGACGGGGTGTCCGGTGTGGTGTCCACCGACTCCGCGGCCTGGATCTCCTTGTCGCTGCGGCAGCGGATTCCCCCGCTCGATCCGACGCCGCGCGGGTCCCAGCTCACCAGGTCGTACTGTTCACGGAGTTTGGCGAAGGTGGGTCCGAACGACGGCAGGTAGGAGACGCCCGGGGCGCCGGGGCCGCCGAAGTTGAAGAGCAGCGAGCCGATGCGCTTGCCCCCGCGGGCCTCGGCGCGGATCAGCGCGAGGCCCATCGTCTCGCCCTGCGGCTTCGACCAGTCCAGCGGCACCCGGAGCGTCGCGCACTGCCAGTCGTTACCCGGTGCCGGGGAGTCGTCGGTGGCCCTGCAACGGCCCCAGTCGAGCTTTTGCGCGGTCAGCGAGGAGGGCAGCGCGGCCGTCGTGCCGGAGGAGCCGGACGACGGCGAGGCGGTCGCGCTGGTCCTCCCGCCGCCCTTGCCACCGTCGGACGACGAACCACCGCTGCAACCCCCCACCAGGAGCGCTGCGGCGGCCCCCAGAGCCGTCCACCGTGCGAATCGCGCCATGTGCGTCCCCCCTCACGGGCCGTCCGCATCGAGCAGCAGACGGCTGTCAGGCCATCGTAGGCGGATCAAGCCAGACCCGCCGCAGCCTGTGGATAACCTTCTGACCTGCTGCTTTGCCCGTTGCTCTGGTGGGGTCTCAGGAGCAGACGGTTCCGGCCGCCGGTACCTTCCCGTCCAGCAGATAGCCGTTCACGACAGCCTGCACGCACTTGTTCTTGCTGTCGTAGGAACCGTGTCCCTGCCCCTTGTACGTCAGCTCCACGCCCACGCCCTTGCCCAGCGCGTCCACCATCTTCTTCGCACCCTCGTACGGCGTGGCGGGGTCGCCGGTGTTGCCCACGACGAGGATCGGCGGTGCCCCCGGCGCGCTCACGTCCGGATGGTCGGCGGCACCCGCGACGGGCCAGTCGGTGCAGCTGAGCATGGACCAGGCCAGGAAGTCGCCGAACAGCGGCGAGGCGGCCCGGAACTCGGGCAGTTTCTGCTCCACGTAGCCCGTGCTGTAACGGGGCTTTTCGTCGGCGCAGTTGATGGCGATGTTGGCGGCGCTGATGTTGCTGTACTCGCCGTTCTCGCTGCGCCCGTTCAGCGAGTCGGACAGCGCCATGAGGACTTTGCCGTCGCCGCTGTACGCCTGTTGCAGACCCTCGGTGAGGTATTGCCAGTAGTCCTTGGAGTACAGGGCCTGCGCGATGCCGTTGGTCGCGGCGGTCTGGGTCAGCCGGCGGGGGAAAATGCCGGAGATCGGCTTCGCGTCGAGGTCCTCGAGCAGCTTGGCGATACGGTCCTTCACGTCCTGCGGGGTGTCGCCGAGCGGGCACGGAGTGGCCTGCGACGTGCAGTCCGCGGCGAAGTTGTCGAGCGCGAGCTGGAAGCCCCGGGCCTGTCCGAGCGAGCTCTGCTCGGCGTTCTGTGTCGGGTCGACGACCGCGTCGAGGACCGCGCGGCCCACGTTCTTCGGGAACAAGTGGGCGTAGACGCCGCCGAGTTCGGTGCCGTACGAGATGCCGAAGTAGTACAGCTTGTCGTCGCCGAGGACCTGCCGCATGAGGTCCATGTCACGGGCCGCGTCGGTGGTGCGCACATGCGGCAGCACCTTCTTGGAGTTCTTCTCGCAGGCCGCGTTGAACTTCTTGGTGTTGTCCAGGTACGCGGTGCGCTCGGCGGCGTCGTCGGGGGTCGCGTCCTGCTGGAAGTACGCGTCGAGTTGCTGGTCGTTCTCGCATTTCACGGGGGCGCTGCTGCCGACGCCGCGCGGGTCGAAGCTGACCAGGTCGTAGCGGGTGCGCAGTTTCGCGTAGTCCTGGCCGAAGGCGGGCAGGGTGGTGACGCCCGAGCCGCCGGGCCCGCCGAAGTTGAAGACGAGCGAGCCGATGCGCTTGCTGCTGTCGCCGCTGGTCTTCGCCCGGATCAGCGCGATGCCGATCGTGTCGCCCTTGGGCTTCGCCCAGTCGAGGGGCGCCTTCATGGTGGCGCACTGCCACTGGCCGCCGTTCGGCAGAGGTGACGGGGCGTTGCCGCCGCCTTCCGCCGCGGACGGGGCCGGACAGTCCTTCCAGTCCAGCTTCTGGGCCGACAGGTCCCCGTCCTTGGCCTCCTTGGAGCTGTCGCTGCAGCCCGCCAGCACGCAGGACAGCAGCAGGGCGGTGGCGGTCAGGGCGGTCGCGCGCGGGCGGGAAGGGCGGGAAGGGTTCGGCATGGTCCCATCCTGTCGTCACGCGCGCGTGGGCGCTCGGGGCACGGGCCGTAAGAGGTAGGCCGGCTACGGTCTTCGTACTACAGAGCACCCTTGCGCGACAGCTGGTTGAAGGCCAGCCAGCCCGGCAGCACCGGCAGCCACAGCGTCAGCAGCCGGAACAGCAGCACGGCGGGGGCCGCCACCTCCTTGGGGAGGCCGACGGCGATCAGGCCGACCGTCAGGGTCGCCTCCACGGCGCCCACGCCGCCCGGGGTCGGGGCCGCGGAGCCGAGTGCGTTGCCGGCGAGGAAGACGACGGCGACGCTGGCGATGCTGAGCGAGGTCCCTTGCTGGCCGAAGGCGCGGATCGAGGCGTCCAGGCACATCACGAAGCAGGCGGTCAGCAGCAGCATGCCGCCGATGCCGGTGACCAGCTTCTGCGGCCGCTGCAGCACGTCCAGCATGCGCGGCACGACACCGGCGAAAAGCGACCGCACGCGCGTGGAGACGAATTTCCGCAGGAACGGCACGGAGGTGACGACGAGGACGAGCACGGCCACCGTCAGCAGACCCGCGATGACGGTCCGGGACGGTGACAGGGACGGCGTCTTCTCGGTGCCGGTCAGATAGCCGAACGACAGCAGCATCAGGATGTGGCAGCCGAGCCCGAACAGCTGCGAGGCGCCGACGCTCGCCACCGCGAGCCCCGGGCGCACCCCAGCGCGCTGCAGGAAGCGCGTGTTGAGGGCGACACCGCCCACCGCGGCGGGCGCGACGATCTTGACGAACGACCCGGCGACCTGCGCCGCCACGGCCCGCAGGAACGGCACCCGCTCCGGCACGAACCCGAGGAGGGCCATGGCCGCCGCGACGTAACTCAGCGCCGAGAACAGCACGGCCGCGACGACCCAGCCCCACTGCGCGTTGGCGACCAGGGGACCGAACTCGATGTGGGTGAGCTGCGTCAGCAGGAAGTACGCGCCGATGGCACCGGCGATGAAACTGATCAGCGTCCGCGGCCGTACCCGCTCGAGCCGGGCCGGCTCGACCGGCGCCTGCGGTCTGATCAACAACACCTGGTGCCGGATCTGCGTGAGCAGGTCCTCCTCGCGCGCCTCTTCGATGGCCTCGTCGATGGCCCGCTTCTCGGCACGCTGCTCAGCGCGTACGGCCTTCTTGTCGGGCTTTTCGAGTACGGGGCCGGTCTCGTCCGGGGCCTCTTCCAAGCGGGCCTGTTTGGCCTGCCGGGACGCCTCCAGGACCGCCTCACGCTCGCGCTGGGCCCGTTCCCGGGCCAGTTTGCGCAGGGTCGCGCGGGAGGTGCGGCTGAGCGCGATGGGCTGCAGCATCGGCAGACAGTCGGCCACGTCGTCAGGGCCGAGCACGCTCACCGCGGACGCCACGGCGCGCTCGGCGCCCACCCGCAGCCCCAGCGTCACCAGGAGCTGCGAGATGTCCATGCGCAGCAGCAGATCGCCGGCCGCGATCTCGCCGACGCGCAGGTCGGTGAGGATGACCGTGCCGGAACGATCCACCAGAATCGCGTCGCCCACCAGCCTGCGGTGCGCGATGCGCCGGGACTGCAGTGCGCGAACCTGGTGCCAGGTGTCGTGCAGCAGCTCGTCGGTGATCTCGTCGTCGGCGAGGGAGTCGAGGGTGCGCCCGCCGGTGTGCTCGTAGACGAGCATCACGGCGTCGGGACCGAGCTCGGAGGTCGCGATCAGCTTCGGCGCGTTCGCTCCGGCCGCGATCGCCGCGTAGGCGAGCAGGGCCTCCTGCTCCAGTGCCTGGCGCAGCGACTGGAGGCTGCTGCGGGTGGCGAAGCCGCGCAGCGTCAGATTGCGCCACACGCGGTAGAAGAAGCCCTGCGCCTGCTGCTCCCGGTCGACGACCGTCACGTCCAGGGGCGGGCCGTCCTCGAGTGTGACGAAGTAGCGCCGTCCGCGGTCGCCGGTCTCCGGTGTCTCCGGCAGTTCCTCGCGCGACGCGGTCACCGGGCGGAATCCGACGTGCCGCAGGCCCGCCATCAGCGTCCGACCGGTGGGGCGGACGTTGGGCGAGCCGACCGCGTAGAGCGTCCCGTAGGCGACGGTCCAGCCGATCAGCACCGTCAGGATGATCGAGAACGGTGTCGTGTAGCCGGTGACGAGCATCGAGAACGCGTCGAGGAGCAGCACGATCCACAGCACCGCGCGCCAGCGCGGCCGCCGCGACATGCCGACGGCCGTCATGTACGCGATGACCGGCGCGAGATAGCCGTGCACGGGGTCGGTCAGGGCGTGGATGTCGCCGGGGGAGGGCTGGGTGAGCGCCTCCTGGATGGAGCCGGGGGCGCCCTTGGCGACCCACAGGTCTGTGGCGAGAGTCACTCCGTGCGCGAGGACCGCCGCGAGGACGCCGTCGGCGATGCGCAGCCCGTCGCGCTTGATCAGCCGTTCGATCGCGAACGCGACCGGCACCAGCAGGATCGCGATGCTGGAGGCCAGACCGGCGATCTTGATGAGCAGATCGGGCGCCTGCCCGGTGCCCTTGTTGATGTCCTGTTCGAGCCCGGAGGTGGTGCCGTGGGCGAACGCGGCGATCGCCAGCAGCAGGATGATCCCGAGCACGCCCACCAGGAGGCGCATCAGATCCGACGGGCGGTGCACGCGCGCGGGGAGCAGCGGTTCGTCGCCCTCGACCTCGTCGATGTGCGCCTCGTCCAGGAAGGCGTCGCCGCGCGTGTCGACGTCCTTCGAAGCGGTGCCCTTGCCGTCGGTGCGGGAAGCGGAGCCGGTGCCGGGGCGCGACGAAGCGTCAGAGGCGCTCTCGGCGCCCTCTGGGTGCGCACCCTGCTGCTTCATCGTCTCTTCTTGATCTCGTATCACCAGTCACCGCCCGCATGATGGTGGCATGCCCCACCGACACACGGGGGCGTCAGGGTGCAGGAGCGGGGGCGCACAGTCTGCCGGAAGCGCCGCCCGGGGGCGAGGGATACGCATCGTTGCGAGCGCGTCACGCTGTCGGTGGCTTGCGGCAGGATGGGCAGGATGAGCGAGGAGAGCCTGCCGCGGGACGCCGGCCCGGAGCACACGGACGCGCTGCCGGAGTACGCCGAGCGCGTACTCGAGGTCGCCGAACTGATTCCGCCCGGGCGTGTCATGACGTACGGGGACGTCGCCGAATGGCTGGAGCAGGGCGGGCCCCGTCAGGTCGGCCGCGTGATGGCTCTCTACGGGGGAGCCGTTCCGTGGTGGCGCGTCGTGCGCGCGGACGGCGCGCTCCTCCCGGGGCACGAGCTGCGTGCTCTCGGTCACTACCGAGCAGAGGGCACCCCCCTGAAGGAAGCGAGCAGGACCGCCGAGGGCCACCTGCCGCGCCTCGACATGATGCGGGCGCGATGGGACGGCGGCGAACGCGCAGACGGTCACACCTGAAAGCTTCCGCCATGGGGCGCACCGGTGTGTGACCCGTGATCCGTACGGGGGACCCGGGGCACGTTTGTCGCATGGCGTACGTTCGTGGGGCGAGGGGCCCGCGGGGTGCGAGTGCCGCGAGGGAAGAAGAGGAAGCCCTGCTTCCGCAACCCGCGTCGGCGTAGCGTCGGCGGCACGTGCCCCCCTCACCCCCCGATCACCGCCCTGCACGCGCGGTGGTCCGACGACCAGCACAACCACCGGGACCGGCGAACCACGTGAGCTCCTCTTCCTCCACCAGGCGCCTGTCGCACCCCCAGGTGCGACAGGGGGGCCGTGGCGCCTACCGACTGGTGCGTACCCCGCCGAGCCGACAGGATCCCCCTCGTCTGGACGCGCCACAGCGCTCCGTGGTTGACCACGAGAGCGGCCCGCTGCTCGTCCTCGCAGGTCCGGGCACCGGCAAGACCACCACGCTCGTCGAGTCCGTGGCGGCACGGATCGCCCGTGGCGGGGACCCCGAGCGCATCCTGGTGCTGACGTTCAGCCGCAAGGCGGCCGTCGAACTGCGCGACCGCATGGCGCTGCGCATAGGGGCGGCACGTGCGCCCCAGGCGACCACCTTCCACTCGTTCAGCTACGCCCTGGTCCGCGCGCACCAGGACAGCGACCTGTTCGTGGAGCCGCTGCGCCTGCTGTCCGGGCCCGAGCAGGACGTGACGGTCCGTGAACTGCTCGCGGGCCAGGCCGACCTGGAGCGGCTGGGCCTCGCGCATGTGCGCTGGCCCGACGAACTGCGGGCCTGTCTGACCACCCGGGGCTTCGCCGACGAGGTCCGCGCGGTCCTCGCCCGAAGCCGCGAACTGGGTCTGGGACCCGCCGCCCTGGACGCCTTCGCCCGCCGCATCGGCCGCCCCGACTGGCGGGCCGCGGCCACCTTCCTCGCCGAGTACCTCGACGTCCTCGACCTGCAGGGCGTACTCGACTACGCGGAACTGGTCCACCGGGCGGTCCTCCTCGCCCGCCGCCCCGAGGCCGCGCAGCGGCTCGCCGCGCGCTACGACGCCGTCTTCGTGGACGAGTACCAGGACACGGACGCCGCCCAGGTACGGCTGCTGCACGCCCTCGCGGGCGGCGGCCGCACCCTCGTCGCCTTCGGCGACCCCGACCAGTCGATCTACGCGTTCCGCGGTGCGGACGTGGGCGGCATCCTCGACTTCCCGGTCGCCTTCCCGCGCGCGGACGGCCGCCCCGCGCCGGTCGAGGTCCTGCGCACCTCGCGCCGCTCGGGCGCCGCCCTGCTCGCCGCGACCCGGCTGCTCACCCAGCGCATGCCGCTCACCCGACTCCCGGCGGAGAAGGTACGCGCGCATCGCGACCTCGCCCCGGTGCGGGACGGCGGCCACGTGGAGGTGTACACCTACCCCACGCCCGGCACGGAGCTCGACAACATCGCCGACATCCTGCGCCGCGCACACCTGGAGGACGGCGTCCCCTGGAGTGAGATGGCCGTACTGGTGCGGGCAGGATCGCGCACGATTCCGACGGTGCGCCGCGCGCTCACCGCGGCGGGCGTGCCCCTGGACATCGATGGTGACGACCTGCCGCTGCGGCACGAACCGGCCGTGGCGCCGCTGCTGACGGCACTGCGGGCGGTGGCCGAGGCGGAGGCGGCGCGCACCGATGTGCCGGACGAGACGGGTGCCGCGCCCGCCTCCGCAGGCGCCGTGCCCGAGGAGGGCCCCGAAGAGGCCGCCTCTCAAGGGGGCGTCCCCGAGGAGTCCGAGTCCGCCGCGTGCTGGCTCGACACCGAAACCGCCCTCACTCTGCTGGCCTCCCCGCTCGCCGGCATGGATGCCGCCGACCTGCGCCGCCTCGGGCGTGCCCTGCGCGACGAGGAGCGGGCCGCGGGCAACCCGCTGCCGCCGCCCTCGGACGAGCTGCTCGCGCGGGCGCTGGCCGAGCCGGAGCGCCTCGTGGCGCACGACCCGGCGTACGGGCGTGGCGCCCAGCGGCTCGGCGCACTGCTGCGCACCGCCCGGGAGCGTCTCGCGAGCGGCGGCACGGCCGAAGAGGCCCTGTGGGACCTGTGGGACGGCACACCGTGGCCGGCCCGGCTGGAGCGATCCGCGCGGCGCGGCGGCGCCGCCGGCCGCAACGCCGACCGTGACCTGGACGCCGTGTGCGCCCTGTTCGCGACCGCCGCGCGCGCCGAGGAGCGCACCGGCGGCCGTGGCGCCCTCAACTTCCTGGAGGAGATCGAGGCCGAGGACATCGCCGCCGACACCCTCACACGGCGTGCCGTCCGCCCCGACGCCGTACGCCTGATGACCGCGCACCGCTCCAAGGGCCTGGAGTGGCGCCTGGTCGTCGTCGCGGGCGTGCAGGAGGGACTGTGGCCGGACCTGCGCCGCCGCGGCTCCCTCCTGGAGGCCGACCGCATCGGCCGCGACGGACTCGCCGAACCGCTCACCCCGGGCGCGCTGCTCGCGGAGGAGCGCCGCCTGTTCTACGTGGCCGCCACGCGCGCGCGTGAACGCCTCGTCGTCACCGCCGTGAAGGCCGCCGCGGACGACGGGGACCAGCCCTCCCGCTTCCTCACCGAACTCGGCGTCGAACCCAGGGACGTCACCGGCCGCCCGCGCCGCCCGCTGTCCGTCGCCGCGCTCGTCGCCGAACTGCGCGCCACCACGGTCGACCCGCGCGTCTCGGACACCCTCAGGGAGGCCGCCGCCCACCGCCTGGCCCGGCTCGCCGCGCTCGCCGACGAGGACGGCCGCCCCCTCGTCCCGTCCGCCCACCCCTACCGCTGGTGGGGCATGTACGAGCCGACCGAGAGCAAGGTGCCGCTGCGCAACCGCGACCAGCCCGTCGTGCTCTCGGGCAGCGCCCTCGACCAGCTCGCCAACACCTGCGCCCTGCAGTGGTTCCTCGGCCGGGAGGTGAAGGCCGACGCCCCGGCGACGGCCGCCCAGGGCTTCGGCAACGTGGTGCACGTCCTCGCCGACGAGGTCGCCTCCGGACACACCCCCGCCGACCTCGCCGTCCTCATGGAGCGCCTGGACTCCGTGTGGAACGCGCTCGCCTTCGACGCGCCCTGGAAGTCGGCGCAGGAGAAGGAGAACGCGCGCGTGGCGCTCGAACGCTTCCTGAAGTGGCACGTCATGGACCGCACCGGCCGCACCCCGGTGGCCAGCGAGCACGGTTTCGACGTCACCCTCGAAGCGGGTGACTACGAGGTCCGCATCCGTGGCTCCATGGACCGCGTCGAGGCCGACGGCGAGGGCCGCGCCTACGTCGTCGACTTCAAGACCGGCAAGCAGGTGCCCACCGCGCGCGAGGTGGCACGCCACCCCCAGCTCGCCGTCTACCAGCTCGCCGTCCGCGAAGGCGCCGTCGACGAGGCCTTCGACGGCATACGTCCCGAATCCGGCGGCGCCGAACTCGTCCAGCTGCGCCAGGGCGCCGCCCGGCGCGACGGCGGCGAGACCCTGCCCAAGGTGCAGGCCCAGGACCCCGTCGAGGGCGCGGCGGGGGAGTGGGTCGGCGAGCTGCTGGCCAACGCCGCCGGAAAGGTCCTCGACGAACGGTTCACACCCAGCGCCGGCCAGCACTGCTCGCACTGCGCCTTCCAGGCCTCCTGCAGCGCGAGGCCCGAAGGGCGACACGTCGTCGAATGACGAGGCCGATCTTCCCGGGCCTTCTGTGATCGACCGCACCACTCGTGCTGACCTGCGCTTCTCCTCACCTGGAGGCCGATCCGGCCTCCACTGTCAGTGGCCGCCGCTAGCCTCTCTGACGTGCCACCCCGTATCACCGATCCCGATCAGCTCAAGGAGCTCCTCGGGATTCCGTTCACCCCGGAGCAGACGGCCTGCATCATCGCGCCGCCCGCCCCGCAGGTGATCGTTGCCGGAGCCGGATCGGGCAAGACGACGGTGATGGCGGCACGCGTGGTGTGGCTGGTCGGCACCGGGCAGGTCGCCCCCGAGCAGGTCCTCGGCCTCACCTTCACCAACAAGGCGGCAGGCGAACTCGCCGAGCGCGTCCGCAAGGCGCTCGTCAAGGCGGGCGTCACCGACCCGGACGTGATCGACCCGGACAATCCGCCGGGCGAACCGGTGATCTCGACGTACCACGCCTTCGCGGGCCGCCTCCTGACCGACCACGGCCTGCGCATCGGCCTCGAACCGACCGCCCGGCTGCTCGCCGACGCCACCCGCTACCAGCTCGCCGCGCGCGTGCTGCGCGAGGCCCCGGGCCCCTACCCGGCGCTCACCCGCTCCTTCGCGGACCTCGTCAGCGACCTCCTCGCCCTCGACGCCGAACTCGCCGAGCACCTCGTACGACCCGAGGAACTGCGCGCGTACGACACCGGCCTGCTGCGCACCCTGGAGGGCGCCAAGCTCACCAACGCCGACCTGCGCAAGGTCCCCGAAGCGGCCGCCGCCCGCCGTGAACTCGCCGACCTGGTGGTGCGCTACCGCGCCGCCAAACGCGAGCGCGACCTCCTCGACTTCGGCGACCAGATCGCCCTGTCCGCACAGCTCGCCCGCATCCCCGAGGTGGGCCGCATCCTGCGCGACGAGTTCCGTGTGGTCCTCCTCGACGAGTACCAGGACACCTCCGTCGCCCAACGCATCCTCCTGGCGGGCCTGTTCGGCGACGGCACCGGCCACCCCGTGACCGCCGTCGGCGACCCCTGTCAGGCGATCTACGGCTGGCGCGGCGCCTCCGTCGCCAACCTGGACGACTTCCCGGAGCACTTCGCCCACCCCGACGGCCGCCCGGCAACCCGCCAGGCACTCAGCGAGAACCGCCGCAGCGGCGGCCGTCTCCTCGACCTCGCCAACGGCCTCGCGGAGCCCCTGCGCGCCATGCACGCGGGCGTGGAGGCCCTCCGCCCGGCCCCCGGCGCCGAACGCGACGGCATCGTGCGCTGCGCGCTGCTGCCCACCCACGCCGAGGAGATCGACTGGATCGCCGACTCCATCGCCCACCTCGTCGACACCGGGAAGGCACCCGGGGAGATCGCCGTCCTGTGCCGGACGGCAACCGACTTCGCCGAGATCCAGGGCGCGCTCGTCGCCCGGGACGTCCCCGTCGAGGTGGTCGGCCTGTCCGGGCTGCTGCACCTGCCGGAGATCGCCGATCTGGTCGCCGTCTGCGAGGTCCTCCAGGACCCCGGCGCCAACGCCTCCCTGGTCCGCCTCCTGACCGGCCCGCGCTGGCGCATCGGCCCCCGCGACCTCGCCCTCCTGGGACGCCGCGCCCGGCTCCTGGTCGCCCACGCGCGCGGGGGGGGCCCGGGCGACCGCGCCCGCCCGCGCGCCCCGGGCGGCGGAGGGGGGGGCCCCACCGCGGGGGCCGCCCCCGCGGGCGCCCCGCGCACCCAGCGGG
>NZ_JBEPBA010000047.1:0-44582 GCF_040298885.1 Streptomyces sp. NPDC001137
CGCACGACGGCGCAGCTCAAGCGGGTACTGGGAAGGGCGTGCCATAACTCGATCCTCTCAAACGATCGAGTCCCTACCGAACCCGGAACGGTTCAGCGCGGGTACAGGGCGTTCACCGCGTACGCCACCTGCTACGCCCCGCGTTACGAGCTTGCGGTGCTGGCTCCTCAGTCAGTGTTGACCCTGGCAAGGGACTTCGACAAGCACGCTCGGGATCTGCGAGACGTCGTCATTGAAGGCACGAACATTCAAAGCCAAGGCGGGGAGCGCATGCGGAAGTACCTCGACGCCATGAAGCTCGTACACGCGGCGATGCGGGCAGATCTGGGCGCAGACGAGGGAAGTTGACGGTTGCCAAGTGCCGAGCGGGATAGCCGGCGTGGCAATTCCACCGAGAGGGCCGGGTGGCCAAGTAGCTCTGCGACTGGCCACCTATCGCTGAGTGACCTCTGACAGGTGATCTTGACCGTTTGCCAGGTGAGTTTGACTGGCGGGAAGACCGCAGGTCAGGTGTAGACGTTGCGTCCGTACTCCTCGCGGCTCACCTTGAAGTCGTCCGGCCGGTCGCGGCGGAGCTCCTCGTACCGGACCCCGAAGATGTCGATCGCTTCATGGAGCGTGCAGCCGGACGCGTCCATGATCGCCTTGAGCGCCAGGACGATTCGATGGTCCAGGATGTGGCGGTCCACGCTCTCGGGTAGATCTTCCATGGTCTGACCGTACAGACGGGCGTTCGACCGCGCTGGTCGATATCGCCTGGTAAACGGTCAAGATCACTTGTCGGAGTGCTCCGCCCGTGTACGTGCACGTCGGGGGCTGCTGGAACGCGGGCAAGCGCAGCCGGGGCATCGGCCGGGAACAGGCCCGGCGCGCGCTCGCGGAAGGCGTAGAGGCGTACCCAGGGTGCCAGCCCGATACGGTCCTGGGAAGTCCATCGCTGGCGTCAGCGAGTCGATGAGCTGCGGCGGGTCATCCCGGTCGGTTCCGGATCCTGGAGCGCTGGAGCGAACGCCGCGTGAGGCGAGTCGGTCGGTCCGCCGGGGTCTCGTCCGGTGTGCTGCCGGTGGTCGCCGCGTCCATCGGACGCTGGGGGTGGAGGGTGTAGTTCCAGTCGCCGTGGAAGCGATGGCGAGTGATGGGCAGGGGGGCGATCTCGTCGTCGCTGACGCGGATGCCGGTGGGGTACTGGCCGCTGTCGAGTTCGGCATGGACGGTGAGGCCGGTGCGGCTGGTGGTCGCGGCGATGGTCTGGAGCATGACTTTATGGCTGGCCAAGGGTCTGCCGCGCCAGTTCATGGTGATGTGGGAGGACAGCCGGTGCTCGATCTTGTTCCACTTCGAGGTGCCGGGCGGCAGGTGACACACCGTGATCTCAAGGCCGGTCTCGGCAGCGAGGTCGGTGAGCTGGGTCTTCCAGCCGTGGGTGCGGTAGCCGTTGGAGCCCCCGTCGTCGGCGGTGATCAGCAGCCGGCGGGCGCGGGGGTAGTCGTGCCGGCCGACCGCCAGCCGCCAGCGCCGGATCGAGGCGACGGCGAAGGCCGCGGTGTCGTGATCGGTGCCGATGCTGACCCAGCCGGCGTTCGCCGCCATGTCATGGATTCCGTACGGAATCGCCTTCTCGGCCTGGCCGGGGGAGTCGTGCGTCTTGACCCTCACGGGCTGCCCTGCGGGCCGCCATTCGTGCCCGGCGTTCTTGTAGTCGCCGATCAGCTCCTTCTTCTTGCTGTCCACGCTGATCACCGGGGCACCGGCGTCCCTGTGGTCTCGTGCCTGCTCGTTGAGGTAGCGGAACTGGGCGTCCCGGTCGGGATGCTGAGCACCCTCGATGGTCTTGGCGTTGGCCTGCAGACTGAAGCCTTCCTCCCGCAGCAGGCCGGCGACCGTGTCGACGGAGACCCGGTGGCCCTGTCGGGTCAGCTCCGCCGTCAGGTTCCGGGTCGACTTCGTCGTCCAGCAGCGGCGACATCGGATCAACCCGCTCGTCGGGCTCGACCAGCGCAAGTAGCGCCGGCCGCAGCCCCGGATCAAGGTCCACAGCCTTCTTCCGGCCCCCACCAGGACGACGGACCCGCCCCAACAGAGCCTGACCGGACTCCAGTTCAGCCGCTCCGCGCGCGACCGTGCCCTCCCGAACCCCGGCCGCGGCAGCAACGAGCCTGATCCCACCATGCCCAGCGACCGCGCTTCCGCCCCTATGGCCAGCCGACGCTGACGCTCGTCCAGATGCGGCAACAACACCTGGAACTTCGCAGCCAAGACGGCCTCGATCCCCTCCGGCCTCCCCGCACCAGAACAACGAGTCCCGCAGCTGGAAGCCACGACTTGTTTCCCGGCAACCCCTAAGCGAGGCTCGATCCACGGCCGCAGGCCGTAGAGGGGCGGACGATCTCGGCGAGGTCTGCCGGCGGGTGCGGGCTGGCGGCGCCGTGGAGTGCGTCGGGGTGGGGCAGCGTTCGGCCCTGACCAAGCGTCACTCGACGGTCGGCGTGTGTGTGAAGTGCGCGGCGTGTACGCACACTTGGAAGGTATCGGTTTTCGGAAAGGACAGTGCATTCATGGGCCTGACCCGTCGGCTTCTCATGCTGCTCTTCGCACCCCTGCTCGCCCTGATGGTGGCGCCCGTGCTGGAGACCGGTTCGGCAGTCGCCGAACCGCAGGCGAAGACGATCTCGATCGCCCAGGCCCGCGGCCTGCCGGTCGGGACAGTGGTCACCGTGGCGGGCTCGGTGACGACTCCCTCCGGTGCCTTCGAATCCAGCTTCGGCGACAAGGGATTCGGGCTCCAGGACAGGACCGCCGGTATCTACGTCAGCCTGCACAGCGACGTGCATGCGTACCCGTATCGACGCGCACGCATCACCGGCACGCTGCGGGACAGCTCCGGACTGCTGACTCTGGTCCCGGCAGGTCCTTCCGATGTCGAGCTCGGTCACAAGGACTGGCCGGTGAAACCGGAGCGGGTCGGCACCGCCGGGGTCGGAGAGGCCACCGAGGGGCGGCTCGTAAAGGTCATCGGCAGGATCACTCAAGCACCCACGAGTGACCTCCCCTACGGGTACAAGCTGTCCCTCGACGACGGTGCGGGCCCCGCGCCGGTCTTCGTCAATGTGCAGACGGGCATCGACATCTCCGGTCTGAAGCAGGGGCAGAGGGTGCGGGTGATCGGCTTCAGCAGCCAGTTCGGCACCCACTACGAAATCGATCCACGGTTGCCGCACGACATCGCGGTGGTCGGGGCCGACTAGAGCGTGTCTCTTTGACGGCTTGATCAGTTGATTGGATGTGTCTGTTCGGTCGGTGATCACTGATGCGATGTGGGCCCGGATCGAGCCGCTGATGCCGGCTGATCCAGTCCGGGGACGACGGTGGGCCGACCACCGCCGGGCCCTGGAAGCGATCGCGTGGAAGTACCGCACCTGCTCACCCTGGCGCGACCTGCCAGAAGAGCTCGGCTCCTTTCAAACCACGCACAAACGCCTGATCAGGTGGGCCATGGACGGGACTTGGCAACAGGTCTTCGCGGGCGGTTCTTGCAATGAGCTTCTTCGAGTTGGCCACCGATCGGGTGATGAGCCGTGAAGCGCAACAAGCGAGGCCCCCGGGCTGTTGATCGAGATGTCTGACGTCTCGATCACGTTGCTCGGGGGCCTCGTTGGTCATCCATCCTGCCGCACTCGACCTGTCGCATGCGCTCGTGGAGTGGGCGGCCATGCTGATCGTCACCCGTGAGGGCGACCGGCGCTGCAAGCTCCGTCCGTCTCAGCGTGCGATGGTGGCACTGGTGTACCTGCGCGAACACACCACTCTCGCGAAGATCGCTGCCGGGGTCGGGATCAGCGAGTCCACCGCCCACGCCTACACCCGCGCGGTCGTCGACCTGCTCGCCGCACGTGCACCGGGGCTGCTGAAGACACTGCGCGAGCACGACGCTCCTTGGCGTTGCCGCAACCACCACCTTGCTCAAGATCCTGTAAGACGTATTGCGCTTCGGACGCCTTGCCGGCGACGAGTGAGGTCTGATCGCAACGGTGCGGCCGGCACGCGCCCACCTGATGGCGCGCTGAGCCCAGGCCGGCACGACCAGAGGGACTGATCGGGAAGTCTATTCGATAACCTGTTCTAGTTCCTTATTCCGCTCATGACTCGCATAGCTAGATTTGAGTAGATGGGTACTCATGCGCTCCACACCGGCCTTCGCTGCAATGTCCCCCAGGTGCGCAGCGCATCAGGGGGGCTTGTATGCCGGATTACCGAGCGCCAGGTGTCCATGTCGAGGAGCTGACCGTCGCCGGGCCTGTAGCGGGGGTCGGTACGAGCACGGCGGCCTTCGTCGGGCCGGCCCTGCGGGGGCCCATTGGGGAACCGGTGAAGATCACCAACTGGACGCAGTTCACCGACCTGTTCGGTGAGTACATCCACGCCCCCCGCCGGTATCTGGCGCACGCGGTGCGCGGATTCTTCGACAACGGCGGCACCGTCGCCTACGTCGTACGGGTCGGCACCGCCACCCGGGCCGAGCGGACACTGGCCGACCGGGGCACACCGGCGGACCTGGCACTGGTCGTCCGGGCGCGAGAGGACGGCCCGGCGGGCAACGCCATCAAGGTCGCCGTCCGGGACGCACAGATCGTGCGGGACGCCAAGGTCCTCCAGGTGAAGGCGGACCACGCGAACGCAACCGGGAACGTGGTCACCCTGCCCTCGGCGGAGGCCGCCGGACAGTTCGTCGCGGGGGACCTCGTCGACGTCGGCGGCACCGTCGCGCAGGTCGACCGGGTGCGCGGCAAGGACCTCGTGCTCACCGCCCCGCTGGCGGCCGACGTCCAGGACAAGACCGTACGCACGGCCGATCTCCAGGCGGGGCAGCGGCGGTTCCGGGTCGACAAGCCGCGGGGCGTCGAGCGGGGCAGTGTGCTCACGCTCAAGCAGGGTGCCACGACCGAGTCGGTGGTCGTGGAGCGGGTGAGCGGCGACGTGGTCGAGACCGCGGGCCCGCTGGCCAACGGCTACACCGGCGCGACCACCGTGACCTCGGCCGAGTTCGCGCTGGACATCACCGGCCCGAACGGGGTCAGCACCTTCGACGAGCTGTCGCTGGACCCCCGGCACAGCCGCTACTTCGCCGGACTGGTCACCTCCCCGCTGGTCGAGGTGACCCTCCCGGACGAACCCGGCGTGCACGCGGCCCCGGCCAACCTGCCTGCGGTCCTCGCCGCGACCGCGCTGGTGGGCGGCACGGCCGACCGGCTCGACGGCATCGAGGCCACCGCGTACGAGACGGCGCTGGCCGAGCTGGAGCGGGTCGACGACATCAGCATCGTCTGCGTACCGGACGCCGTGACCCTGCCCACCGTGCAGCAGAAGGTGGTCGAGCACTGCGAGCGGACCGGCGACCGGTTCGCCGTGCTGGACGCCCCCGACGCCGCCTCGCCGCTGGCCGAGGGCGGGGTGCTGGGCCGCCGCGAGGAGCTGACGTCGGAGCGTGGCTACGCGGCCCTGTACTACCCGTGGTTGGTGATCGCCGACCCGGCGGGCCGCGGCACACTGGCGGTACCACCCTCGGGCCACCTGGCCGGGATCTATGCCCGCAGCGACGCCGGACAGGGGGTGCACAAGGCGCCCGCGAACGAACCCGTCACCGGCGCGTTCGGGGTGACCCGGGTGCTGGACACGGCCGGACTCGGCGAGCTCAACGACGCCGGGGTGAACGTGATCCAGTCGTTCGCCGGCAGCGCCCGGCCGGTCGTCTGGGGGGCCAGGACCACCGCGCCCCGCCACGAGACGGCCTGGCGGTACATCAACGTGCGGCGGCTGTTCCTGTTCGTCGAGGAATCGCTCCAGGAGGGGCTGCGCTGGGCCGTCTTCCAGCCCAACGACCTCTCGCTGCGCAAGCGCGTCGAGCGCACGGTGAGCGAGTTCCTCACCCGGGTGTGGACCGACGGCGCACTGTTCGGCGCGAGTGCTGCCGAGGCCTTCCACGTGAAGATCGACGACGAGAACAACCCGCCCGCGGTGCGGGATCTCGGCCGGCTCGTGGTGGAGATCGGGGTCGCGCCAGTGCGGCCCGCGGAGTTCGTCGTCGTCCGGATCGGCATGTCGCAGGGCGGTTCCGAGGTCAGGGAGGGCTAGGCCGCGATGGCGCAGACAGGGGTACGGGTCGACCCGTACACAAACTTCAACTTCCTCGTCGAGCTGGACGGCATCGCCCAGGCCAGCTTCATGGAGTGCACCGGCATCGAGTCGGTCACCGAGGTCATCGAGAACCGGCAGGGAGGGCAGAACACGACCGTCCTCAAGTCCCCGGGCAAGACCACCTATTCCGACCTCACCCTCAAATGGGGGCTGACCGACTCCACCGAACTGTGGGAGTGGCGCCAGGCCATCATCGAGGGCCGGGTGGTGCGCAAGAACGGCTCGATCGTCGTGTACGACCTCGCCAACAAACGCGAGGTGTTGCGCTGGCACTTCGTCAACGCCTGGCCGACCAAGTGGGAAGGGCCCGCCTTCCACGCCACCGGGCACGAGACGGCGGTGGAGACCCTCGTCCTCGTCCACGAGGGCATCACCCGGGCGGTGTGACGTGCCGGACAGCCCTTCCGTGTTCAGCACGGAGTACGAGTTCACCCTGCCCCTGGGCTACCTCGACGGCGAGGGCACCCTGCACCGGGACGGGGTGATGCGGCTGGCGACCGCCGCCGACGAGATCCTGCCGATGAAGGATCCCCGGGTGCGGGCGCTGCCGCCGTACCTGATCGTCGTCCTGCTCGCCCGCGTGGTCGTCCGCCTCGGCACCCTCACCGAGGTCGACCCGGGAGTCGTCGAGGGCCTGTTCTCCCAGGACGTCACCTACCTCCAGGAGCTCTACAACCGCCTCAACGGCCTGTCACCGCCGCTGGTCGCGGTCACCTGCCCGCACTGCGAGGCGGGCTTCGAGATGGAGGCACCCCTGCCGGGGGAATCCACGGCTACCCCCTGGAACGGGTCTACCAGGAGGTCGCCCACCTCGGACGACATGTCCACTGGACCCACACCGAGCTGATGAACCTGGAGCACACCGAGCGCCGCCGCTGGCTGCGCACCGTGTTCGCCCAGATCGACAGGGGGTGACGAGATGGAGCAGCCAGAGCATCCACAGCAGCCAGAGCGTGCACGGCGGCAGGAGCAGCCCGGGAGTCCTTCGTATGGTCCGACCGTGGGCGAGCGCCTGGCCGCGCAGGCCCGCGCGCTGCTCTCGCGCCGTACGACCGACCCCGGATGGCGGGCCGCGCTCGCACTGGTGCTGGCGCGGGGGCGGTCCCTGCCCGTGCCGCAGACGAGCCCGCGCCGCCGCACCGAGGTGCGGGTGCCGCCGGTCGGACACGAGCCGGCGCCGGTGCAGCCGGGCTGGCCGGATTCCATCGACACCCCGGTGCCATGGCCGACTTCAGATCCGGCGTCGGCTCCGGACCCGCCCCGGCGCGAGGGTGAGCCGCTTCCCGGCGACCTGCGCGAGCGGCTCGCCCCCGTGGTCGGTCCGGACGTCCACCGCGTGCGCGTCCACGACGACGAGCGGGCCGCCCGGATCGCGGCGGCCCACGGCGCGGACGCCGTCACCCTGGGCGAGGACGTCTTCCTCGGCAGCCCGCAGGCCACGCGACCGCGACCGGAGAGACTGGCCCTGCTCGCCCACGAGGTCTGGCACGCGACCGAGCCGGGCCGCACCGGGGGCGCGCCGCACCGGGCCACGGCGAGCGGCGCGGCCGCGGAGGAACGCACCGCTCTCGCCGTGGAGCTGGATTTCCTGCACGGCCCGGCAGGCGTCCGGGGGCCGGGATCGCCGCATCACAAGGCCGTCGGGCGGCCGCAGTCGCCTGCTGTCCCCCCACCGTCCACACCTCCGCCCGCCCCGCTCACCTCCACCGGGTCCACCGGGCCATCCGTCACCGGCACTGCCGCCCACCCCATGACCGCCCGCCCCGACCGGCACTCCGGACCCCCCTCCCAGGCCCTGGACCCCGAGGCGCTGCGCGACGTCGTCCGCGAGGTGCTGCGCGGAGAGCTGCGGGACGGGGCGGCACGGCAGCTACGGGCCGACCTCGCGATCGAGCTGGAACGGGGGGCCTGACGGTGGCCGCGCAACTCGCCAAGGCCCTGATCGTCGACACCCGCACCGGTGAGCGCACCCCGGTGATGTTCAACCCCGACGAATACCGGATCGAGCAGGGCAACGAGCTGGCCGAGATCGGCATCCCGGGGCTCGCCGCCCCTCCCGTGCAATATGTGCGGGGCCGGGGCCGCACCCTGACCATGGAGCTGTTCTTCGACACCTATGAGCCCTATCCGCAGCAGGACGTCCGGACGTACACCCGGCGTCTCGTGCGGCTGCTGGACCCGGCGCCGCGCACCTTCGCCCCGCCGGTGCTGCTGTTCATGATGGGCAGGTTCGCGTTCCGGTGCGTACTGGCAAGCGCCGACCAGCGGTTCACGATGTTCCTGCCCGACGGCACGCCCGTGCGGGCGCGGCTGTCGGTGACCTTCCGCGAGTACACCGAGGTGGATCTGGAGACCCAGCGGGGCTTCTTCGCCGGCCCGCCGACCCTGCACAACATCACCGCCAAGGACACTCTCGCCGGTCTCGCCGCGGAGTACCTGGGCGACCCGGCACGCTGGCGGGAGATCGCCGACGCCAACGGGCTCACCGACCCGCTGCGCCTGCCGCCCGGCCGGCCCCTCGTCATCCCGGAGCGGTGAGCCATGGACACCTTCGCGCCCCGGGCCGAGATCAGGATCGCCGGCGTCGCCCTCTCCGCCGACGTGAGCCGCCAT
Source organism: Streptomyces sp. NPDC001137 (assembly GCF_040298885.1). Lineage (NCBI taxonomy): Bacteria > Bacillati > Actinomycetota > Actinomycetes > Kitasatosporales > Streptomycetaceae > Streptomyces > Streptomyces sp. NPDC001137. The sequence continues at coordinate 8,806 of NZ_JBEPBA010000047.1, forward strand.
CTGCTGAGCGTCCGCTACGACAACTCCCTCGAGCTGGCGGACATGTTCACCGTCGTCCTCGACAACAGCGGCCACCGCTTCACCGACTCGCCGCTCTTCGAGCTCGGCAAGAACGTCGAGATCCACCTCGGCTACGGCGACCGGCTCACGCCCATGATGTTGGGCGAGATCGCCTCCATCGAGCCCGACTTCCCCGAGTCGGGGGCGCCCACGTTCACTGTCCGCGGCTACGACAAGTCGCACCGGCTGCGCCACGAGATGCCGGACCGGCCGGCGTTCCGCTTCAGCAACGACAGCGCCATCGCCGCGCAGATCGCGCTGGAGGCCGGGCTGATACCGGTCGTGGACCCCGCGCCGTTCTCGCACAGCTCGCTGCACCGCGCCACCACCGACATGGCGCTGCTCAAGGAGCGCGCGGCGGCCAACTTCTTCGACGTGTACGTGTGGTGGGACAAGCTGTACTTCCGCTTCCCCCGCCCGCAGACCGAGGCACCGGTACTGGAGTGGGGCACCAATCTGTCCAGCTTCAGCCCTCGGGTGGCCAACTCCGGCATGGCCGGGACGCAGGTGGTGCGCGGCTACAGCCAAGAACTCGCCCAGAGCGTCGTGGGCGTGATGAGCGCGACCGCGCTGGACCTGGACTCGATCCTGGAACGGCTCGGCAGCGCCGCCCTCGGCGCGCTCACCGGGCTCGGGCGACGGGTCGTACGCGGCCGGCCGGTGGCCACCCCGCTGGACGCGATCGCCCTCGCCAAGTCCCTTCTCCAGCAGCTGCTCGAGGGCATGTACGAGGCCACGGGCACCTGTGTGGGGCTGCCCGAGCTGCGGGCGGGCCGGTTCGTGTCGGTGCGGGGCGTGGGAAAGCGGTTCAGCGGGATGTACCGGCTCAAGCGGGTGGTGCACACCCTCGACTCCCGCGGTTTTCGCAGCGAGTTCGAGGTGACCCAGCGCGCCGGGGCGCATGTGACGCAGTTGCTGCGTAAGGCGCTGTCGGAGGACCCGCCGCCGGACCGTTCCGAGTCCCCGCAGGGGGTCGTGGTGGCGGAGGTGGTCGCGGCGGACCCCAGCCGGTACGAGGTGTCGATCCGCTTCCCGTGGCTCTCCGACATACCGGATGTCGTGGCGGCGCCCGTCGCCACGCCCATGTCGGGGTCGGGCGCGGGGATGTTCTGTCTGCCGGGCGCGGGTGACCAGGTGCTGGTGGCGTTCGAGCACGGGGACTTCAACCGGCCGTATGTCATCGGGGCGTTGTGGCCCACGACCACACTCAAGCCGGTGACCGCCGCGCCCGGCGTCAACCTGGTCCGCCGCATCAAGACCCCGGCCGGGCACAGCGTCACGCTCGACGACACCCCGGGCATGGAGAAGGTCGTCGTCGAGCACAAGTCGGGCAGCTCGCTCACCTTCACGGCGGGCGGGGACATCGAGATCGTCGCCGCCAACGTCAAGGTGAAGGTGCTCGGCACGATGGACGTGAGCAAGCGGGGGCCGGTATGAGCGGCGACGTGCTGACCACGGCGAGCACGTTCACCTGCCAGAGCCAGGGTGTGGTGACACCCGTCGCCCGGCATCCGCTGACCGTCGGCAAGGCGAGTGTGGTGACGGCGGCCGACTTCGTGGGCCTCACCGTGGCCGGGTGCAAGAAGCAGAATCAGCCGCCGACCGCCAAGACCTGCGTGAACGTGAGTGCCGTACCGCCGGTCGGATCGTCGAGCGGCCTCCTGACCGTGAACGGCGGCACCAAGGTCCTCACCACCGACGGCTTCACCGGCGCCACCGACGGGCTCATCCCGCCCGTCCCGCCCGCCAAACCTGACGACCCACCGACTCCGGGGAAGTTGTCGGCGATCGCCAACCAGAGCTGTCTGAAGGGGGAATGACCGTGGACGGCAAAGGCGTGGCCTTCCCGGTCGGCTTCGACGCGACCGGCGCGCTCGCCGAGTCCTCGGGGGCCGAGCGGATCCGGCAGGCGGTACTGATCGTCCTCGGCACCCGGCCGGGGGAGCGGATCATGCGCCCGGACTTCGGCTGCGAGCTGCACAGCCTGGCCTTCGCGCCCAACACCCCGGCCACCGCCAACCTGGCCCGCCACTACGTGAGTTCGGCTCTGGCCCGCTGGGAGCAGCGTATCGAGGTCACCGAGATCACGGTCGGCAACGACCCATGGGTCGCCGCCCTCACCATCGACCTCTGCTACCGGATCAGGGGCGACGAGGGCCATCAGACCCTCACGCTTACCTTTCCCCTGGAGCAGCCCTCATGAGCGCCGAGCGCGGCCGGCCGCTCCCGCCGGACCTGGACGACCGGCGCTGGGCGGACTTGATGGCCGAGGCCCAGGAGCTGATCAAGCACTACGCCCCGCGCTGGAGCGACCTGGGCCCGGCGGACCCCGGCATCGCGCTGGTCGAGGTGTTCGCCTGGCTCGTCGAGGGCCTCATCTACCGCCTCAACCAGGTACCGGAGAAGAACTACACCGCCTTCCTCAACCTCCTCGGCATCACCCGGCTGCCCGCCCTCCCCGCCACCACCCTCCTCACCTTCACCGCCCAGCCCGGCCAGACCGCCACCGTCCCCGCCGGAACCTGGGCCCAGACCACCGGCAGTGAGTCACAGGCACCGGTGGTGTTCCAGACCGAGGACGAGGTACTGGCCCTGCCCGCCGCGCTGTCGGCGACCGTCCGCCACCTCACCACCGCCGCGGACCTCCTCGGCGGCACGGACGGCGTGGAACTCCGCATCCCCGACGGCGGCACCGGCTACCTCCTGCTCGGCTTCGACCCCACCTTCACCCAGCCCGTCGAACGCCTGGAGGTCTACGGCGAACCGGGCCGACCCGCCTCCGGCGAACCGGCCGCCCTGAGCTGGGTGTTCTCGGCGGGTGGCACCGACCCTGCCGGCTGGCCCGCGCTCACCGTGGAGAAGGACACGACCCAGACCCTGTCCCAGGCGGGCCAGGTGCGGCTGCGCCTGCCCGCCGCCCCGCAGTGGGCGGCCGTGGACCCGGCGGGCTGGCCGTTCCCGGCGGCAGGACCGAAGCCGGAGCCGGGCAAGCCGCGCCGCTGGATCGGCCTGAAGCTGGCCAACCCGAACGAGCCCGGCGATCCCGCACGGGACGCTCTGATCCACGTACGGCACCTGCTCCCCAGCACCGTCCCCGCGACCACCGCGCCGACCGCGGGCCGGGATGTCCCCGAGTCGCTCGGCACGGCGGGACGCGCCCCGCGCCAGACGTACGAACTGCGCAACCGGCCCGTCCACCGGCAGCCGGGCGGGGACTCCCCGTACGACCATGTCCGCGTCCTCGTCGACGGCGAGCGCTGGGTCCTCGCGGAGGAACGGGAGCCGGGACGGGACCAGGCCGTGCGGCTGGACCCGGTGACCGGGGAGGTCGTCTTCGGCACCGTCGGGGTTGTGCCGCCGCAGGGTTCCGACATCGCCGCCGTCTACCGTTACGTCGCCACGGGCGCCGCGGGCAACGTGCTGCCCGGCACCGTCACCACGCTCGCCGAGGGCGTGCCCGGGATCGTCTCTGTGACCAACCTCGTGCCCGGCACGGGCGGGCTGGACGAGGAGCCCGTCGAGGAGACCAAGGCGCGGGCACCTCAGTTGCTGCGCACGCGGGACCGGGCGATCACCGCGGAGGACTACGAGTTCCTCGCCCGGCAGGTGCCGGGGGTCGCGACCGTGCGCTGTCTGGCCCCCCGGACGCAGGAGAAGGACGGCCCGTCGGCCAGGTGGCTGAAGGGCGACCCGTGGACGTACGCCTCGATCCTGCGCGCGCCCGGGCACGTGAACCTCATCGTTGTCCCGGACCTCGGCGTGGCCGAGCCGCAACCGGTGCCGTCGGTCGTCCTCGTCCACGACGTGATCGCCGCGCTCGACCCGAGACGCGAGGTGACCGCCCGCCTGGAGGTACAGCTGCCCCGCTATCTGCCGGTCGACGTCACGGTCGACGTACGGGTCTTCAAGCGGGCCGTCGACATGCATCTGACCACCGGTCTGGCGGCGGAGACGGCCCGGGTCAAGGAGCGGGTCGCCAGGTTCCTGCACCCGGTGCAGGGTGGCCCGGGCGGGCGGGGCTGGCAGGTCGGGCAGAGCGTCTACCTGCCCGACATGTACCAGGCGGTCCAGCCGGACCCCGAGATCGGCTACCTCGCCGATCTGCGGATGCGCCCCGTTACCCCGCCGCCGTACCACCAGACCGGCGAGGCCTGGAACAACGACCTCCACCGGCCCGTCCCGCTCCCGGCGGCCTTCGGCCCGCAGGTGCAGGTGACCGACTACGAACTGGTCTGCTTCGGCACCTGCGACACCACGGGGGCGGAGGAATGAGCAGCTACCTCGACCACCTGCCGTCGGTCCTGCGCTCGCGGGACCTCGGCGACCTGCTGTCGGCCTTCGAGAAGATTCTCGGCGGCATCGACGACGGGATCGCCACCCCCGGCACCCCGGTCATGACCACCATCGACGCGTTGCCCGACCTCTACGATCCCGCCCGCACCCCGGAGGAGTTCCTCCCCTGGCTGGCCGGCTGGCTGGGGTTCGAGCTGCGGTCCGGCTGGACCACGGAGCAGCGGCGCCGGGTCGTGGCCGGGATCATGCGGCTCCATCTGCTGCGGGGCACGTCCGCCGGGCTGGCGGGGCTGCTCGAGCTGGCGGTCCCGGCGCCGGAGCGGCAGCGGATCACGCTCGACGCCGGCGCCAAGGTGCTGTTCTGCAGGCCGGTGCGCGGCGCGGAGTCCCGCATCAACGCCCTGCTCGCGCAGGGGCCGTACATCCGTCCGGCCCCCAACCGCACCCCGGCCCACTCAGGGCTGGTCAGCCCGCAGTGCATGGCCATGACCCCCGACGGCGACCTGGTGGTGGGGGACGCGGGCGGGGTCGGCGGCGTGCCCGCGCCGGGGGTCTGGCGGATCACCCGGACCGGCGCGTACGCCGACTGGACCGGTGGGCCGCCCGTGCCCCGCCCCCTCGGCCCGGCGAGCTGGGCCCTCGCCCCACCGGTGGCCCTCGCGGTCGACGCGACGCCGCCCGGCTGGCGGCTGTACGTCCTCGACGTGCAGCAGGCCGGGCTGCGGCTGTCGCGGGTGGACTCGGCGACACCGTACGAGCAGCAGACCGTGGCGACGCACGCCTCGGTCAAGGCAGTCGTGGACGTCGCGGCGGCGGTGTGCGAGGCCGGTCATCTCTTCGTCCTCAACAAGAAGGACAAGCGGGTCCTCGACCTCGACCTGGCCGCCCCTGCCGCTGTGCCGCGCACGATCCCGCTGCCCGGACTGACGGTCCCGCGCTGCCTGCTCGTCGGCCCCGACGGTCGTCTCGTCATCGGCGACGCGCGCGCCGAGGGACCGGCGGAGCTGTTCCGGGTCGACCCGGCCGGGGGCGCCCCGACGCCCCTGCTGGCGAACGTCCCCGCAGCGGACAACCCGCTTCTGGCGCCGTACGCGATCCTCCAGGAGGACACCCATCTGCTCCTCGTCCTCGACGTGGGCCTCCAGCCCGACCAGGACCCCAACCGCCCCTACCTGCGCCGCACTCTGCGCCCTCCGGCCCTGTACCGGGTGGACCTGCGCGCCGACCCGCCCCGGGTGACCAGGGCGACCGTGCCGGGCGGCCTGGTGTTCCCGCGAGGGATGGTCCGGGACGAGGGCACGGTCTATCTCTGCGACGGCGGTGAGCCGTTCAGCCGCGACGAGACGGGCCCGAACGCCACACCCCGCCGGAACTTCCGCGCCACGCCCCACGAGATCGGGGTGATCGTGCACTTCGCCAGGACGGGCGCCACGACGGAGGACCAGCGGGCGGCTCTGCGCAGCCTCGCCGACGCCCTGGAACGCGAGCGCCCGGCATCCGCCCTGACCACCCGACTGACCGCCATCGGCGCCAACTGAGGGGTTCCCAGATGACCGAGAGGCTTGTCCGCACCGACTACATGGACCCGACGGTCAACCCGCCCGAGCCCCGCCAGGGCGACACCGGACTGCGCGAGAGCCGCCAGGACCAGGAGGGGTTCTACGGCCCGCTGCACCGGCTGCACGGCTCGGCCCTGCACGACAAGGGCGTGGCCATCGGGCTCGCCGTCGACGCGACGGTGGGCCAGCAGGGCGTGCGGGTCGCGCCCGGCGTGGCGCTCGACGGGCTGGGACGGCTGATGCCGCTGGCCGTCGGCGGGCACGCCAAGCTGGAGGACGGAAGTCTGGTGACCGTCGCTCAGCTGGGGGTCGTGCTGTCCACGCAAGGGCTGATCGGCACCCGGTATTTCACCATCACCTGGGCGGAGACCTTCGACTTCACCGGCATCGCCGCCGGCGCCTTCAACACGGAGACCACCCCGCTGCTGCGGCTGCGCAAACCCAACGAGTTCGTCGACGACGACACGGAGATCATCCTCGCCGAGGTCATGATCGACACGGGCGGCAACGTGACCGGGCTGGACGTCGTGAACCGCCAGGCCGTGGGAAGTTCCCCCAACCGCGTCCCGCTGTCCCGGACGGGCGTGGAGAGGGCCGGCGCGCTGGCCGTCGCGGGCGAGGCGTCGGCGGGCGAGCTGCGGGCGCTACGGAACGGCGGGCTGGTGCTGAAAGCGCAGAGCCTGTCGGTGCAGCCGCCGGACAGGGACGCCTCGGCCTTGTGGGTGGCACCCTCGACCGGCCGGGTCGGCGTCGGCACCACGCAGCCGGAGGCGCCCCTGGACGTCCAGGGCACCGCCGTCTTCCGGGACCGCATCGGCATCGGAACCGCAGTCCCGGAGACTGAGCTCGACGTCACCGGCGGGGCCGTGGTCCGTGGCCCCGCCTCAGTCCACGGCACCAGCACGGTCCTCGGCACAACGGTCCTGCGTGGCCGGGTCGGCATCCGCACCACCACCCCGGACGTGGACCTCGACGTCGCCGGCGACGCGGTCGTACGGGACCGGCTCTGCGTCGGCCGCACCCAGGCACTGGCCCGGGTGCACGCCGTCGACCAGGGCGGCTTCGTCGATGAGGACGGCACGGGCGCTTCGACCGTCACGAACGTGCCGCTGCTCGCGCAGAGCGACAGCACGGCCATCGGCATCCTCAACGCGCAGAAGAGGCCGGCGTTCGCGATCAACATCGACGCGAACGGGGGCACGCCCGACCAGCGTGGGGTGCCGACGCTGTACGACAAGTACGACGGGTGGTGGCGGCCCGGGATCTCCCTGAAGAACGGCCGGGTGGGCATGGGCACCCAGAACCCCGAGGGCAAGCTGCAAGTGACCACCGACGAGGACGGCCTCACGGCCCTCGCCGCTTACTCCGCGCAGTCCTTCGCCCTCCAGGCGATCAGTGGCAACGGCACGGGGCTGTTCGCCTTCGGTAAGCCGGCCGGCCAGTTCTGGGGCGACCTCATCGTCTCCGGAAAGATCACGAAGAGCGCCGTCCAGTTCATGATCGACCACCCTCTCGACCCGGCCGGCCGCTATCTGAGCCACTGCGCCGTCGAGAGCGACGAGATGAAGAACGTCTACGACGGAGAGGTCGTCCTCGACGAGAACGGCGGGGCCGAGATCACTCTGCCGGACTGGTTCGAGGCACTGAACGAACGCTTCCGGTACCAGCTCACGGCGGTGGGCCGCCCGGCCCCGAACCTCCACATCTCCCGCAAGCTGACGGACAACCGCTTCTCCATCGCCGGCGGCGAGCCGGGCACCGAGGTCTGCTGGCAGGTCACCGGCGTCAGGCACGACGCGTACGCGGTGGCCAACCCGCTGGTCGTGGAGAGCGACAAGGAGGGTGAGGAGTACGGCCGTTACCGGCATCCAGAGGAGCACGGGGTCTCCGCCGACCTGAACGTCAACCACCGGTTGATGCCACCGCCGGGGAGGCCGGGGTGACCGGCCTGCTGGACGTCGACGGCTCACCGGAGACTCCGCCGATCCTGGACAGCCTCCGCCTGCTCGACGCTCGCCTGGCGGAGGCCGTCGCGGCGGCCACGACGTCCTACGGCTCCGGAGCCGCCCGGGACGCCTTCCGTGGCCTGCACACCGGCGCGGAGGACGTGATCCGGCTGCTGGCGCGGGACCCGGGAGTGTCTCCGCTGGGACCCGGAACGGCCGCCGGACTCCCCGGCATCGCATGGCTCGCCGAGCGCTACGAACTCTCGGCGTTCGAGCTGAACGTCCTGCTCGTGGCCCTCGCCCCCGAGGTCGACCTGCGCTACGAGCGCCTCTACGGCTACCTCCAGGACGACGTGACCCGGCGCCGGCCGACCGTGGAACTCACCCTCAACCTCCTGTGCCAGGACGTCCCCGACAAGCTGAGCCACCGATCGGCCTTCGCCACGGACGCCCCGCTGCTGCGGCACCGGCTGGTGCGGCTGGTCGCCGACCCGCATCAGGTCGAGCCGCCGTTGTTGGCACGGTACGTGGTGCCGGACGAACAGATCGTGGACGTACTGCTGGATGTGCCGGGACTGGATCGGCGGCTGGCGGGCTGGTGCCGACTCGTGCCGGCAGACCCTGGGCCGGTTGCCGAACAGGCCGCGGAAATAAGGGACGTGCTCCTGGCCGGCCGTCGGCTCTACCTGCGCGGCCGACCCGGTTCGGGGCGGAAGCGGGCCGCGCGGACGGTCGCCGCCCTCCTCGGCAGGCCCCTGCTGCACGGCGAGCTGCTGCTGGCGCCGACGGACCCGTCAGCCTTCGGCGAAGCCCTCTTCTGCTTCCTGCGCGAGGCCGAACTGTACGGCGCGATCCCCCTGTTGGACGGCGCCGACACGCTCGACGGGCAGCGACGCGAGCTCGCGGCCCGTGCCCTGGCCGAGGCGCCGGGTCCTGCCGTACTGACCGGAGCGGCGCCCTGGCAGCCTGCGCTTCGGCAACTTCCCGTACACACCTATGAGTTCGCGACCCCCGACGCGGTGGCGCGGCGGACGTACTGGGCCTCGGCCCTCGCCGGACGGGCGGTCGCGGCTGCCGATCTCGACGCCTTGGCCGAACGCTACCCGCTCACCCCGCGCGCGATCACGGAAGCCGCCGACGCGGCACGTGACGACACGCTCGCCGGGCTCTCGGCGGCCGCACGTGCAACCGTCGGGCACGAACTCGCCGAGCTGGCCGACCGTATCGAGCCCCGGGCTCAGTGGGGCGATCTCGTATTGCCCGAGGACGAACTCGACGCGCTGCGCGAGGTCTGCGCGCGCGTGGCCGGGCAGGGCCGCGTCCTGCGGGAGTGGGGGTTCGGGCGCAAGCTGTCCCGGGGCACGGGGGTCGGCGTACTGCTGACCGGGCCGCCGGGCACCGGCAAGACCATGGCCGCCGAGGTCCTCGCCCGGGAGCTGCACCTCGACCTCTACCGGATCAACCTGGCCGGCGTGGTCAGCAAGTACATCGGTGAGACCGAGAAGAATCTCGACCGGATCTTCACCGCCGCCGAACGCGCAGGCGCTGTCCTGCTCTTCGACGAGGCCGACGCGCTGCTCGGCCGGCGCAGTGAGGTCCGCGACGCCCACGACCGCTACGCCAACATCGAGGTCGCCTACCTCCTCCAGCGCATGGAGGCCTTCGCGGGCATCACCCTGCTCGCCACGAACATGCGGCAGAGCCTGGACGAGGCCTTCACCCGGCGGCTGGCGTTCACGGTCCGCTTCCCGTTCCCGGACGAGGCGAGCCGCGCCCGGATCTGGCACGGCATCTGGCCCCAGGACGCCCCGCTCGCCGCCGACGTCGACCCCGACGCGCTGGCCGCCCGGTTCACGCTCAGTGGCGGCCACATAAAGAACGTCGCCCTGGCCGCCGCGTTCCTGGCGGGGGCGGGGCCGGTGACGGCGGCCCATGTGCTGCACGCGGTGCGCCGCGAGTACCAGAAGATGGGCAAGGAGCTCTCGGACGAGGAGCTGCCCGGAGCGACCGATGGCTGACGCGACGGTGAAGACGCAACTCCCCGCGAAGTCGGAGGCCGGAACCCTGGGCGGCCCGACGACCGAGGCGGGCAAGGCGCCGTCCGGCCCCGGTGGTCTCCTGGACTCCCAGCGGGCGGCGGGCAACCAGGCGACACAGGAGGCCGTGGCAGCCGCACAGCCACCGGAACCGACCGGGCTCAAGGGCCAGTTGGTGCGCGCGGCCATCGACGTGGTCATCTCACAGCTGCCCGGGGGCCCGACCCTGCGCGTTGCCGCGGCGGCCGTGCACGGCTTCGTGTCCACCTTGGCGCACGAGGTCTCCCTGACGGATCTGGCAGCGGGCGTCAAGGAGCTGGCCACCCCTCGCAACCTCCTGGACTTCACCCTCGCCTACCAGGCCGGTTCGGTCCTGGGCTTCATCAGCCCGGTCACCGACCTGTTCGGGATCGTCGTACTGGCCGAGCAGCTGAACAAAATGGCGGACGACCTGGGCCGCGCGGTTTGGGAACACCCCGAGGACCTGATCGCCAAGGCCCGCGCGCTGGGAAACGACTTCCGGACCTTCCTCAAGGACACGGGCAAGAACCTCAGCGCGCTCGAACTCCTCAAGCACGCGGTCGAGTTGCCGGACAAGGTGATGAGGGGGCTGGAGGTGAAGGCGGGCGAGATAGGCAGCCACGCCGCCCACGCCGTGATCCTCCACTTCTCAGGCAAGGAGGAGGAACAGCCCGCCCGCCCCGCCGAACCTCCCGCCGGATACGCCGGCCGACTGGAGCAGTGGGCCGTCGAGACCCGCAAGAAACTCACCAACACCCAGTGGTCCAGGCTCGGCTACAACATCGGCTACGACGTCGGCGCGGTCGTCAGCAACACGCTGCTGTTCGTCTTCAGCTTCGGCGCGGGTGAGGCGGTCGCCGCGGTCGGAGCCGAACTCGGCAAGCTGGGGGGCCTGTTGGCGCGCGTGGGCAATGTCGCCGAGAAGGTCGGCGCCGGCATCAAGGTGATCGAGGACCTCATCGCCGCCCTGCTGAGCAAGCCCATGCAGTGGCTCGAACCCGTCCTCAAGCCGTTCTTCGAACTCCTCGAACGCTTCAAGACCTTCCTCCGCGAACTGCTGGGCTTCGTCGACAAGAAGGCCGCGAAGACGGCCGTGACGACTCTGGAGAAGCACGCCGCGGAGACAGCCGCCCCGGACCCGCCGCATGCCCCGAAGCCGACGGCGCCGGAACCGCATCCGGCACCGAAGCCGACCACCCCCGAACCACACCCGACCGCCGCCCCGGAACCACGCCCCGCCCCCAAGCCCCCGGCCGCCGAACCACCGGTCGCCCACACGGCCCCGCCGCCCAAGTCCGCCATGGGCCCCAAGAAGGGCCCATCGACCAAGAAGAGCACGTCAACCCCGAAGAAGACGCCGACGAAAACGACGCCGAAGAAAACGTCGCCGAAGAAGAAGACCGCACCCGCCCCGAAGACCACTGCCCCACCCAAGAAGAAGGCTGCGTCCCCCAAGAAGGTCGCCGGCACGAGCCCGACGAAGACCGCCACGTCCCCCAAGAAGAAGGCCACATCTGCCAAGAAGACGGCCGGCGCCCCCCAGAAGACCTCCGCACCTCCCAAGAAGAAGCCCGCCGCAACCAGCAGCGGAGGCGCGCATCCTCAACCCGTGATCGAGAGGGTCGGAGCCGACGATGGCCGCCACTCCCGGGTCGACCCGGATGCGCGGTTCTTCAACGGCCAGAACCCGCCGCACCACCATGTGACCGATCAGCACGACCGCCCGCTGATGGCCGAGGGGTGGCTGCGCGCCTCGAAGGCGCCACGCCACTCCGATCAGCGGTGGGGCGCGGAGCAGATGATGGGCAAGCTGAGCGGCACCGAGCAGGGGCACCTCCTGGCCAGCCGGTTCGGCGGCGACGGGCGCATCTTCAATCTGAGCCCGCTGCCGAGGTCGCTGAACCAGGGAGAGATCAAGGCGCTGGAGGACGCTCTCGCCCAGGAGATGAAGTCTGGCCGCCGCTTCTATGTCCAGGCCTACAACGACTACGCGGGCGTCGGCCGGGTCCCCAGCGCCGTCGAGTACCGGGTGTTCGTCGACGACGGCGGCACCCCCCGGCAGATCTTCGAGATGACGATCTACGCATCGCACTGAACGCGCCCCAGGGAGCCGCCGTGATCGAGCACATCGACCGTATGCTGCGGGACCTCCTGGTCGCCCGGGTCGACGGGCTGGCCGCCACGGCGCAGGTGCGGTTCGAGCCGCCGGACGAGAACTGGCGTACCTTCGTCGGCAACCTGTCGGGGCTCGCGCTGAACGTGTATCTGGTGGAGCTCCGGGAGAACCGGCAGCTGCGCACCAACGAACGCGCCCGCACCCAGCTCGCGGGTATCGCCCTGAGCCACCTCGCCCCGCGCCGGATCGACCTGCACTACCTGATTACCGCCTGGAGCCCGGCGACACCGAACCAGGCGGTCGAGCCGACCGTCGACGAGCACGCGCTGCTCTACCGTGCCGCCGCCGTCCTGCTCGCCGCCGAGCCGCTCACTCCCGCCGAGATCTACGGTCCCGGCAAACTCCCGGCCGGCTTTCCCCCACTGCTCGCGGACGCGACGCTGCCCACCGGCGTGCTCCCCGCCGACGGCTTCCCCAAGTACGCCGAGTTCTGGGGCACGATGGGCGGCCGCCAGCCCTGGCGCCCTGGCATCCACCTCACCGTGACCGTGCCGGTCGCCCCGGGTGCGGAGGAGCTGGGCCCGCTGGTCACCACCCAGACGATCCAGACCACCACGATCGGGCAGACGGGAGCGGCGAGCGCCGATCAGGTGATCCGGATCGGCGGGACGGTGCTGACCGCGGACGGCGCCCCGATCCCCGGCGCCTGGGTACGCGTGGAGACCACCGCAGGCGAACCGGTCCACACCACGCACACCACCCCCGAGGGCCACTTCCTCGTCGACCGCCTGCCCGCCGGCCGCTACCGCTGCCGGGCCCGCGTGACCGGCCTCGGCGAACGGATACGCGAGTTCGACGTCCCGGGCCCTGCCAGCGGCTACGACGTCATCTTTGACTGACGACCGGGCCCGCTGTATCTGCCGGGCGGCCCCGGTCTCATCTCTACAAGAACCTGGGACCCACCCGGGCTGCAGGGGGAGGTGGGACGCCATGGCCAAGCGCCTGGTGATCTGTTGCGACGGAACATGGAACCGAGCCGACCAGCCGAACAGAAGCAATGTCGCCAAGGCCGCCCAAACGGTCCGCCGGAACGCCGAGGACGGCACCGAACAGCGCGTCTACTACCACGCCGGCGTCGGCGTCAAACGCTGGGAACGGCTGCGCGGCGGAGCGTTCGGCTTCGGTCTGTCCCAGAACGTACTCGACGCCTACCGATTCCTGATCGCCAGCTACGACCCCGGTGACCAGCTCTACCTCTTCGGATTCAGCCGGGGCGCCTTCACCGCCCGCAGCCTCGCTGGACTCGTACGCAACAGCGGCATCCTGCGTCGGGAGCACGCTGACCGGATCGAGGAAGCATGGGCCCTGTACCGCCGTCGTACCGACCCACCGTCCAGCGATGCCGCACGTCTGTTCCGCGGCGCATACGCGCACGAGACGGACATCCGCTTCATCGGCGTATGGGACACGGTCGGCTCCCTCGGCATCCCCGACCTGGGCCCCCGCCTGCCCAAATGGCTGACCGCCCCGATCAATAAGCGCTGGGCCTTTCACGACACAGACCTGAGCAAGTACGTGAACGGCGCCTTCCATGCTCTGGCCATTGACGAGGAGCGCCCGCCGTTCCAGCCGGCGCTGTGGCACCAGCGGCCCGGTGCGGTCGAGCGGAAGCAGGAGCTGAGGCAGGTGTGGTTCACCGGCGTGCACGTCGACATCGGCGGCGGCTTCCCGGACACGGGCCTGTCCGACATCACCCTCCGCTGGATGGTCGACCACGCCGTCCGCTACGGCCTGGAGTTCGACGACAAGGCCCGCTTCCCCGCACGCCCCAACCCCATGGCCACGCTGCGCCCCTCCCGAGAGGGCCTGTATCGCCTGATCGCCGCCTATCACCGGCCCATCGGCCAGCTGGTCGACGCCGATACCCGGCAGCCGGACGGCCGCGAGTACCTGGCCAAGACCGCCAAAGAGCGCTACGACAACCGGGACGCCGCATATCGACCGCCCCAACTGACCCGCTATCTGGACGACTTCGGCGGCGGACACTTGGACCCGTAACCTCCCTGCTCGTCACCCCCCGCCGCTGACCGGCTGGTGACGGACCAAGCCCGGCCGGCGCCGGTCGTGCCCGCCCGGAGCGCGGCAACCGGGTCTGCCGCCTCGTCGAGTTCGATGAGGACGGTGCCGGAACAGGGGGTGCGGGACATGGCGTCGGCCCAGCCGGGCCAGTCGACGATGCCGGTGCCGAGGGCGGCCATGTAGGGCTGCTGCTGGGCGTAGACCGTTTCGTCGACGGTGAGGTCGGTGTCGATCGGCCGGACCGGGTCCTTCCAGTGGGCCAAGGCGATGCGTTGCCGGTGGCGGCGGGCGACGGCCACCGGGTCGCCTCCGCCGAGGGCGATGTGGCAGGAGTCGGGGCAAAGCAAGACGTAGCGGGGGTCGGTCAGAGCCATGAACAGGTCGATGTCTCCCTCGTACACAGGGTGCTGTTGGACCCTGTGTGCAAGGCGAGCTGCACCCCGTGCCGGGCGACGGCCTCCCCCATGTGCAAATCGCCGATCGGACGGGCGGCGCAGTGGGAGAGTCCACTACCATTCCCCACGGGGTGAGCGACGCGGCTGCCCCACGGGGGAGTTGGTCGTCATGCGACTGAAGGCCTATGGCGTTCTAACCGCACGCGTTGTCCAAGCCTGTCCAGGGGACGCCGTCAGTCGACACCGCCAGACTCATCTGACGGGTGATCACGAGACCTATTGCCGCGCCTTGACGCACGTGAAGTTGCAAGAGCGGCCGTCTGAGCTGCTGGGCCTCGTCGACGCAGTGGACGAAGGACCACCTCACCGGCCAGGCCCTCCCCGTCGAGGGTGCCCTACCCGCCGGCACGCCGGCCAGCGCAGCTCGTGGAGGCCCTTGGCACGGTCCGCGAATCGAAGAACGTCCTCCTCATCAACGCCTCGCCGGACTCGGCCCACACCGAATGGCGCGTCGTCGAGCGCCTCAGTCACGGCGGTGCCGTGCCCCGGGCCCCTCGACGCGGGCGCCTGCCTTCTCGTCCCCTCACGGATAGCACCTGACTCGGAAGCCGCACCGTGGAGACCACCCTCCTGAACACCGACGGTCAGGTGGTGCACGGCATCTCGTACGCCATCGGCTCGGCGGGACCTGAGGGCTGGTCCGTGGTGTTCTGACCACGTCTACCCGGAGGAGGCTGACATGTTCAACCGCGGCACGTCCTGGCGCTCGCGCGAACGACGTACGAGGGAGGCGATCGAGCGGGGCGACACACTACTTGCCCAGGGGGAGCTCGATGCGGCCGAAGCCGCCTACCAGCAGGCACTTGCCCTCACGCCGGACTCGGCGGAGGCCCTCTACAGCGTGGGCTGTGTGGCCTCCCACCGGCGGGACTTCACCGAGAGCCTGGAGTGGGCTCGGCGCGCGCTCCAGGCCGACGGCGGTCATCAGGGCGCCCGCGCCCTGGCAGGCAACGCCCTGCTGGCGATGGAGCGTTACGTCGAAGCCCTCGACATGCTCTCGGATGGCACGCGCGAGGACGACCTGGTCACACGCGTCCACATTGCCCTGTGCCACGAAGGACTGGGAGAACTGGCGGTCGCCGAGAACGAGTTGCGCTCGGTGCTGGAACATGATCCGGCATACGTCACACGGCACGCTGCCTTGGCGATGTACGACCAGAGCCCGTTCTGGGCCGACGTGCACGCTCACCTGGCCAGGGTGCTGAGGCTGCGTGGAGCCGACGAGGAGGCGCGCCTGCACTACCACTTGGCCAAACGTATCGACCCAACCGTCGAACTCGATCCGGGCTATCTCGAGATCATGAGCAGGGAGGATCTGGAGGACCACCCGATCGACCGGCATCTGACTGAGACATGGTTCGACGCCCTCGACCTCTCCACCTTCGGAGACCAGCAAGAACAGGCCAGGACACTGCTCCGGCTGGCCCACTCCCCGGACGCCGACACGATGGTACGCGGTGCGTGCGAGCTGAACGACCTGGAGCGCCAGAGCCTGCTGCCGATCGCCGTCACGCTCATCCACGGTGCCCAGCAGACCGGAAGCTTCAGGCTTTCCGCGGCCCTGCGTGCTGTCGTGGATGAACTCGCCGAAGGCACCGGCCGTGCCCTGTTCACTGCCGTGCACTCCGGGCCCTGGCAACGGTTGCTGGAGGTCGCCGAACTTCTGCACGCAGGCAGCCTGCGCGAAGAGGAAGCCCTGGCGACGGCATATCGTGATGACCAGCCGCTGCTGACCCCGAACCTGCTGGTGCCGCTTCTGCGCCGCTTCACCGCCATTGACGCGGCGACGGCGCTGCCACTCGCCCGGGTGGCCGCGGCGGCCCTCGACGCGAGCGCCGACCCGGTGCACGGCCTGACGGCACAGTTGCTCGTCGCGCGGACCTGGAGCCTGACGGGTGACCTGTCCGCAGCCGAGCGGACGCTGAGGGATGTCGTGAACCGGGTCGAAGAGGCTTCGGACCACGTGTCCGAGGACGGGGCGGAGTTCACACGTCACCATGCATCGGAGGGAGCGGCGCACCGGGACGTGCTGCTGGACGCTCTGTCCATGCTGGGTGGAATTCAGGCCAACCGTGGGCACCACGCACGGGCTGTCGACACCTTGCGCCGGTACGCCGAGTCCGCCGACTGTGACGGAGACTGGGAGCATCGCTTCTTCAGCAGGTACAACTTGGCGTCCGCGCTGGGCGGGAACGGTGAGATCGAAGAGGCCCATGCCGAGGCACGGCGCGCGGCCGAGGCGCTGCGGCTAGCTCCTGTCGATGCCGATGTCGCCGAGTACACCGCGAAGGTCGATGCGCTGATCGCCCTGACGGATCCGCACGGCGGTGCGGGCCAGGAGAAAGCCGACGCGCACGTGCCCGTCGCATCGATGGCCGACTCCGTTGACTCTCTGCGGAGCCGAGCACGCGAACTGCACGCACACGGTCGTACGCAAGACGCGTTGCACCTGCTGGAACAGGCTGCCGATGCCGCGCTGGGCCAAGGGCGGCGCAGTCTCGTGGGGGAGATCGAGCTGGAGTCGGGCACGATGCTCGTCGCGCTGAGCGACTTCGGTCGGGCCCGCGAGGTTCTGAAGCGGTGCCTGTTGTTGCTGCCGGAGTCGCACGCACTCTATCGGGCCCGCGCCCATCTGGAACTGGCCCGTGTGCACCAGGAGGAGAACCGCACGGACGACGCCGTCGAGGCTCTGCGGCAGGCGACGCCTGCCGCGTACCGGGCAGACGACGCATGGACCCTCGTCGAGGTGCACATGGCATGGAACGACGTCCTGAAGGAACGGGAGCCCGAAGCGGCGTTTCACCATCATGCGATCTCGCAGCGGATGCGCGGCGGCGAGGCGGCAACGGAGTCCGCTGTGCGGTCGCATTTCACCGCCCTCACCGAGCGTGCCCGTGCGGTTCACGGTGTCCATGACGACCTGACGGCCATGGCCACCGTGTACGAGATGGAGCAAGAGGTGGGCGCGCTGGACAGGGGCTCCGATCGATGTACCGCGGCCCTGGTCACCGGAGAGACGCTGCTCGCCCTCGCCCAGCCGCAATGGGCTGAGCGGCTCCTGCTGGACGCTCTGAGCCTGGCTACGTCCCTGCAGTGGCGCGATCTCGAGGCAGAGCTCGACGCACGTGAGGCGCTGGGCATGGCCTATCGGCACAGCGGACGTGCCGCCGAAGCCATCGACCAGTACCGCGCGGCCCTACGCCTGTCCGAGGAACTGTACGACGACGCCAGGGCGGCCGCACTTCACGGCTACCTGGCCATCGCCCTGCGGTACGACGACCAACTTGACGCAGCAGCGGACGCCTACCAACAGGCCATCGCCATGCTGCGCAGCTTCGGCAGGGAACGGGAGGTGGCGGTCAACCGGATGAACCTCGCCGCGACCCTCCTGTTGCTCGGCCGACGTGACCAGGCCATCCAGCTGGCCGTCACAAACCTCGACGACCTGGAAGCGCAGGGCAACGAGGACTTCGTCATGCGCACGCTCGCACTGTTGGCGACCATGTCCGCGTCGTCGGACGAGCTGTCGGCTCATGCGGCCGAGCGGCTACGTGTCGGTGCGACACGGTCCACCGATCCGGCACTGCGCGCGTGGCTGTGGACCGACCGGGCCCAGCGGCTCCTCGACGACGGCGACATCGACGGCGCCGAGCGCGAGCTGGGACGCGCCATCGATGTGCACCACGCCCACCACAACAGCGCCAACGAGGTGATGGCCCGACTCAATCGAGCGAGGCTGCTCCACGACCTGCGTCCCGACACGGCCCAGGCCGACGCCGAACAGGCATACGGCCTCGCACTCGACACAGGCCAGGACCGGCTGACGGCGGATGCGGAGACCGAGTTGCTGCGGTTGGCTCTGACACGCGGAGACACCGCCGATGTCGCGCGGTTGCTCAACACCCTTACCGAGCGGTGGACCGCACAGCGCCGGGCCCTACGGCAGGACCGCGACCGCGTCGCACTCGCCGATCAGGCGGTGCCGCTGATCAAGGGGTGTGCCGAGCATTTCCTGCGGCTTGGGGACACAGTTCGCGCGTTCGACACACTCGATCACGCCCGCGCCCTGGGGCTTACCGATCTCTTGGTCATACGACAGCGGCAGGGGCTCCCGGAAGCCGCCCGGAAGCCCCTGCCCTCGGCCACGAACACCACTCGCGCGCTGCTACGCGCCATGAGCGTCCCGGCCATGGCCGTAACGCTGGACATGATGGGCGGACGCCCCGTGCTTGGCGTTCTGCGAGCCGACGCGGCACGTCCGGAATTCCTCGACGCCGACATGACGGAGGCCGAAGTGGCCGCATTACTGGACACGTTCCGGCTGGAGATGCTCGACTACGGCGGCGACGGCCCCCAGACCTGGCCCGGTACCCTGCGCCGGCTGCTGAAGCCCGCGCTGGAGCGGATTCAGGAGGGCGAACTCGTAGTCCTCGTACCGGAAGGCGAACTTCAACAGTTGCCCCTGCACGCGGCAACGTACGCGAATGGATCGCCGCTCGTCGAGCGTGCCCCCATCGTCCACGCCCCCAGCATCGCGGCACTCGACCTGGCACTTCGCACTCCACGGCCACCTGCCGACCCACTCGCCCGGCTGGTCACCGTCGGGGTGGCCTTCCCGGACGAGGCACGGGCGGTCTCGCTCGCCTTCGGCGGACCGTGCATGTCGGGTCGGAACCTGGACAAAGAGACGGTGCGCAAGAGCGTCCAGGACGCCTGCCTCGTGCACTTTTCGTGCCACGGCTATTTCGACGCCCACGACTTCCTCGACTCCGGCCTGCTGCTGCGGACCACAGACAACCCGATGCGCGGGGACATCCTCTCACTGCGTGACCTCAACGCCTGGCGGCTGCGCGCCGATCTGGTCGTGCTCAGCGCCTGCGAGACAGGACAGGGCCGAGCCGTCCCCTCGGACTTCCTGGGCCTTGCGCGGGGTGTGCTGGCAGCCGGTGCCCGGGCCGTGTTGGCCACACTGTGGCCCGTGCGGGACTCGGTCACGCAGTCCCTCATGCTGGAGCTCTACCGAGACATGGTTCGGCAACGCGACGAGACCGGACTCATCGACGTGTCCCTGGCCTTGGCGACGGTCCAGCGCCGAGCGAGTCGGACACTGCCACCGTACGACTGGGCCGCCTTCAAACTGATTGGCTGGCCTCGCATCGAATGGAGTCAAGCGGATGAGCGCGATCCGTCCCGGTGAGGAAGAGCCTTTCGCCACGTTCGAGCTGGAACTGCTCGACAGGAGGGAGAATCGCTCCTGGCGGGCAGAGGAGATCTGGCGGACGGCACGTCACAAGACCAACCGCATCGCCCTCGGACGCCCCCTCTGGCGCACAGCCGCGGCGTCAGACGCCGATCTGTCCCTCGTGCCGGATGATCTGCGGCATCAGATAAGTGATGAAACCGGGGACACCGAACGGCTCTGGGTGCTCGGTCTCGACCTGACGCTGCTTCCTGACGAGGGGTGTCGCTTTCTCTCGGCGCAGTTGGTCCTCAGCTTCACCGGTGGGGAGGAATCGGGCGGCAATCAGCCGCTGATCCGCAGACTGAGGCCGGATGAACGACACGAACAGGAACTCGTGGTCAAGGAGCGGTCCGCGAGACTCCAGGCATCCGCGTCTCTGCCCTCGCCGGTCGTTCTCGGCACCCTGGGTGAGAGCGGCCGAACCGTCCGGACGGAGACCAGCCGGACCTTGGTGCACGTCTCCGGCTTTGGGGCGGGCACCGCCGAAGCGGGATGGCGGTTCCGACTCACGAATGCTCGTGAAATCCCCCTCAATACCACCGGCCTCGAAGCCTTCGTGATCGCCGACCGCGCCTTCCGTGGCGAGATCCTTTACTCTGTCGTCGCCCGTATCGAAATCCGGTCGACGTGGGATCGTTGGCTCACTGCCGTCTTCGTCCCGAGGGACAGCGGTGTGCTGCGTCACGCTCAGCCGTTTCCGCCGTCCGCGTGAACCGTCCTGGCACACCAGCGCGAACTCGGGACCAAGTCGAACATCCCTGAGTGGGTGTTTGGTGTTGATTCACGAGAGGCATTTCAAACGGCTTTGCCGTATTCATCAACAACACCCACAGCCTGAAATGCCTGAAAGATCCATAGTGGTGGGAATCTTCCGCACCATTGCCAGATCAGACGGAATTTAGTGCTGAGAGGCGGATCAAGCGGGCGCACGGTCGGCGCCCGGGCTGACAGGTTGCCTGGACAAGAGGTAGGGGCTCGGCGTGTCTCGGCCAGAATTCGATGTGTCTCATGAGACAGGTTCGCAGTTGGCTTCTACAACGAGACCTGGCCCCCCGACCCTACTGTGAGACATGCTGTGAGTTCTCCTGAGCGCGCCGAGCCCCCCGGGCCCGTGGCCGGGAGGTTCTCCCTCAGCACCTGTCAACGCTCAGCCATGCAGGGTGCGCGCAAAGTGACCCACCAGGGTCTTGTCGACTCCTTACCCATTGATCCACAACCATGCTGGTCGCCCGCATCGATTTCTCAGCCCCCTTGCTGCTGGCTCATCCACTCCGCGATGGCTTGCTCAAGTTCGGCGAGCTGTTCGGTCGGGCTGAATTGCAGGAGTTCGGTGCCGGCATCGACGTAGGGCCGGTGACCAGGCGGGGTGTAGAACGCATCACCGGTCTCGTACACCTCCTCGTGGTCGTCGAAGACGAAGCGCACGTGTCCGGCAAAGACGTAGCCCCAGTGAGAGCAGGGGCACTGACTCTTGGGCAGGGCTTTGAGCGGGCCATCGAGGTCGGCGTCCCCGGAGAAAGATACGAACTCGACCGTGTAACCGTCCATGTCCTCGCGCCGGTCAGTCACCGGACCGAACTGCTGTACCCGGGATGCGGTGAGTTTGGAGATCTTGGGCATATTTGAGACGAAACCATAGATGGCGCGCCCAGACCCGCTGGAAGGTCCTTCAGGGTGAATTGAGCTCAGGAGCTGTTGTCTTTTCGGACTTGAGGACTGCGTTTCCGCTGGTCGGGAGGGTCGGCGATCCCGTGGGAGTTGTGGCCTGTCGTGCTGTCCCTGCCTGGGAGGTCGTGGATGCCGTCGGTGGTTGGGCTGTTGGAACAGCGTGAGCTGGGACAGTGTTCAGGCCGAGTTGACCGTGGCCGCGGGAATGGAAGGAGTGGGCCATCGCCTGCTCGCGGGTCGGCGAGGTGCTGGCCCCGTGGACGAGAGCGGGCAGGGCCCCGCCCGGGCCGAGGACTGCGCCGGCCGCCGAGGAGCAGACCGGAAAGACGCCACAGGTGGAGGCAGCGAAGAAATGCGCCAGGCAGACGCCAGAGGGGCACATGGCAGCACAGGCGCGCCGACAGATCACGCTCACCGCCCGGTACCTCGATGCTGTCATTGAGAACGCTGATGTCCGTGCGGACCTTGTGAACCGGCAGCCGACAGATTTCCGGCACCCCTCCGGATGACTGCTGAGAGCAAAAGGCCGCTATGGCCGGGATGCGGGCCGGGGGGAGGGGTGGATGATGCCACGGATCCGAGCACCTCCAGGAAGTTCCTGTCGGAGAGCACAAGCCCGGTGTCGATAACGACTGGCTGCAAGGCGAGCAGCACGAAGGCGTTGACCGGAAGGTGCCCGATCACCAGCCAAGAAGACGGCCACGAAGAAGGCCGCCGCGAAGAAGATGGCGCGCAGACCGCGGGCGCGACTGCAAGACGAAGAAGAGTCGCTGTCGCATCTCCATGCCCCCAGGATGGTGATCGCGCCGCGGCCTACGCGTTGAGAACTCCACGTCTACGTTGTGCACCCACGGGCTGTCGACCGTGGCCGACAGCAGCTGTACGGCCCGCAGTTCCTCCACGCCGATCTCAGCGACGTCATCGGCGTGTGAGGCTTGGGCACTGGGCATCGGCCCGCCGAAGCAGTCGGAGCTGAAACGGACCCCTGAGCGGTCGTCGAAGAGGCCGACCGTGGCCGAGTTGTCGAACAGCGGACACTCAGTTGGTCGACTCGGGCGCGCAGTCACACTGCTTGATCACAACCACACACAGACTCTAGTGCCGCATCGGACACCGTTCGCCGTCGTGTGACGAGGAGTCCGGGTGCGAAGGTTGCTTGATGAGCACCGGGCGCCCCCGCGACACGCCCCGTCGATCGACTCACGCCCGTCCTCGAACGGGGCGCGTTCGGCGTTCAGGCCGCGGCGCGGAAGACGTACGCCGTCATCGGGGTGGTGACCGGCCCTGGGCCCAGACGGGCCGTCATCTCTTCGATGACAGTGGCCCGGACGGCTGGTCCGTCGCCGCGCTCCTTGACGGCCGCGCGCACCGGTGTCCCGGTGAGGTAGCCGGTGGCGAGGTCGGCGGTCGACGCGGCCCGGCCCTGAAGCGTCAGCTCCTGCTCCTCCTCGACGGCGAACCCGGCGGCCGTCAGATCGGCGACCCCGACGGCGGGGTCGGCGAAGCCGTGCGGAACCGTCGGGAAGAACCGTGGCGGATCAACCGGAAAGGCCCGCTCCAGCCCTGCCTGCAGCGCGACTTCGAAGCCGTGCGTCCCGAGCGGGCCCAGGTGTTGAACAAGAACCGGCGGCGGCCGTCGACACCGCCCCGAGGTGACGCCCCGGCGCCATGGCCAGGGCCAATCGATGGCCGGACCGGACGGTCGGGCCCGGGTCGCAGCGCACGGGCAGGGCCGGACCCTCTCATCGGCCGTGACCAAGTGGACTCGGCGTGTCCCTGCGACGGCCCGTGGGCCGGCAAAAAAAGGCCACTCCAGGGGTGTTGCGAAAGTCAACGTCGGGACGGCGGTTTCCGCCATAGCGGTGGTTTGCCGTCCTGGCCGCCGTTCTGCCTGATGGGCCGCCAGGACACTGACCGGGGCGGCCGGGGCGCCGCTGTGGAGGGCGGGAGAGGGCATGGCTGACAGCAGCATCCTGGTCGCGGTACCGGAACACCCTCGGGGGGAGGGCGCCGGGCCTCAGCAGTTACGGAAGATCCGGGACGCGATCGAGGCGGTCGGCTTCGAAGTCCGGTGGGCGGTAACGGTGGAGGACGCGGACGCAGTACTGCGCACCGAGGCTGGTCTGGCGGCGGCGCTGGTGGCCTGGGATCTTCCCAGGGCAGCCGGTGACGGGCCCGGCGCTGCGCTGGCCGCGCCGCGAGGCACACTCGCCTGGCCGGGCAGCACCCTCGACGGGACTCCGGGCGGCAGCGCTTTGCTGCGCCGGATCGGCCGCCGATTCCGGGACCTGCCGGTCTTCTTGGTGATGGCCGACGAGGGCCTGGGGGACCTGCCGCTGTGGGTGTCCGAGTCGGTCGTGGGCTATGTCTGGCCGCTGGAGGACACCCCGGGCTTCATCGCGGGCCGCATCACCACCGCCGCCCACGCCTACCGGGAATCCGTGCTACCGCCGTTCTTCCGGGCACTGCGCCGCTTCGACGACGCCCACGAATATTCCTGGCACACCCCGGCCCACTCCGGCGGTGTCGCCTTCCTCAAGTCACCGGCGGGACGCGCCTTCCACGACTACTTCGGGGAGCGGCTGCTGCGCAGCGACCTGTCGATCTCGGTAGAGGAACTGGGCTCGCTGTTCGAGCACACCGGCCCGATCGGCGAGGCGGAGCGCAACGCGGCCCGTGTGTTCGGCTCCGAACTCACCTACTTCGTGTTGCACGGCGACTCGACGTGCAATCGCCTGGTAGGCCATTTCAGCGTCATCCGCGACGAGATCGCGCTGGTGGACCGCAACTGCCACAAGTCCGTGCTGCACGGCCTGGTCGTCTCGGGTGCCCGGCCGGTCTACCTGGTCCCCACCCGTAACGGCTACGGCCTGGCGGGACCGCTGCCCCCGGCCGAGATCGCCGCGGACGCGGTGGCGGCCCGGATCGCCGCGCATCCGCTCACCGAGGGCGCGGTGTCCCCGCACCCGCAGTACGCGGTGTTCACCAACTCCACCTACGACGGCCTCAGTTACGACGCCGTAGCCACCGCTCGCGCGTTCGCCGCCAGTACGCCCCGGGTGCACTTCGACGAGGCGTGGTTCGCGTACGCCCGTTTCCACCCGCTCTATGCCGGCCGTTACGGCATGTCGGTGGATGAGGATGCCTTCCCCGGCCCGGACCGCCCGACCGTGTTCGCCACCCAGTCCACGCACAAGCTGCTGGCGGCACTGTCGCAAAGCGCGATGGTGCACATGCGATCCGCACCGCGGGCACCGGTGGACCATGACCGGTTCAACGAGGCGCTGATGATGCACGGCACCACCTCGCCCCTCTACCCGATGATCGCCTCGCTCGACGTGGCAACAGCGATGATGGACGGCCCGCAGGGCGAGTGGCTGATCGACGAGGCGGTGACCGAGGCGATCCGCTTCCGTCAGGAGATGGTGCGCCTGCGACGGCGGATCGAGAGCGCCGGGGACCGGCCGTCGTGGTTCTTCGGAGTGTGGCAGCCGGACACGGTCACCGACCCGGCGACCGGCGAACGGCTGCCGTTCGAGGAAGCCCCGCCAGATCTGCTGCGCACCGACCAGTCCTGCTGGCTGCTGGAATCCGGCGCCGACTGGCACGGTTTCCCCGGACTGACCGAGGGCCACTGCATGTTGGACCCCATCAAGGTCACGCTGACCTGTCCGGGGATCAGCGCCACCGGCGAGATGGCCGAGGAGGGCATCCCGGCCCGGGTGCTCACCGCCTATCTGGCCACCCGGAAGATTTTGGTGGAGAAGACCGACAGTTACACCACGCTGATCCTGTTCTCCATGGGCATCACCAAGGGCAAGTGGGGCACCCTGCTGGACGCCCTGACGGATTTCAAGGCCCTCTACGACGCCGACGCCCCCCTGGAGCGGGTCCTGCCGGAGGCTGTCGCCGCGCATCCCCGCCGGTACGCGGGCCTGACCCTGCGCGGGCTGTGCCAGGAGATGCACGAGCAACTGCGCTCGGTGCGCCTGGTGGAGCTTCTGGACACGGCCTTCCAGCAGCTCCCGCAGCCCGTGACGCCACCTCAGCACTGTTACCAGCGGCTGGTGCGGGGCGACACCGAGCGGGTCCGGATCTCGGAGGCGGCGGGCCGGGTGGCGGCCGCCATGGTGACGGTCACCCCGCCTGGTATCCCGGTCCTGATGCCGGGCGAGTCCATCGGCGCACCCGACGGCCCGCTGCTGCGCTATCTCACCGCCCTGGAGTCCTTCGACCGCCGCTTCCCCGGCTTCCGCAGCGAGACCCACGGCGTTACCAACGACGAGGACACGGGCGACTACCTGATCGAGTGCCTGATCCAGGGCGCGGGGCAGATGCCGGGGCACTCGCCCGGGCGTGTCGGTTAGGGTCTGGTGGGAAAGCGCTGGTCACAGCCACTCGTTGAGGACTGCGACCAGCACGGTCGGCTCGTGGCGGATGGCGAGCTTGTGGTACCTCGTGGCGACGGCCCGGTGGCGCTTGAGGCGATTGTTCCGCCACGCCACGTACGCCGTCTATCAGCTGCCGCCGAGTCCATGCCGGTGGACGGCCCGGCTTGATGCCCGGCGGCAACAACGGCTCCAACCGGGCCCACTGGCTATTCGTCAGGTCACCACGCCCCACAGAAGGTGATCATCCACGACCAAGATCTAACCCCGGCGCTCCGCTGCCGATGGCCGTGGCATGGAGGCGTGTTCGGGCCCAGATGGATGGATCGGGCGGGCCCGCTGCCATCGCCTCGACGGTCCGGGTCCCAGCTCCCGGAGGGGATCCCCGAAGCATCGTGACACGCGGCGGGGCCGGCACCGCTGTGTGCGATGCCGACCCTGGGGCTTTGGGTGTTACGGGCGGTCGAGGGTGATGGAGTTCACGGGGGTCATGTCGACCCAGTAGGCCACGCCGGGTGCCATGTCGAAGTCGCAGTTGACGCCGTTGTAGCCCTTGCAGAGGTGGGCGTGGGCGCCGCCGGTCTGGTTGTTGCAGACCCAGTGCCAGCCGTACTGGCCGCTGAGGTTGTGGGCCCCATAGCTCCAGTATGTGCTGGTTCCGACCATCAGATCACTTATGTGACAAACGCACCGAAAGATCTTGATCCACAGATCTTGACCATTCCTCCCTGGGGTCGCCGGCCGGACTGAGTGGGTCAGGCAAGGGAGCCCAGGGCGGCGTCCAGCCGGGCCGTGGCATCGGCGGCGACCGGCTCCAGGGCGGGCAGGCCGGTGAGAGTGACCATGGTCCCCGGGTCGAGGGCTTGGACAAGCGTGGTGTCGCCGTCACGGCGGACGACGACGTTGCAGGGCAGGAGCAGCCCGATGCTGCGGTCGGCGTCCAGGGCCTGGTGGGCGAGCGGTGGGTTGCAGGCGCCGAGGATCAGGTAGTCCTCCATGTCGTGGCCGAGCTTGGCCTTGAGGGTGGCCTTGACGTCGATCTCGGTGAGGATGCCGAAGCCCTGGTCGGCCAGGGCCTTGCGTACGGCGGTGACGGTGGTGTCGAAGTCGGTGTCGAGGCGGATGGTGCGGTCGTAGGACACGGGCACTCCCGAACAATGCGGAACGACTGATTCCCCTATACCCCGGCGAGTACCTGCTGGCGTCGGGCGAAGCCTTGAGTAAGGCGCTTTCCGTCCTTGAGGATACCCCCCCGGGTATAGCTGTTAGGGTAGCAGTCAGATACCCCCCGGGGTACATCGTCCGAGAGGAGTCATGAGCCGTGTTCTTCGTCGACACCCTGGAGCTCGAGAGCCTGGGCAATCGCAGTTACCTGGCCGGCGGACCCAATGCCGCGGTGGCCATAGACCCGCCGCGGGACATCGACCAGGTCATTGCCGCAGCGGCTCGCCGCGGGGTGCGCATCGCTTTCGTGGCCGAGACCCATGTGCACAACGACTACGTCACCGGCGGCCTGGAGCTGGCCCGCGTCACCGGCGCCCAGTACCTGGTGCCTGCCGGGGCGCACGTGTCGTTCGCCCGCACCCCGATCGCCGACGGCGACACCGTGACGGTCGACGAGGGCCTGGCGCTGCGCGCGATCGCCACCCCCGGGCACACCCCGCACCACACTTCCTACGCCCTGACCGAGGGCGGGCGCGGCGTGGCGGCGTTCACCGGCGGATCCCTGCTCATCGGCACCGTCGGCCGACCAGACCTGGTCGAACCGCGACTGACCGAGCAGCTGGCCCGCGCCCAGCACGCCTCCGCCCGCCGGCTGGCCGACGAACTGGACGACGAGGTGCCGGTGCTGCCCACCCACGGCTTCGGAAGCTTCTGCTCCTCGTCCCAGGCGGAGGGGGACGCGACCACGATCGGCAAGGAGCGCGAGACCAACGACGCGCTGACCCTGGACGTGGACACCTTCGTCGCCCAGATGCTCGCCGGGCTGGACGACGTGCCCGCCTACTACGTACACATGGGCCCGGCCAACGCCGCGGGCCCCGCGCCGGTCGACCTCACCCCGCCGGGGCGGGCGGACGCCGAGGAGATCGCCTCCCGGCTGGCCGCCGGTGAGTGGGTGGTGGACCTGCGCAGCCGCATGGCCTTCGCCGAGGGGCACGTGGCCGGGTCGTTCAACTTCGAGGGCGAGGGCAAGCTCGCCACCTACCTGGCCTGGCTGCTCCCGTCGGGCAAGCCCGTCACCCTGCTCGCCGACAACCCGGAGCAGATCGCCGACGCGCAGCGGGAGTTGGCGCGGGTGGGCATCGACCGCCCGGCCGCCGCCGCCACCGGCGACCCGGTCGGCTGGATCCGCGAGGGCGAGCAGCTCGCCTCGTTCCCCCGTGCGCGCTTCGCCGACCTCGCCGACGTCCGTCAGCGCGGCGACGACGTGGTCGTGCTGGACGTGCGCCGGGATGCGGAGCGTGCGGGCGGCTACATCGACGGCTCCGTCCATATCCCGATCCACGAGCTGCACGGCCGCATCGACGAGGTGCCGAACGGAGTGGTGTGGGTCCACTGCGCCGGCGGGATGCGCGCGGCGATCGCCGCCTCCCTGCTGGATGCCGCGGGCCGCGACGTGGTCGCCATCGACGACGGCTTCGACGCCGCCACCGAGGCAGGACTGACCCTCACCGGCCCCGGCCGCACCGACTGACACACACTTCCTCGCCCCCTCCCACGAAAGTGATCAAACGATGTTTGCGTTTCTCCGCCGCGGCCCCGGCCGCCTCACCCCCCAGCAGGCCCACCAGCAGACGGGCGACGGCACCGCCGTCCTGCTGGACGTACGCGAAACACCGGAGTGGAACGCAGGGCACGCGCCCGACGCACTGCACCTGCCCCTTTCCCGACTGGCGGCAGGGGCGTCGCTCCCGGCAGCCGCGCAGGGCAGGCCGGTGGTCATGATCTGCCGCTCCGGTCACCGCTCCCAGCAGGCTGCCAAGCTGCTGGCCGGACGCGGCGTTCAGGTCACGGACGTCACCGGCGGCATGAGCGCCTGGGCGCGTGCGGGGCTGCCGGTCATCGGTCCGGGCGGCAGCCACGGTGTCATAGCGTGAGTGCTCTGATCCTGGCCCTGATCGCCGGGGCGGTGGTCGGGCTCGCGCTCGGCGCGCTCGGCGGGGGCGGGAGTGTCCTGGCCGTCCCGGCGCTGATCTACCTGCTCGGCTTCACACCGGCCGCCGCGACAACCGCCAGCCTGATCATTGTCACGGCCACCTCGCTCACCGCCCTGTACGCCCACGCTCGCACCGGCAACGTCCGCTGGAAAGCCGGCGCTCTGTTCGCCGCGGCGGGACTCCTGCCCGCGGCCGCAGCTGGAGCCGCCGCATCCCGCCTGCCCCAGCCGGTACTGACCGCCGCATTCGCGGCCATCGCCGCACTCGCCGCCGTCAAGATGCTGCGCCCCAGCCGCACCGCCACCGGCCGGGCAGCCGGCGAGGCACGGCCCGCCAAGGCCGCCGGAACCGGCGTGGGGCTGGGCGCGCTGACCGGGCTGCTCGGGGTCGGCGGAGGTTTCCTCGCCGTCCCGGCCCTGGTCACCGTGCTGGCATTCGAGATGCAGGCCGCCGTAGGCACCAGCCTGCTGGTCATCTCGGCTAACGCGCTGGCTTCCCTGGTCACCCGCGGCGCCACCACCTCCGGCGTCAACTGGGCGGTCATCGGCCCCTTCACCGGGGCGGCGATCCTGGGCGCCTGGGACGGCAAACGCCTGGCCGCCAACGTCACCGGCACCCTGCTGCAACGAACCTTCGCCGTCGTACTACTGGCGGTGGCCGCCTTCATGCTCATCGACGCCCTCGCCTGAGGAGTCAGACGGATGATCGGCGTCGCGTCACCACGGCTCAGGCCAGAGACAGGAACAGCTTCTCCAGCCGGGTACGCATCTGCTCCCGGTCGCCGGAGGCGGCCATGTCGGCGTCGGTCAGGCAGTGCTGCAGACCGGTGGCGATGATCGCGAAACCGGCCTTGTCCAGAGCCCGCGACGCCGCGGCGAGCTGGGTGACCACGTCCTCGCAGTCCCGCCCCTCCTCGATCATCTTGATGACACCGGCGATCTGGCCCTGCGCCCTGCGCAGCCGGTTGACCACTGTCTTCAGTTCCTCGGCCGCCATCGCCAGTTCCACAACCCACGCTCCTTCGAGATACCCCCTTGGGTATCCTACCGAAGGGGTAACCCGAACCAAGCAAAGGGAAATTCCGTGGCCCCCACCACTGCCCTCACCGCCGATCAGGCCAACGTCCGCCTGCACGAGCTGACCGTCATCGACGTGCGCACCCGCGGCGAATACGCCTCCGGCCACCTGCCCGGAGCCCACAACATCCCCCTCGACCGCCTCGATGCCGCGCTGCCCGCCCTGAAGACCGCCGCAGACCGTGGCGACCTACTCATCGTGTGCGCCTCCGGCGCCCGCTCCGCCCAAGCCTGCCGACGCCTGGCCGACCAGGGCATCACCGCCGCCACCCTCACCGGCGGTACCACTGCCTGGACGCAGCTCGGCCACGACACCCACCGCCCGGCCGGCACCCGCACCCCCTGGCCCATGGACCGCCAAGTCCGCCTCGCCGCCGGATCCCTCGTCCTGACCGGCCTGATCGCCGGTCAATGCTGGAATACGGCCCGCTGGCTCTCCGCGGGCGTCGCCGGCGGCCTGGTCTTCTCTGCCCTCACCAACACCTGTGGCATGGCCAAGATCCTGGCCAAGCTCCCCCACAACCAGCCCAGGGCCACCGACCTGGACGACACCCTCGCCGCCCTGACCGGCCGACCTCGCGGCCGCAAAGCGGGTGACGCTCCGGTCCACTGATGAGGCGACGGGGGACGCTGATCCCGGCACCGCCGGAAGGAGGCAGCCCACGGCACCTACAACGGCCTCCTCGGACATCATGTGTTCGTCGCCACCTATGACAACACCGGCGAACAGCTGGCTGCGACCTTGCACCCCGGCAACGTCAGCGCCAACGACGCCGAGGTGAACCGGCGCGGTCCAGCGGCCGGAGCGGACGAGCGCGCCAAGGACCCCGGCCCGTTCGCATGTCCCGGGGGTCGTGCGGCCAAACACCCGCCAACTGCGTGTGGGGCCCTCAGGAGGCCGGTGAGACCCTAGGCGCCGGCAGCCGCCTGCCGTATGTGACGGGCTATCAGAGCATAGGTCTCGCGGGCCCGTTGGTCGTCCGAACCGTCGTACCCGTGGTCGACTCCCGGCACATCCCGGTGCTCCACCAGCGCCCCCGCCGTCCTGAGCCGGTCGGCATAGCGCACACCCTCCATCTTGAGCAGGTCGAGCTCGGCCGTGATGACCACCGCCGGTGCGATCCCCTTCAGGTCGGCCGTGTCCGACGGGTGCGCGGGTGACACCAGCCGGTCGGCACGCATCGCCGGGTCGGGAACGTACGAGGTGTCGAAGACGTCGGCCATCCAGGGCCGCAGCACCGGCCTGGCGGCGGCACTGTGCTTCTCGCGGGCGTTCGTCACCAGGTCCAGCGGCGGATAGTGCAGGACCTGGAGGGCGATCGGCGGTCCGCCCTCCTCCAGTGCCTGCCGAGCCACGGCCGCCGCGAGGCCGCCCCCGGCGCTCTGTCCGCCGACGGTGAGCCGGGAAGCGTCCCAGCCGTGCTCCGCTCCGTTTTCGGCGACCCATCGCACGACCTCGTACGCCTGCCGGGGCGGCGCTGGGAACGGATGCTGCGGCGCGACGGCGTAGTCGACGTTGATGACGACCACGCCCGCCTCGGCGGCGAGGAAGCGGCACAGGGGATCGTCGGTCTCGGTGAGCGCGACGACGTACCCGCCGCCGTGGAAGTTGACGTGGACCGGCGGCGCGACTCCCTCTGCCGCAGGGCGGTAGACCGTGGCGCGGGCCGGGGCCGTCGACGTCGGGATGGTCAACTCGTCGACGTTCCGCGGGTATTCGGGGAACCTGGCGTGTGAGGCGGCGGCGGATCCGGGCCCGCTGGGACGCCGGTCGGCCAGCCGGGTCAGGCGCTGCATCGTTCGGGCGGCTACGGCGGCCACCGCCGGCCGGGCCAACAGGGACATACCGGCTCCCTTCGAGGACATGCTTGACGTCACCAACCATCAGGATTCCTGGTGATTGATGGAGGGGAAGGTAGCACGCCGAAGGGTGCGGCAGGCGATCAGAGGCGGGTGCCGCGTTCGGAGCGGGTGGTGGTGGGTGTCGCTGGAAGCCGAACTGGTGTGGGGTGCGGGCGGACTTGGTGGACGCGGAAGAGGTACTCAGGCGCCGAGTGATCGGTCTGGAGCAGTATCTGGAGGCACTGGCCGAGGAGGAAGCGCCTGTGGTGGTGGCTGTCGGGGCGTCGCGGAGGAAGCCGGTAGGGCCGCGACGCGCGGTGCCTCACCGGGAGAAGGCGGTCGGTGTCGAGGACCTGTCGGTGGACCACCAGGCGTTGATGGCCGCCGCCCTGGATGCGGGAGCCGATGTAGCCCTAACTGTCGAACCACTCGGCGAAGGCGGCTGGTTCACCGCCCGGAGCCGGGCATGCATGTCAATGGGCCTGTCGGATCCTTGGCTGCACTTCCCGTGACGTGCATACGTCCAGGACGCGGCACGTGCCGCATGTGATGCCCGGCCCCGGACCACGACCGGCGCATCGCACGCACGAGACTCGGCAGTCATGAGGCAGCCGTTCCCGCGATCGCCGCAGCCTTTGCGCCTGGAGGGGGCGCCTACTGGCTCAGGTGGCGCAGTTCGTTGTCGTAGAGCTCGGTCGGGTCGAGTCCCATGCCGGTGAAGTGGCCTGCCAGTTCTAGGGACAGGATGCCGTGCAGGCGCGTCCAGAAGAGCAAGGCGCGGCGCAGGGCGGCCGGGGGCGCGGGGTGGTCTGCCGCCCATTGCCGGTGCTGGGCGAGGTGGGCCTCCAGGCGGGTGTCGGGGTGGCCGTCGTCCACGGTGACGACGGTCTTGCCGGTCGGATGGGCGGCGTCGAGGAGGGCTTGCATGATCTCGGATGCGATCGCGGTGATGTCGTCGGGTGCGTGGTAGCCGGGGACCGGCGTGCCGTAGATGAGGAAGTAGCGCTGGGGGTCGTCAAGTGCCCACGCGCGCAGCGCGCGTCCCAGTCCCGCCAGGTCCGCGCCCGAGGCGGCAGCGGTGCGGACGGTGTCGGCAAGGCTGCGGTAGGCGTCCCGGATCAGTTCGGTGATCAGCGCGTCTCGGCTGGCGAAGTACCGGTAGAGCGCGGGCCCGCTCATGCCCATCTGCTTGGCGATGGCGTTCAGGGAGAGCCCCGGCGCCCCGGCGGCAGCGATCTGCTCCCAGGCGCGCTCCTTGATCTCGGCCCGTAGCTGGGCGCGGTAGCGGTCGCGCGGTGTCTCCCTGCCCGCGACGGTCATGTGCTCATCCCTTCTCGCGTGTGATCACCGGCTTCCGGGGATCCGTCGCCCGGCGCACGTTCTGAGTTAGACCCTATTACGAACGCTCTTGACTGTCACTCCGCGGCGGAGTTATAACTTCTAACGAAAGTACCAGCTACTAACTGTGCTGGTCGGATCGATGGAGGTCGCCATGAACGCTGCAGAGATGGTCGAGGTCGTGCTGCCGGGCAAGGTCGAGCCGGAGGGACTGCAGATGCGCCGCGGGCACGTCCCGACCGCCGGTCCGGGCCAGGTCGTCGTCCGAATGGAGGCCACCGGCGTGTCCTTCGCCGAGCAGCAGATGCGCCGCGGCCGCTACTACGACCAGCCGCCCTTCCCGTTCGTCCCCGGTTACGACCTGGTCGGCACCGTCATGGCGACGGGCGACGGCGTCGCTCCCGGCCTGGTGGGCACCCGGGTGGCCGCGCTGCTCAAGGTCGGAGGCTGGGCCAGCCACGTGGTTGTCGACGCCGCCGACGCGGTGCCGGTCCCGGACGGGGTCGGCGCGGCGGAGGCGGAGACCGTGGTGGTCAACGGCATCACGGCGTGGCAGATGCTGCACCGCAAGGCCCGGGTCCGCGCCGGGCAGACCGTCCTGGTGCACGGCGCCAACGGGGGAGTCGGCTCGGTCTTGGTCCAACTCGCCCAGGCCGTGGGCGCGAAGGTGATCGGCACCGCTTCAGCGCGCCACCACGCGGCCCTACGGGAACGGGGGGTGACCCCGATCGACTACCGCACCGAGAACATCCCGGCCCGCGTTCGCGAGCTGGCGCCGGACGGAGTGGACGCGGTCTTCGACCACGTCGGAGGCCGCAGCGTCGTCGACTCCTGGCACCTTCTCGCGCCTGGCGGCACGCTCGTCTCCTACGGCAGCGCCTCGACCCGGGACGATGAGGGCTCCAAGCAGTGGCCCGTGCTCAAGCTGCTCGGCCGCGTCTGGGTGTGGAACGCCCTGCCCAACCGCCGCCGCGCTTACTTCTTCAACGTCTGGGCCGGCCGGGCCCTCAGCCCCGGCCGCTTCCGGGCCCGGCTGCACGCCGACCTCACCGAGGTGTTTGCTGCGCTGCAGCGCGGTGAGATCACTGCCCAGATCGCCGCCGAGCTGCCACTCACCCGGGCCGCCGAGGCAATGCGGCTGGCCGAGTCCGGCACCGTCGCCGGAAAGGTCGTGCTGCACGCCTGACGCCGCACCCAGAATCCGGCGGGAATGCAGTGCGGCACGTTGCGGGTGTTCTGGTCGACTAGTAGTGCTTCGTTAGGTTCTGGTTCTGCTAGCGGTGAGGGGGCGGCCGCAGGTGGTGCAGGTGCCGTCCCAGCACCGCAGCAGGTCCTGCAGCGTGTCGAGGACCTGGTAGAGGCTCAGGCTGTCGTGCGGGCTTTTGGGTCGTAGCGCCGCAGGGTGAGGAAGGCCTGGGCGGCGGTGACGAGGGTGACGTGGTGGTGCCAGCCGCGCCAGGTGCGGCCCTCGAAATGGTCCAGGCCCAGGCCGTGTTTGAGTTCGCGGTAGTCGTGCTCGATGCGCCAGCGCATCTTCGCGAAGCGCACCAGATCGGCGATGGGAGTGGAGGCGGGCAGGTTGGACATCCAGAAGCCGGTGGGCTCGTCGGCGTCTGCAGGCTGTTCCACCAGCAGCGTCCGCAGCGGCAGCACCCCGTCCCAGCGGCCGCGTCCACCGGCCTGTTCCTGCGCGGTGCGGGTGGCTTCCTTGCCCGAGGGCCGCACCTGGAGCACCGCAAAGCGTGAGGTCATCGGCCCTTTGCTGCCCTGGCGCCAGGTGACGGTCTCGAAGCGGGCGTCCGGATCGATGAGCTGGTGCAGGGGGCGGGCCGGCTCGCGGTAGCGGGGCAGTGTGGGCGGCCCCAGGCCCTGGTAGGGCGGCCAATACGGGAGGGCATTGGCCGGGCGGGCGATCTCCTTGGGCTCGACGGCCATGAGGTAGGACCAGCCGCGTTCCTCCAGGGCCAGGCGGAAGGCGACACTGCGGCCGTAGCCGGCATCGGCCACGAGCACCGGCACCGAACCCAGCCAGCCCGCCAGCCTCTCCAAAAGCCCCAACGCCAGACGGGCCTTGGTCACATGCCCGACCTCCTCGGGCACGCCCGCGGCCGTGCGGCGCGGGAGGTCGTGGGCCCATTCCTCGGGCAGGAACAGCTCCCATTCCAGCGGGCAGGAAGCAAGATCGGTGGCCGCGTGCACGCTGACGGCGACCTGGCAGTTGGCCCGCTTGCCCAGCGCCCCGCAGTATTGCCGGGCCACCCCGACCGAGGCCCGCCCGCACTTGGGAAACGAGACGTCGTCGATGACCCACACCTCGGGCCTGACCACCTCGACCAGCCGCTCGGCGATCCGCCGCCGCACCGGCTCCCACGGCCACGGCGACTGGTTGACGAACTGCTGCATGAACCGTTCCGGGTTCGGTAGGGACTCGATCGTTTGAGAGGATCGAGTTATGGCACGCCCTTCCCAGTACCCGCTTGAGCTGCGCCGTCGTGCG
>NZ_JBEPBA010000048.1:0-43966 GCF_040298885.1 Streptomyces sp. NPDC001137
GTTTTACTTCTCCTCTGTGGTCCCTCCCCCCCCGCCCGGGGGGGGGGGGGGCCCCCCCCCCCCCCCCCCCCCTCCCCCATGTGCCGTCTACTTCTTCTTGCTGCCGCGCTTCTCGCGCACCCGCACCGAGATGTGGATCGGCGTCCCCTCGAAGCCGAACTCCTCGCGCAGCCGGCGCTCGATGAAGCGCCGGTAGCCCGCCTCGATGAACCCGGAGGCGAACAGCACGAACCGCGGGGGCTTGGTGCCGGCCTGGGTGCCGAAGAGGATGCGGGGCTGCTTGCCGCCGCGGATCGGGTGCGGGTGGGCGGCGACCAGCTCGCCGAGGAAGGCGTTCAGACGGCCCGTCGGGACGCGGGTCTCCCAGCCGGCCAGCGCGGTCTCGATCGCCGGGACCAGCTTCTCCATGTGACGCCCGGTGCGCGCCGACACGTTCACCCGCGGCGCCCACGAGACCTGGCCGAACTCGGTCTCGATCTCCCGCTCCAGGTAGTAGCGGCGCTCCTCGTCGAGGGTGTCCCACTTGTTGTACGCGATGACCATCGCACGGCCCGCCTCGACGGCCATCGTCACGATCCGCTGGTCCTGCACCGAGATGGACTCGGAGGCATCGATCAGGATGACCGCGACCTCGGCCTTCTCGACCGCGGCCGCGGTGCGCAGGGAGGCGTAGTAGTCGGCGCCCTGCTGGAGGTGGACACGCTTGCGGATGCCGGCGGTGTCGACGAACTTCCAGGTGACGCCGCCGAGTTCGATGAGCTCGTCGACCGGGTCACGGGTGGTGCCCGCGAGCTCGTTGACGACGACGCGCTCCTCGCCCGCCACCTTGTTCAGCAGCGAGGACTTGCCGACGTTCGGGCGGCCGATCAGGGCGATGCGGCGCGGGCCGCCGATCGCGGTGCCGAAGGTCTGCTCGGGTGCGTCCGGCAGGACCTCGAGCACGGCGTCCAGCATGTCGCCGGTGCCGCGGCCGTGCAGCGCGGAGACGGGGTGCGGCTCACCGAGGCCCAGCGACCACAGATAGGCCGCGTCCGCCTCACCGCTCTGCCCGTCGACCTTGTTGGCCGCCAGCACCACGGGCTTGCCGGCCTTGCGCAGCAGCCGTACGACCGCCTCGTCGGTGTCGGTCGCGCCGACCTTGGCGTCGACGACGAACACGACGGCGTCGGCGGCCTCGATCGCGTACTCGGCCTGCGCGGCCACGGAGGCGTCGATGCCGAGGACGTCCTGCTCCCAGCCGCCGGTGTCGACGACCTTGAAGCGGCGGCCCGACCACTCGGCCTCGTAGGTGACGCGGTCGCGGGTGACACCGGGCTTGTCCTCGACGACCGCCTCGCGCCGCCCGATGATGCGGTTCACGAGAGTCGACTTGCCGACATTCGGCCGGCCGACGACGGCGAGGACGGGCAGCGGGCCGTGACCGGCCTCCTCGATGGCGCCCTCGACGTCCTCGAGGTCGAAGCCCTCTTCCGCGGCGAGCTCCATGAAGTCCGCGTACTCGGCGTCGCCAAGCGCTCCGTGGTCGTGCTGCTCGCCCGAGCCGTCGGAGTGGATGTGGTCGTTCATGAAGTCCGTACCTCGTCGTTCATCGTGGTGATCGGTGGACCATCCGGTTTCTCCGGGCTGATCCACTACTCAGTGTCGCCTAGCGACCGGTCAGTCGCCTGGCGTTTTCCAGGTGCGCGGTGAGCTGCTTCTGGATGCGTTCGGTCGCCTCGTCGAGCGCCTTGCGCGTGCGCCGTCCGCTGCCGTCGCCCGCCTCGAAGGGGTCGCCGAAGACGACGTCGATACGGCTGCGCAGCGGAGGCAGCCCCTTTATCAACCGTCCCCGCCGCTCGGAACTTCCCAGTACGGCGACCGGGACGACCGGTGCCCCACTGCGTACGGCGAAGTAGGCGAGGCCGGCGCGCAGCGAGGCGAAGTCGCCCTCGCCGCGGGTGCCCTCCGGGAAGATGCCGAGGACTCCGCCGGCCGACAGGACGTCCAGGGCCTGGGTGATCGCGCCGCGGTCGGCGACCGAGCGGTCCACCTTCAGCTGGCCGATGCCCAGCAGGAACGGGTCCAGCGGGCCGATGAACGCCTCCTTCTTGATCAGGAAGTGCGTCGGCCGGGGCGCCACGCCCATGACCATCGGTCCGTCGATGTTGTGGGAGTGGTTGACGGCGAATATCACCGGGCCGGTGGCGGGCACCTTCCAGGAGCCCAGCACCCGCGGCTTCCACAGCCCGTACATCAGTCCGACGCCGATCCGCCGCCCGACCTCGGCGCCTTTCTCGGAGGGGACGGAGGGTGCGGTCACTTTCCGGCCCGCTTCTCCTCGACGAGGGTGACGACGCACTCGATGACCTGCGCGAGGGTGAGGTCGGTGGTGTCCACCTCGACCGCGTCGTCCGCCTTGGCGAGCGGCGAGGTCTTGCGGGAGGAGTCGGCCGCGTCGCGCTTGATCAGCGCCTCGCGGGTGGCGTGCACGTCGGCGCCCTTCAGCTCGCCGCTGCGGCGGGCGGCACGCGCCTCCGGCGAAGCGGTGAGGAAGATCTTCAGGTCGGCGTCGGGCAGCACGGTCGTACCGATGTCACGGCCCTCGACGACGATGCCGTGCTCCGCGGAGGTGGCCAGCGAGCGCTGCAGCTCGGTGATCCGGGCGCGCACCTCGGGCACCGCGCTGACCGCGCTGACCTTGGAGGACACCTCCTGGGTACGGATCGGGGCGGCCACGTCGGTGCCGTCGACCGTGATCGTCGGATTGGCCGGGTCGGTGCCGGACACGATCTCGGCCTTGCCCGCCACGGCGGCGATCGCGGACGGGTCGTCGATGTCGATCCCGTTGTTCACCATCCACCAGGTGATCGCCCGGTACTGGGCGCCGGTGTCCAGGTAGCTCAGGCCGAGCTGCGCGGCGACGGCCTTCGACGTGCTCGACTTGCCGGTGCCGGCCGGACCGTCGATGGCGACAATCACGGGCTTGGCGACGCCGTTTTCCACGGGGGGACACCTTCCTGGTGCGGTGCGGTGGTGTGCGGGGCCGCGATGGTGCCCTGCACAAGGTTACTGGGTGCGGACCACCCGTCCGGACGAGTGGTCACTGGTCGCCGCCGGTCACTGCACTCCAGCCCGTCCGGCGTTTGAGGAGAACTACTGCCGGATCGCCCAGCCCCGCTCCCGCAGCGCCGCCGTGAGGACCGGCGCCGCCTGCGGCTCCACCATCAGCTGCACCAGCCCCGCCTGCTGCCCGGTCGCGTGCTCGATCCGTACGTCCTCGATGTTGACCCCGGCCCGACCCGCGTCGGCGAAGATCCGCGCCAGCTGCCCCGGCTGGTCGTCGATGAGAACCGCCACGACCTCGTACGCCCGCGGAGCGGACCCGTGCTTGCCCGGCACCCGCACCTGCCCGGCGTTCCCGCGCCGCAGCACGTCCTCGATGCCCAGGACACCCTCACCGCGCTTGGCCTCGTCGGAGGACTGCAGGGACCGCAGCGCCTGCACCGTCTCCTCCAGGTCGGCGGCGACGTCGGACAGCAGGTCGGCCACCGGCCCGGGGTTCGCGGACAGGATGTCGATCCACATCCGGGGGTCGGAGGCGGCGATCCGGGTCACGTCCCGGATGCCCTGCCCGCACAGCCGTACGGCCGCCTCCTCGGCGTTCTCCAGCCGCGCGGCGACCATGCAGGAGACCAGGTGGGGCATGTGGGAGACCAGCGCCACCGCGCGGTCGTGGGCGTCGGCGTCCATGACGACCGGGACGGCCCGGCAGTGAGAGACCAGCTCCAGGGCGAGGTTGAGCACCTCGGTGTCGGTGTCCCTCGTCGGCGTCAGCACCCAGGGGCGGCCCTCGAAGAGGTCACCGGTGGCCGCCAGAGGCCCGGACTTCTCGCGGCCCGACATGGGGTGCGTGCCGATGTACGCGGACAGGTCCAGGCCCAGCGCCTCCAGCTCGCGACGCGGTCCGCCCTTGACGCTGGCCACGTCGAGGTAGCCGCGGGCCGCGCCCCGGCGGATGGCGTCGGCCAGCACTCCGGCCACATGGGCGGGTGGCGCGGCGATGATCGCGAGGTCGACCGGTCCGTCGGGGGCCTCGTCGGTGCCGGCGCCGAGCGCGGCGGCCGTACGGGCCTGCTCGGGATCGTGGTCGGCGAGGTGGACGACGACGCCCCGCTGGGTCAGGGCGATCGCGGCGGACGTACCGATGAGCCCGGTGCCGATGACGAGCGCGGTTCTCACTGGGCGATGTCCTTGCGCAGGGCGGCCGCGGCGCCGAGGTAGACATGGGCGATGTCGGCGCGGGAGCGGTCGGACTCGATGTGCGCCAGGACGCGCACGACGCGCGGCATGGCGCCCTCGATGTCCAGCTCCTGGGCGCAGATCAGCGGTACGTCGACGATGCCCAGCTTGCGTGCGGCGGCCGCCGGGAAGTCGCTGTGCAGGTCGGGCGTGGCCGTGAACCAGATGCTGATCAGGTCGTCGGCGCTCAGGGCGTTCCGCTCGAGGATGGCGGTGAGCAGGGCCCCGACCTGCTCGTCCATGTGCCCGGCCTCGTCCCGTTCCAGTTGGACGGCTCCCCGGACCGCTCGTACCGCCACGGCTGCACTCCTCGCTGATGTACGGATCGGCTTTCGACCCTCCAGCCTAGTCAGGCCGCGGCGGACGGGTGCGCGACGCCCGCCCGCTGAGACGGCGGCTCCGATGCCCTGTCAATGTCACTGAATCGCCCCAATTTCGCTACTTGGGGCGGCTCGCCCCTGTGCGCCTCTTTACGTTGGGGCCGCCGGTCCGCTCTGATGGCAGGACACTCGCCTCGGGGGAGGCCCGAATGAAGCGCCCTGGACCGCTGCTCACCCTGCTCGCGGGACTGCTGCTCGGCCTGTTCATGTTGTCGCTCAACGCGACGACGGGGACGAAGAGCGCGTCGTCCACGTACAAGGAGAAGTCGCCCGCCGTCACGGCGTCACCGACTCCCTCGAAGACCACCGCGTCACCGAGCCCCTCGCCGTCGCGGGCGGCCGCGGCCCAGGGTGTCTACACCGGCCGTACCGACGACGACTCGTCCGCGGTGGCGGTCTCGCTGCGCGGCGGCAAGGCGATCGCGTACTTCTGCGACGGCCACAACATCGAGTCCTGGCTGAAGGGCGCGGTGAAGGACGACGGCAGCCTGAGCCTGACCGGTGACCACGGTGCGAAGCTGACCGGCACGCTGAAGGGCGGCAAGCAGATCCGGGGCACGGCCGAGGTCGGCGGCGGGCACTACGCCTTCACCATCGACAAGGCGAAAAAGCCGTCCGGGCTCTACCGGGCGAACAGCCAGGTCGCCGGCGCCCGGATCGTCGGCGGCTGGATCGTCCTGCCGGGCGGCAAGCAGGTCGGCATCGTCACCCGCGATGGAGAGCCCTCGGCCGCACCGGCCATCGATCCGGCGACGGGCGCGGTGACGGTCGGCGGACAGCGGCTGACGGCACACCCCGTAACTCCTTGATCCTCCTGACCTGGGAGACGACACCATGACCGTCGACCCGAACGCCGCGACCCAGAGTTTCCCGCCCTCCGAACCCGCCCATCGCGCCCCGAGCCCGGCCCGCTATCTCGTCCCGGCCCTCGTCGCCGCCGCGGTGGCCGTCGGTCTCGGGGTGTACGGCAAGGTCCACGATCCCGCCGGCACGGCCTTCAACCTGGCGGGGTTCAGCAGCACGGGCGCGGTGAAGTCGTGGCTGGCGTCGACCGCGTTCTTCTTCGCGCTCGTCCAGCTGGTCAGCGCGTTCATGGTGTACGGCAAGCTGCCGGGGCCGCGCTGGGCGTCGACGCTGCACCGCTGGTCGGGACGGATCGCGTTCCTGGTGGCGGTCCCGGTCGCCGTGCACTGCCTGTACGCGCTGGGCTACCAGACCTACGAGACGCGCGTGATGTGGCACTCCGCCCTGGGTTGCTTCTTCTTCGGTGCCTTCAGTGCCAAGATGCTGCTGCTTCGCTCCCAGCGACTCCCCGGCTGGCTGCTGCCGCTCGTCGGCGGGCTGGTCTTCACCGTTCTCACGCTCATCTGGCTGACGTCCGCCCTCTGGTTCTTCCGCACGTTCGGAGTGACGACATGACCCACCGCTCGACGCGGCGCACGGTTCTCCTCGCGACGGGCGCGGCGACGCTCGCCGCGGGCTGCAGCAAGTACGGCGACAACAGCGACTCCGGGTCCTCCGCGAACGCCTCCGGCGGGCAGGAGCTGGCGAAGACCTCCGAGATCCCGGTGGGCGGCGGCAAGA
The DNA here is from genome assembly GCF_040298885.1 of Streptomyces sp. NPDC001137. Classification (NCBI taxonomy): domain Bacteria; kingdom Bacillati; phylum Actinomycetota; class Actinomycetes; order Kitasatosporales; family Streptomycetaceae; genus Streptomyces; species Streptomyces sp. NPDC001137. Next base: position 6,243 of record NZ_JBEPBA010000048.1, read on the forward strand.
TCTTCAAGGACGAGAAGGTCGTGGTCACCCAGCCGAAGAAGGACGAGTTCAAGGCCTTCTCGGCGATCTGCACACACCAGGGCTGCACGGTGGGCAGCATCGCGGACGGCATCATCCACTGTCCGTGCCACAAGAGCGAGTTCCGCATCACCGACGGCTCGGTGGCCGGCGGCCCGGCGCCGAAACCGCTACCCGCGGAGCAGATCAAGGTGGAAGGAAATTCGATCCGCCTGGCGTGAGCCGCCGCGTACGCTCCCGTCCATGCTCTCCGAGACCCTGGTGCGCGACCACACGATCTACAGCTGCGTCATGGGTTCGCGCGCGTTCGGTCTGGCGACGGACGGCAGCGACACCGACCGCCGGGGTGTGTTCGTGGCCCCCACTCCGCTGTTCTGGCGCTTCGAGAAGCCGCCGACGCATGTCGAGGGTCCGGCCGAGGAACAGTTCGGCTGGGAGCTGGAGCGCTTCTGCGAGCTGGCCCTGCGCGCCAACCCGAACATCCTGGAGTGCCTGCACTCCCCGCTCGTGGAGTACGTCGACGACACCGGGCGCGAACTCCTCGCGCTGCGCGGCGCGTTCCTCTCCCGCCAGGCGCACGAGACGTTCACGCGCTACGCCCTGGGCCAGCGCAAGAAGCTGGAGGCGGACGTCCGCACGCACGGCGCCCCGCGCTGGAAGCACGCCATGCATCTGCTCCGTCTCCTGATGAGCTCCCGCGATCTGCTGCGTACGGGCACCCTCACCCTCGACGTGGGCGACCAGCGCGAGCCCCTCCTGGCCGTGAAACACGGCGAGGTCCCGTGGCGGGAGGTCGAGTCCTGGATGAACCGCCTGGCCGCGGAGGCCGACGAGGCAGCCCGCCACAGCCCCCTCCCCGAGGAGCCGGACCGGCACCGCGTGGAGGCCTTCCTCCTCCGCGTCCGCCGCGCCTCAGCGCTCCAGCCGGATGCGTACGACGAAGTCGTGCAGGGCGTCGTACACGGCCGGGGCGTCGGGTAGCGCCGACGCCTCCTGCGCCGCGTCCAGCACGCCGTGCAGCTGCTCGACGTCGGCTCGCACGCGCGCTTGGTCGACATCGGCACCCCCGTGCTCCCGCTCCGCCTTCGCCGCGATCAGCTCCGGCAGGTAGGCGGGGGCGTCCACCTCCCCCAGCAGCGTGGGCAGATGGGCCTGCACCTCGCCGCTGCGCATCAGGTGGATCCCGGTGAGCAGGACCCGGAAGGTGTAGAGCAGCGGCTTGAGCTCACCGGTCTTCTCGAAAAGCCGCCACTGGGTGTTGGCGAACCCTCTGTAGTGGTGGGCGTGATGGCTGGTGAGCACGCCGGGCGCGAGCGCGGCCAGTTCGCGGTGCGGATCGGTCGTATGCACGACCAGGGGCGACAGCAGTTGCTCCAGCACATAGCCGTTGCGGCGCAGCATCAGCCGTACGAACTTGCGCAGGTCGTGGGTGACCAGGTCCAGCTCGACGCCGTCCCGGTCCCACATCCGGGACCGGGTCTCGTCCGGCTCCCACAGGCCCAGGAGGTCCGCGGTCGGCAGCAGGTGCACGCCCCGCAGGTCCACGTCCGAGTCGCGGGACGGGAAGCCGTAGAGGTGGGCGCCGGAGACGGTCGCGAACAGCACAGGGTCGGGCTGTTCGGCGACCACCGGCGTCAGGTCGAGGTCCAGGGCGTCGATCATGACTCAAGCGTCCCAGAGGGCCCCGAGCGTCAGCAGGTCGGTGCGGTATTCGATGCGGTCGGCCCATTCGGTGGGCCAGGCGTCGGCGCCGAGGTGCGCGCCCGCGAAGGCGCCCGTCAGGCAGGCGATGGAGTCCGAGTCGCCGGAGGTGCAGGCGGCCCGCCGGATGGCCGTCACCGGTTCGTCGGCGAACTGCAGGAAGCACAACAGGCCGGTCGCCAGGGCTTCTTCGGCGATCCAGCCCGCGCCGGTGGCCAGGCACGGGTCGGTCTCGGTCGAGGATGTGCGTACGGCGTCCTGCAGCCGGCCGAGGACCTCCAGGCACTCGTCCCAGCCGCGGGCGATGAAGTGCTCGGGGCTCGGGTCCTGACCGCGCGTCCACAGGTCGCCGAGCCAGGTGTGGTGGTAGCGGCTGCGGTTCTCCAGGGCGTACGAGCGCAGCAGGCCGACGAGGCCGGTCGGCTCGGCGCCCTGTGCGAGCAGCCGTACCGCGCGGGCGGTGAGGTCGGATGCGGCGAGGGCCGTCGGATGTCCGTGGGTCAGGGCGGACTGCAACTGGGCGGCGCCCGCGCGCTGTTCGTCGCTCAGGCCGGGGACGAGCCCGACGGGCGCGACCCGCATGTTGGCACCGCAGCCCTTGGAGCCGATCTGGCTGGCGTCCTGCCAGGCGCGGTTCTCGTCCTTCAGCAGGTTGCACGCCCGCAGGCAGGTGTTCCCCGGCGCCCGGTTGTTCTCCGGGGACTGGTACCAGTCGACGAACTCCTCGCGCAGCGGCCGCTCCAGCCGCTTGGGGGCGAGCACACCGCGGTCCATGGCCGTGCGCAGGCCGCGGCCCACCGCGAGCGTCATCTGTGTGTCGTCGGTGACGATCGCGGGCGTGGGCAGCCGCATCTGCCGCCACGGCCCGAACTTGGCGAGGATCGACGGCACGTCGTTGAACTCGGTCGGGAAGCCGAGGGCGTCCCCGAGCGCGAGGCCGGTCAACGCCCCGGTGGCTGCTTGCTTGTCGACGATGGTCGCGGTCATGCGGGGCGTCCTTCCCGGGACGGTCGGAGGAGGGGCGGGTGCAGCGCGGTGGCCGGGCCCGCCCGATAGAGCGCGGCGGGTTTGCCCCGGCCGCCGGTGAGGCGGGCGGCGCCCGGCACGGCTTCGACGAAGCCGGGCGTGGCGAGCACCTTGCGGCGGAAGTTGGGCCGGTCGAGAGCCGTGCCCCAGACCGTCTCGTAGACGTGCTGAAGCTCGCCGAGCGTGAACTCGGGCGGGCAGAAGGCGGTGGCGAGACAGGTGTACTCCAGCTTGGCGCCGACCCGTTCGTGGGCGTCGGCGAGGATCGTGTCGTGGTCGAAGGCGAGAGGACGGGCCGAGTCGTACGGCAGCCAGCTCGCCCGCGCCGCGTCGCTGCCGGCCTGCGGCTCGGGCGCGTCGGGCAGCAGTGCGGTGAAGGCGACGGACACGACCCGCATCCGGGGGTCGCGGTCGGGTTCGCTGTAGGTCCGCAGCTGCTCCAGATGCAGCCCGGTGACGTCCGCGAGGCCGGTCTCCTCGGCCAGTTCGCGCCGGGCTGCCGTCTCCGCCGACTCCCGTGGCTCCACGAAGCCGCCGGGCAGTGCCCAGTGACCGGCGTAGGGGTCCTGGCCACGCTCCACGAGGAGGACGTGCAGGGCGCCGTCACGGATCGTCAGGACGGCGAGGTCGACGGTGACGGCGAAGGGTTCGTAGGCGTACTTGTCGTACTCCATGGCACCGGACCTCCAACCCCCGGATCTTTAATGGTCATGTCGACTATAAACACGGGGTGGGTGCTTCCACAACCCCGAGGCACTTCCACAACTCGCGGGCTTCCGCGCCCCCGAGAGGGGTAACCGGCACCGCATGGGCGAGATCCTCGTGGGCACGTGCTCGTGGACGGACCGGGCACTGGTCGGCAGCGGCTGGTATCCGGCAGGGCGCAAGGACGCGGAGGGACGGCTGAGGCACTACGCCGAACGGTTCCCGGTCGTCGAGGTCGACTCGGCGTACTACGCACTGCCGAGCGCCCGCAACAGCCTCCTGTGGGCCGAACGGACCCCGGACGGCTTCGTCTTCGACGTGAAGGCGTTCTCACTGCTCACCGGCCACCCGACGCGGGATGCGGTGATGCCGGACGGGCTTCGGGCCGACCACCGGGATCCGAAGGTGCTCGACCAGGTGTGGGCACGCTTCACCGAGGGGATCGAGCCGCTGCGGGCGGCCGGGCGGCTCGGCAGCGTGCTGTTCCAGATGCCGCCGTGGTTCTCCCCCGGGAAGCGGGGCGGTGAGTTCCTGCGGGAGTGCGCCGAGCGGACCGAAGGGTGGCCGGTCTCCGTGGAGTTCCGGCATCCCGGATGGTGGCGGCCGGAGTGGGCGGAGGCCACGCGCGCGTTGCTGACCCGGTACGACATGACCGCCGTGGCGGTGGACATGACGCAGTCGCTTCCCTTGTCGATCCCGCCCGTCACGCCGGTCGCCGCGCCACGGCTGTCCGTCGTCCGGTTCCACGGGCGGAGCGCGGCCTGGGGGTCGGGGAGCAAGGAGGACCGGTTCCGGTACGACTACGGGGAGGACGAACTCATCGACTGGCTGCCCCGGTTGCGGTCGCTGGCCGGGCGGACGGAGCAGCTCCACGTGCTGTTCAACAACTGCTGCGGTGCCGCCGCGGTCCGCGCCGCCGAGACCATGAAGGGGCTGCTCGGCGGCGCGGAGTGGGCTCACACCCGCGTGTGTGACGGCGCGAACGCCGCCACCACCGCCCCCACTCCGGCCGCGCCGGCCGACACCCACAGGGCCGGTGCGCAGCCGTCCAGGAAGGACGACGGTGAACCGTAGCCGCCGTACTGCGTGAAGACCAGGGCGGCGACGGCGATGCCGAAGACACCGCCCAGTTCACGCAGGGCGTTGTTGACGCCGGCCGCGACGCCCGCGTCACCGAGGGGGACGGCGGAGGTCACCGCGTTGGCGACGCTCGGGAAGACCATGGAGATGCCGATGCCCGCGATGATCAGCGGGAGGACCAACTGCCCGTAGTGGACCCCGGGTTCGACCTGCCGGGCCAGCAGCGCGAGGCCCAGCGCCTGCAGGGCGAGGCCGCCGAACATGAAGGGCCGGGTGCCGAAGCGGTCCGCGAGGGCGCCCGCGACCGGGGCGACCAGCAGCGGCATCGCGTTCCAGACGAGGATGCGCACGCCCGCCTGGAGCGGGGAGTAGCCGAGCCCGGTCTGGAAGAGCTGCGTGATCATGAAGAGGGCGCCCAGCAGGGACCCGAAGACCAGGAAGGCGGCCGCGTTGGCGACGGAGAAGCCGCGGTTGCGGAAGTGCGCGAGCGGCAGCATCGGGTAGCGGGCTCCCCTGCGCTCCCAGAGGAGGAACGCGGCCACGGACACGATCCCGGCGGCCAGCGCGGTCAGCACCTCGGCGCTCCCCCAGCCCGCCTGCGGTGCCCGCACCGGCGCCCAGGCAAGCCCCGTCACCCCGACGGCCGCCAGCACCAGCCCCACGAGGTCGAGTTGGGGCCGCGTGCCGTAGCTCTCGCGGAGCCTGGTCGCGGCGAAGGGCAGCATCGCAAGGCCGATGGGCACATTCAGCCAGAAGATCCACTGCCAGGACAGGCCCTCGGTGACGGCCCCGCCGAGCACCGGTCCGGCCGCCACCCCGAGCCCGGTCACCCCGCCCCAGACGCCGATGGCGACACCCCGCTTCTCGGCCGGGAACGCCTCGCTGATCAGGGTCAGGGTGAGGGGAAGCAGTACGGCGGCACCGGCGCCCTGCACGACGCGCGCGCCGATGAGCTGGCCCGGGCCGCCCGCCAGCGCGGAGGCGGCCGAGCCCAGGGTGAAGACGGCGAGCCCGGCGAGGTACATCCGCCGCCGCCCGAACCGGTCGCCGAGCGCGGCGCCGGTCAGGGTCAGACAGGCGAAGACCAGGTTGTAGGCGTTGATCGTCCACTCCAGGTCGGACAGGCTCGCCCCGAAGTCGGCGCGCAGGGCGGGCAGCGCGGTGGCGACGACCACGACGTCCAGGGAGCACAGCAGCGCGCCGAGCCCGGCGAGGACGACGGTCCACACGGGTCGGTGCGGGGCCTGCTCTGCGGGTGGTTTGCGTACGGAGACACTCAGCGTGTCGGTCATGACGGGAGTTCCTTCCATGAGCTCTTGAGGTCGCTCACGGAAGGCAGACCACCCTCACCCCGGAAAGGAATCGCACCGCCCCAGAAAGGCCAGCAGGCGCGCCTCCGGCCCCGCCTCCAGCGGTACGGCCACGGGCGCGCCGAAGCGCACGCCCCGGTCCTCCGGCGCCACCACGCACCGCGCCACCGGCAGCAGCTCGGCCGCCAGCGGGCCGGGGATGGGCCGGGGCCGCCCGCAGGCCTGCGCCACGTCCCATCCGTGCACGGCGATCTCCACCGCTCCCACGGCGGCCATCACCCCTACGTCCAGCGGCAGTCCGCCCACCACCACTTGCTCCCCGGGTCCGGCCGCCCAGGCGCCGAGCACGGCGCACGCGCGCGTGCGGAAGGCACAGGCGAGGTCTCCCCCGGGGCGCATCGGCGTCAGCCCGATCCGCCCGCCCGTCAGCCCCTCGTGCAGGGCGTCCAGCGAATCGTCGAGATGCCCGAGCAGCTCTCCCAGGTCCCACGCGGCGCACGGGGTGCCCCGCTCCAGACTCCCGGACCCGACCGCGGCGACACTCCCCAGCGCGTAGGCGAGCGAACGCTCCAGCAGCTCACCGCAGTTCATGACAGCACCCTGGGGAACCCGAAGCGGTCGACCTGCGCGAGGTCGATGAAGGCCGTGATGCGGGCCAGTGAGCCGCCCGCCACGCTGAGCACCTGCACCGAGTGCGCCCGCAGCACGCCGTCCACCCCGCGCACGTACATGACGACGGCCGGCTGCCCGTTCGCACGCGTGGGCAGCATCCGGTAGCGGCCCTCTCCATGCCCCCTGGCCCGCAGGAACAGCAGCACGTCCTTCTTGCCGTGGAACCACTCCAGGTTGGGCGGCATCTCCAGCTCGACGCCGTCCTGGAGGAGGTCGAGCAGCGCGTCCATGTCGGCCCGCTCGAAGGCGGCCACGTACCGGTCGAGCACCTCGCGGTCCGCCGAGCCCTCGGGCTCGACGACGAGGTCCTCGTCGGGAGCGACCTCGTCGAGCCGGGCACGCGCGCGTCGGAGGCTGCTCTTGACGGCGGCCGTCGAGGTCCCGAGCAGCGAGGCGACCTCGGACGCACGCCAGGCCAGCACGTCCCGCAGGATGAGCACGGCCCGCTGCCGGGCGGGAAGATTCTGCAGCGCGGCGACCAGTGCGAGCCGCAGGCTGCCGCGGGCGGCCACCACGGTCGCCGGGTCGACCAGCGCGTCGGGCAGCGGCTGGAGCCACGGAACATCCGTCGCAGGGGTCCTCAGCGGCTCCTCAGGCGCCTGTGACGGCTCTCCGAGCCCCGCGGGCAGCGGACGCCTCGCGCGGCTCTCCAGGGCCGTCAGGCACGTGTTGGTGGCGATGCGGTGCAGCCAGGTCCGCAGGGACGCACGGCCCTCGTAGCCCTCGTAGGATCGCCAGGCCCGCAGATACGTCTCCTGCACCAGGTCCTCGGCCTCGTCGACCGAGCCCAGCATCCGGTAGCAGTGCGCGAGCAGCTCCCGCCGGTACGGGTCCGTCAGCCGGACGAACTCGTCGCGGTCCGTCGTCGTAGCAGGCATGGCCATTCCTCTCGCCGGTCACGAGTACAGACCGGCGGGGAACCGAAAACGAATCGGCCGGTCCCGGAGAGAGTCCGGAACCGGCCGTCGCACAGGGCTGCTAGAGATCGACTTCCTGCATCAGCATGCCGACCTCGGTGTTGGACAGCCTCCGCAGCCAACCCGACTTCTGGTCGCCCAGGGTGATCGGGCCGAACGAGGTGCGCACCAGCTTCTCGACGGGGAAGCCGGCCTCCGCGAGCATGCGGCGGACGATGTGCTTGCGGCCCTCGTGCAGGGTCACCTCGACCAGGTAGTTCTTGCCGGTCTGCTCGACCACCCGGAAGTGGTCCGCGCGCGCGTACCCGTCCTCCAGCTGGATGCCGTCCTTGAGCTTCTTGCCCAGGTCGCGCGGGATCGGGCCGACGATCGCGGCGAGATAGGTCTTCTTCACGCCGTACTTGGGGTGGGTCAGGCGGTGCGCCAGCTCGCCGTGGTTGGTGAGCAGGATGACGCCCTCGGTCTCGGTGTCGAGTCGCCCCACGTGGAAGAGCCGGGTCTCGCGGTTGGTGACGTAGTCGCCGAGGCACTGCCGGCCCTCGGGGTCCTCCATCGTGGAAACCACGCCCGCCGGCTTGTTCAGCGAGAAGAACTGGTACGACTGCGTGGCGACCGTCAGCCCGTCGACCTTGACCTCGTCCTTCTCCGGGTCGACGCGCTTGCCCTGCTCCAGGACGATCTCGCCGTTGACCTCGACGCGGGCCTGCTCGATCAGCTCCTCGCAGGCGCGCCGGGAGCCGTAGCCCGCGCGCGCGAGCACCTTCTGCAGCCGCTCGCCCTCCTGCTCGGCGCCCGGGAAGGTCTTGGGCAGCTTGACGTCCTTCTTGCCCGCGTACCGCTCGCGGTTGCGCTCCTCGGCCCGGGCGTCGTACTCACGGGAGCTCGCCGGAGCCGTACGGCCGCGCCCCGTGCCCTGGCCCTGCCTGGGGCCGCCCTTGGCGCCGCCGCGCGCCGAGGCACCGCGCCCCGACTTCGGGCCGTCCTGGGTGGCGCCGGGGCCCACGTCGTAGCGCCGCTCCTCCGGGCGGGGCTTCTTCGGCCGACCGCCCTGCTTGTCGTCGCGGTTGTTACCGGCGCCGCGGTAATTACCGCGGCCACCGCTGCTCCCGCCGCGGCCGCCGCTGTTGCCACCACGGCTCCCGCCGTTGTTTCCGCTGCTGTTCCTGCCGCTGCTGCTTCGCATCAAAGTTCCGTCTTGTCGTCTGCGTCCTCGGAATCCGGAGCGTCCGGATCGAACGACGGAACCCCTTCCAGTGTCTCGGCCTCGATCGCCTCCGCCTCCGGGAGGAAGGGCGCGAGCTCCGGGAGCTCGTCCAGGCCGCGCAGGCCCATCCGCTCCAGGAAGTAGTTCGTCGTCGTGTACAGGATCGCACCTGTTTCGGGTTCCGTGCCCGCCTCCTGGACCAGACCCCTCTGGAGCAGGGTGCGCATGACCCCGTCGCAGTTGACTCCTCGTACGGCCGAGACGCGGCTGCGGCTGACGGGCTGGCGGTAGGCGACGACGGCGAGGGTCTCCAGGGCGGCCTGGGTGAGCCGGGCCTGCTGGCCGTCCAGGACGAAGCCCTCGACGGCCGCCGCGTACTCGGGCCGGCTGTAGAAACGCCAGCCGCCGGCGATCAGCCGCAGCTCGAATCCGCGGCCCTGCACGGCGTATTCGTCGGCCAGCTCCCGCAGTGCGTCCCCGACCTGCCGCTTCGGCCGCTGGAGGATCTTCGCGAGGTGCTCCTCGGTCGCGGGCTCGTCCACGACCATGAGGACGGCCTCCAGGGCGGGCTTGAGGTCGAGGTCGGCGACGGTGCGCAGCCCTGCCGGGAGGCCGGTGGTGTCCTCGCTCACGCCTTGTCCTCCTTGGGTGGCTCGGGCGGTCGGTCGAATTCGTCGGTCACCATGGGCTGGGCCTCGCCCTCGCCGCCGGTCCAGCGCACGATCAGCTCGCCGAGCGCCGTCTCCTGGTCGAGGGCCACGGCCTTCTCCCGGTAGAGCTCCAGCAGGGCGAGGAACCGTGCGACGACGGTGAGGGTGTCGTCGGTGTCCTCGACCAGCGCCCGGAAGCTGGCCTCGCCGAGCTCCTTGAGTCGCGCGACCACGATGCCGGCCTGCTCCTGCACGCTGACCAGCGGTGCGTGGATGTGGTCGACGTACACCTGGGGCTTCGGCTTCGGCTGCATCGCTTTGACGGCGAGTTTCGCGAAGCCCTCCGCCCCGATGCTGATGACGACCTCGGGCAGCAGCTCGGCGTGATGGGGTTCGAGTCCGACGGTACGGGGATAACGCCGGGCCTCCTCGTCCAGCCGCTGGTTGAAGATGTCGGCGATCTGTTTGTAGGCGCGGTACTGCAGCAGCCGCGCGAACAGCAGGTCCCGCGCCTCCAGGAGCGCGAGATCGGCCTCGTCCTCGACCTCGGCGGAGGGCAGCAGCCGGGCGGCCTTGAGGTCGAGCAAGGTGGCCGCGACCACGAGAAACTCGGTCGTCTGGTCCAGATCCCAGTCCGGCCCCATCGCCCGGATGTGCGCCATGAACTCGTCGGTCACCTTGGAGAGCGCGACCTCGGTGACGTCCAGCTTGTGCTTGGAGATCAACTGAAGCAGCAGATCGAAGGGCCCCTCGAAGTTGGAGAGCCGAACCTTGAAGACACCGTCCCCGTCGGCCTCACCGGGGACGGCCTCCGCCCCCACACCCATTTCCTGGGACGCACCACCGGCCCCGTCCAGAGACCCGGGCGCCACGACTTCCGTCCGAGACTCGGATCCCGCCCCTGGAATCAGGACTTCCGGCTCGCGCACCATCTCCGGAGCCGCGACCTCCGCCTCTCGCACCACCTCGGGAGCCGCGGCCTCCGTCCAAGGCCCGGAACCCGGCCCCCGAACCACGACTTCCGGCTCGCGCACCATCTCCGGAGCTACGGCCTCCGCCGAACGCGCAGAGACCGCCTCCGGCCCCGCAGCGCCCGGCTCTGGGCCCGGCTCAACGTCCACGGACCGCCTCCCGGCGGCATCCTCCTCCAGCGGCTCGGAACCCGACCCCGGAATCGCTTCCGGCTCTCGTACCACCCCCGCGGCCACGGCCTCCGCCGAAGGCGCCGCCTCCGGCGCCACGGCGCCCGGCTCCGCGACCGGCTCAACGGCCACGGACCGCTGCCCGGCGACCGGCACCGGAGCCGCGGGATCCCGCCCTGGCTCACGAAACGGCGCCTCTGGCTCCGGGCCCGCGCCTCGCCGCTCGGCGACCGGCACCGGAGTCACGGGATTCGGGTGTTCGGACTCGGCCTCCGGGCTCGGATCCGGCTCGGGGGCGGCTGCCTCGGGGGTCGTCTCCGCAGGGGCCGGGTCCCCGGGAGGAGCCATCGGCTCGACCCGTGGAGCGCCCGGGCCCCGCCCCAGTGCACGCCGACGACCGCCGGAGGCACCGGCGCCGGGGGCGGGAACGTCGTTCGAGGTCATGGCCCCCGCAGGCTACCGCTACCGCCCGCGCAGTCGGCGTACGAGGATGCTCGCGTCCCCGCGGGACTCGAGGTCGGCCAGCACCACGGCGACCGCCTCGCGGACGATCCGCCCGCGGTCGACCGCAAGGCCGTGCTCACCGCGGAGCACCAGGCGGGCGTGCTCCAGGTCCATGAGCTCCTCGGCAGACACGTACACGGTGATCTTCTCGTCGTGCCGCTCGCGGCCACTGGGCCGGCGCGAGGCCGACGACCGGCCGCGCTTACGGGACTGGGCGCCGGCGGCGGCAGAACCTTCCTGCGCCCCCTGACGTCGCCCGGAGCGCTCCTGGCCCGCGGCACGGCTGCGGGACTCACCGGCATCGGCCGGCTCCGGCTCCGCCGCCACATGCTCGGGTCCCTCGCCGTCTCCGCCCTGCGCGGGCACCGACTGCGGTGCGTCCTCCGGCGACACGGCCGCGGCCGGGTCGCTCTCCCCCGCGGGCGCGGGCACACGGGCTTCGCCGTTGGCCCCCCGCCGCGGAGTCGACGGCTGGAGCGCCATTCCCCCTGTCGTACGGAAGAGTTCGTCGGCCCCCGGCAGACTCACTCGGCGTGACACCGGGCGAGCACCTCCCTGGCGAGCTGACGGTAGGCGGCGGCACCGACGGAGTTGGAGGCGTACGTGGTGATCGGCTCACCGGCGACCGTGGTCTCCGGGAAGCGGACCGTGCGTCCGATGACGGTGTGGTAGACGTGATCGTCGAAGGCCTCGACCACACGGGCCAGCACCTCGCGGCTGTGGACCGTGCGCGAGTCGTACATCGTGGCCAGGATCCCGTCGAGCTCCAGCTCGGGGTTGAGCCGCTCCTGGACCTTCTCGATCGTCTCCGTCAGCAGCGCGACACCGCGCAGCGCGAAGAACTCGCACTCGAGCGGCACGATCACCTTGTGCGCGGCAGTCAGCGCGTTCACCGTCAGAAGGCCCAGTGAGGGCTGACAGTCGATCACGATGTAGTCGTAGTCGGCCATCAGCGGCTTCAGGGCCCGCTGGAGCGTGGACTCGCGCGCGACCTCCGAGACCAGCTGCACCTCGGCGGCGGACAGGTCGATGTTGCTGGGCAGCAGGTCCATGTTCGGGACCGCCGTCTTCAGGAGCACCTCGTCGGCCGCCATGCCCCGCTCCATGAGCAGGTTGTAGACGGTGAGGTCGAGCTCCATCGGATTGACGCCGAGGCCCACCGACAGCGCGCCCTGCGGGTCGAAGTCAACGAGCAGCACGCGGCGTCCGTACTCCGCGAGCGCGGCACCCAGGTTGATGGTCGACGTCGTCTTGCCGACGCCGCCCTTCTGGTTGCACATCGCGATGATCTTCGCGGGCCCGTGGTCGGTCAGCGGGCCCGGGATGGGGAAGTACGGGAGCGGACGCCCGGTCGGGCCGATGCGCTCACGGCGCTGGCGGGCAGCGTCGGGCGCGAGCGTGGCCGCGTACTCCGGGTCGGGCTCGTACTCCGCGTCGGGGTCGTAGAAGTGCCCTTCGGGCAGTTCGTCGTAGTCGGCGAAGTGGTTGTGGGGCGCGCCACTTCCGTCGCCGGCCATGGCGTTCACGTGATGGCCATCCATGCTCTGGTGTGCAGTCCGGATCACCTGCGGATCCGGACTCTGGTGGGCTGCGAAGGTGCGCACAGCTACGGAGCCGACAGCCTCGAACCCCGCGGGACCCTGGTCCCGTACAGGCGCTCCTGGTTGACCACCCCCGGGAGAAAATGTCGACTCATTCACAAGTCGTCTTACCTCCTTGGTGACCAGGAAACTTCTAGACAGGTCAGCGTGGCACCATGCCGACGGTTGGCGACTCTATGGCGTGTCGGGCGTCCGCAGCAACACAATCCGCCGGACCCGGCAGGATGTGTCGGCAATGAAACATCCCTCTGTCAAGGGCGTACGGCCGTCGCACGGCAGGTTTCGCGGGTGTGCGAATCGGTCGAAGGGTTACGTTCGAGGCGAGTTGACCTAGAGCCGCAAAGTGACCATACACACATCCGGCCGGACCTTGTCGGGCAAGGTCCGGCCGGATGTGCGCTGTTGACGACCTGTGTTGACGTATCGCCTTTTACCCAATGGTGACTTAACAGTCGGCCGAATGGTGACTTACCGGCTCGACGACTCTCCGCCCGCCGGGCAGGTCAGCCGAGCAGGCTCTCGAGCTCCACGTGCTCCAGTCCGTGCGCCTCCGCGACCTCGCGGTAAACGACCTTGCCGTCATGGGTGTTGAGCCCCTTGGCGAGCGCCGGGTCGCGGCGCAGCGCCTCCACCCAGCCGTGGTCGGCGAGTTCGACGATGTAGGGCAGGGTCGCGTTGGTGAGCGCGTAGGTGGAGGTGTTGGGCACCGCGCCCGGCATGTTGGCGACGCAGTAGAAGACCGAGTTGTGCACCTGGAAGGTCGGCTCGGCGTGCGTGGTCGGGCGGGAGTCCTCGAAGCAGCCGCCCTGGTCGATCGCGATGTCGACGAGGACACTGCCGGGCTTCATGCGGGAGACGAGCTCGTTGGTGACCAGCTTGGGGGCCTTGGCGCCGGGGATGAGGACCGCGCCGACGACGAGGTCGGCGTCCAGGACGGCCTTCTCCAGCTCGAAGGAGTTGGACATGATCGCCCGGACCTTGGTGCCGAAGACCTTGTCCGCCTCGCGCAGCTTGTTGATGTCGCGGTCGAGCAGCGTGACATGGAAGCCCAGGCCGACCGCGATCTGCGTCGCGTTCCAGCCGGAGACGCCACCGCCGATGACGACGGCCTTCGCGGGCTGGGTGCCGGGGACGCCGCCGGGGAGCACGCCACGGCCGCCGGCCGAGCGCATCAGGTGGTAGGCGCCGACCTGCGGGGCCAGCCGGCCCGCGACCTCGGACATGGGGGCGAGCAGCGGCAGCGCGCGGCCCGGCAGCTCGACCGTCTCGTAGGCGATCGCCGTGGTGCCGGACTCGATGAGCGCGTCGGTGCACTCCTTGGAGGCGGCCAGGTGCAGGTAGGTGAAGAGCGTCTGATCCTTGCGCAGGCGGTGGTACTCCTCGGCGACGGGCTCCTTGACCTTCAGCAGCAGGTCGGCGGTGGCCCACACCTCGTCGGCGGTCGGCAGGATCTGCGCACCGGCGGCAACGTACTCGCTGTCCGGGATCGACGATCCGACACCGGCGTCGTGCTCGATGACGACCTGGTGGCCGTGGCGCACGAGCTCGTGCACACCGGCGGGGGTGATGGCCACCCGGAACTCGTTGTTCTTGACCTCGCGGGGGATGCCGACCTTCACGTCGATCACGGTCCTTGGCTCAGTGGATGTGGGGCAATACAACACATACCCAGGCATGCATGAGCACACCGGGAGACACCGCAGGAGAAGGTGCGGCAGAGCCAGTCTAATGAAGGCGTTCTCTCTGTCTAGCCTTTCATTGCATCAATCTTCGTCGGATGTACTACGGATTTCGCAGGTGTCATCGTCCTGTTTCAAGGGATCAAGGGGTTTCGGCTCCTGCGCACCGCCCTCGTGCTCCTGTCCCAGCAGCCGCTCGGCCGTGCCCCGGTGCAGCTGAGCGGATGCGGGATCGCCCAGGCGTTCCAGCGTGTCGGCGAGCCGCAGCTGCAGCGCCGCCTGCAGCCGTACGTCCTCCGCGCGCCGGGCCCACTCCACCGCCTCATGGCAGGTGCGCAGCGATTCCTCGGGCCGTCCCGCGTACTCCTGGACCCGCGCGAGCTCGCTCAACGCCCGTGCGTGGGAGGCGATGTCGCCGTTCTTGCGGTGCCGGGCGATCGCGGTGCGCCAGCCGCGCTGGGCCTCGCCGTAGCGGCCCGCATAGGTGTGGGCCGCGGCGATACGGCCGTAGAGCCGGGCGGCGGCCGCACGCTCGTCCCGGGCCAGGCGCTCGGCGAGGGCGCGGCCGAACCAGTCGGCGGCCCGGTCGTAGTCCCCGAGCTCCAGATGGGCACCGCCTACGGATTCCATTGCGCGGCCGCTCGCATACGGGTCGTTCGCCTCCCGTCCGGCGTCCAGCGCGGCCCGGTAGCGGGCCAGCGCCTCCGTCGTGCGGCCCGTCTGGGCGTCCAGGTCGCCGAGGTTGAGCAGTGCGGCGGCCTTCTCGCGGGGCAGGTCCCGCCGCTCGGCCACGTCCAGGACGAGCCGGTGGATGCCGTACAGGTCGGGGGCGGCGGCCCGGGTCCCGAAGTGCGCGACCATGGCCTTGACCAGCTGGGACATCAGCCGGCGGGCGAGGGTGTCCAGCTCCCCGTCCGCGACGGCAAGCCGGGCCGCGGCCAGCAGCGCGGGCCTGCGCAGACGCAGCCACTCCTCGGCGGCCCGGGGGCTCGGGAAACGCAGGGAGCGGGGCATGCCCTGGAGCTTCTCGCGCGCCTCGGGGCTGTCCGTCTCGGTGATCACCCGGCAGGACTGCAGCAGCCGTACCGTCCGCTCCAGCATGCGGGCGCGGGCCAGCTGCACCTCCCCGGGGCGGTCCTGGCTCTGGGTGAGCGTCTTCAGCAGGGGGTGCAGACAGCCCGGCACCTCGTACTGCGGCAACGGCGAGTCCGCGGCGCGCAGCAGACCGAGGGCGACGAACTCGTCCAGCGCGGCGTGGGCGTCGCCGACCGAGCAGCCGGCGAGCGCGGCCGCGGTGTGCGGGTCGACCAGTCCGGCGGGGGCGAGGGAGAGCAGGCGCAGCATCCGGGCGGACGGGGCGGGCAGTGAGGTGTAGACCAGCCCGAAGACCCGGCTGAGGGGTGTGCCCTCACCCTCCGTGTGCAGATGCTTGGCCAGGTCGGCGACGGCCGCCTTGGGGCGGGCGGCGAGCCAGCCGCCCGCCAGCGTCAGCGCGGCGGGGTGGCCCTGGCACTCCTCGACCAGGCCCTCGGCGGCACGGGGGTCGACGGTGATGCGGACCGAGCCGGTGTACCGGGTGAGCAGCTCCAGGGCGGACTTGGTGTCGAGGCCGCCGAGAGTGCAGGGGCGGACGTCGGAGATACCGGTGAGGGGACCGCCCGACACGGCCACGACCAGGCAGTCCGGCGTGTCCGGCAGCAGGGCGTCGACCTGCTCGGCGTCCGGCGCGTCGTCGAGCAGCACCAGGGCCCGGCGGTCGGCGAGGGCGGTGCGCAGCGCCTCGGCCAGGTCGTCCGCGGCGGCTCCGGCGGGAGTGGGCAGCCTCAGCGCGGCGAGCAGTTCCCGGGCGGTCTGCGCGAGGGGGACGGGCGTGCCGTCGGGCTCGCTCAGCCGGGCCCGGAGCACCCCGTCGTCGTAACGGTCCGCAACCTGCCGTACGAGCTCCTCGGCGAGGGCGGTGCGTCCGGAACCGGGCCTGCCCGCGATGAGCAGTACGCGCGCGCGGGGTGCCTTGCGGCCGGAGAGGGTGTCCAGGCCCGCGCGCTCGATGTCGGCGCGGAGTTCCTTCAACTCCCTTGTACGGCCCAGGAACCGGCTCTCGTCAGCAGCGTGCCCCGACAGCCGTACACCGTCTGTGTTGACCGTCTGATCCGTCACGGGCCACACTCCCGTCCCACCGCACGCGCAAGCCCGCCGGGACTCCGGTACCGGGCATCAACAGAGCCTAGTTCACGCTCTGCAACGATCCCGGCGGAGCACGGCGGGCGCATCCCCCGATCGGATCAGCAGATCGTCACACCGGCACGGACGGGGAAGCGGCGTTCAGGACTCGAAGGGACGAGCGGGCCATGGCGCCTCGGCCGGGCGCAGTGCGTCGAGCCCGTCCCCCTGCCGCGCGGCGATCAGCGAAAGGACGCCCACGACAAGGCAGTTGTTGTGCAGCTCGCCCGCGAGGACGCCTCGTACGAGGTCCTCCAGGGGCACCCGGGCGATCTCCATGTCGGCCTCTTCGTGCTCGACCTCGAAGCGGTCGCCCTCGGCCTCGGACAGGTCGCGGGCGAGGAAGAGGCGTACGGCCTCGTCGCAGCCGCCGGGGGTGGTGTAGACGTCGGTCAGCACACGCCAGTCCTCTGCCTTGACGTGCGCCTCCTCGTAGAGCTCGCGCTGAGCGGCGTGCAGCGGGTTCTCGCCGGGCACGTCGAGCAGACCGGCCGGGATCTCCCAGAGCTTGTGGCGCACGGGGTGGCGGTACTGGCGCACCAGCAGGACCCGGCCGTCGTCGTCGAGGGCGAGGACCGCGACCGAACCGGGGTGGACCTGGTAGTCGCGGCGGGCCACATGTCCGTCGGGCATGACCACGTCATCCGTGCGCACAGAGGTCTTGTTGCCCACGAAGGGGGTCTCCGTCGCCCGGATCTCCCACTCCTCGGGGGTGTCCTTGATCGTCATGCCTGTCCTTCCGCACGCTTTCGCCGCACACGCCGAGTGAAACGGGGCGCTCACCTTTTGAATGCGAGCGCCCCGGCCACCGTACAACTGGTGTGCTACTTGGAATTCTTCCGCTCGACCGAGGCCTTCACCAGACCCGCGAACAGCGGGTGCGGCCGGGTCGGGCGGGAGCGCAGCTCGGGGTGCGCCTGGGTCGCCACCAGGTAAGGGTGCGTCTCGCGCGGGTACTCGACGTACTCCACCAGCTTGCCGTCGGGCGAAGTGCCGGAGAACAGGATGCCGGCCTTCTTCTCCAGCTCCGCGCGGTAGGCGTTGTTCACCTCGTAGCGGTGCCGGTGGCGCTCCTCGACGTACTCCTTGCCGTCGTAGACCTCGCGCACGATCGAGCCCTCGGCCAGCTTCGCCGGGTACATGCCCAGCCGCATCGTGCCGCCCATGTCGCCCTCGCCGGCGACGATGTCCAGCTGCTCGGCCATGGTGGAGATGACCGGGTGGCCGGTGGCGGAGTCGAACTCGGTGGAGTTGGCGTCGGTGATGCCGGCCAGGTTGCGCGCGGCCTCGATCACGATGCACTGCAGGCCCAGGCAGAGGCCGAGCAGCGGGATCTTGTTCTCGCGGGCGTACTTGATCGCGCCGACCTTGCCGAGCACACCGCGGTCGCCGAAGCCGCCGGGGATGCAGATGCCGTCGACGTCGGCGAGCTGAGCCGCGGCGCCGGCCGGGGTCTTGCAGTCGTCGGAGGTGACCCACTTGATCTTCACTCGGGCCCGGTTGGCGAAGCCGCCGGCGCGCAGCGCCTCGGTGACCGAGAGATAGGCGTCGGGCAGGTCGATGTACTTGCCGACCAGCGCGAGGGTGATCTCGTGGTCGGGGTTGTGGACGCGGTCGAGCAGGTCGTCCCAGGTCCGCCAGTCCACATCGCGGAACGGCAGGTCCAGCTTGCGGACGACGTAGGCGTCCAGGCCCTCGCCGTGCACGGTCTTGGGGATGTCGTAGATCGAGCGGGCGTCGGGGCAGGCGACCACGGCGGCCTCGTCGACGTCGCACATCAGGGAGATCTTGCGCTTGATCGCGGTGGGGACCTCGCGGTCGCAGCGCAGCACGATCGCATCTGGCTGAATACCGATGTTCCGCAGGGCCGCAACCGAGTGCTGGGTCGGCTTCGTCTTCAGTTCTCCCGACGGGCCGATGTAGGGCAGGAGGGAGATGTGGACGACGAAGACGTTGTCACGCCCGACCTCGTGGCGGACCTGGCGGACCGTCTCCAGGAAGGGCAGCGACTCGATGTCGCCGACCGTGCCGCCGACCTCCGTGATGACGACGTCGACCTCGTCGGTCGCCATGCGCCGGATGCGGTGCTTGATCTCGTTGGTGATGTGCGGGATGACCTGCACGGTGTCGCCGAGGTACTCGCCGCGCCGCTCCTTGGCGATCACCGTCGAGTACACCTGGCCGGTGGTGACGTTCGCCGAGCCGTCCAGGTCACGGTCGAGGAAGCGCTCGTAGTGGCCGATGTCCAGGTCCGTCTCGGCGCCGTCGTTGGTGACGAACACCTCACCGTGCTGGAAGGGGTTCATCGTGCCCGGGTCGACGTTCAGGTACGGGTCCAGCTTCTGCATCACGACCCGCAGGCCCCGCGCCTTGAGGAGCATGCCCAGGCTGGAGGCCGTGAGGCCCTTGCCCAGCGAGGAGGCGACACCCCCGGTGACGAAGATGTGCTTGGTCGTCGTAGATTTCGGCGGCATGGCCAAGAGGGGGCTCCCGTGGTCGCGGTTCGAGGTGCGGTTCCGGGGATTTCTCGCCCACCGGTCCACGGGCTACCAGGGTATCAGCGCCCGGAGGAGATGGCTTCCGGCCACGCACCGCACACGAGTCACCACAGACCCGCACTGTCCTTCGCGTTTCTCACCCGTTGCTCACCCGTTCGGCCTATTCGGGTTGCCCGGAGCGGCACGCAGATCATCTACGTGCGTCGTATCCTGCTCGGACACTCGCTGCCGAGCCCGGCCGGGTACACGTCACCACCCCCGCACGTGATGACCGGAACAACGAGAGCTCGTCAGTTCGTTGAGCATCAATTGTCGTTTTGCCACACGGCCAGGACGACTGCTTTGCTTCACCGCTCAACGACGCATTACAACGACCCCTTGACCGCAATAAGCGACAGCCCCCTACTTCCACGGGGGTGACGTGGCCGTTCGACTGGAGTTGCACGTGGCCGGGCGCATCGAAGACTACGCACTCATCGGAGACATGCAGACCGCAGCCCTGGTCTGCCGGGACGGCACGGTGGACTGGCTGTGCCTGCCCCGCTTCGACTCGCATGCCATCTTCGCCGGCCTGCTGGGCACCGAGGAACACGGCTTCTGGCGCCTCGGCCCCGCCCACGCGTCCGAGGCGCAGCCCCCGACGGCGGCCCGGCGCAGCTACCGCGGCGACTCCCTGATCCTGGAATCCGAATGGGACACCCCGCGCGGCACGGTCCGAGTGACCGATTTCATGCCCCCGCGTGACGGCGCCCCCCAGCTGATCCGCATCGTCGAGGGCGTCTCCGGCCGCGTTCCGATGCGCTCGGCCCTCAGGATGCGTTTCTCGTACGGCCGGGTCGTGCCGTGGGTGCACAAGCACGACGGCCGCACGGTCGCCGTGGCCGGCCCGGACTCGGTCTGGTATGACACCGAGTGCGAGACCTACGGCAAGTCGCTGACCACGTACTCGGACTTCACGGTCGCTCCCGGTGACCGCATCGCCTTCACCATCTCCTGGCAGCCCTCGCACAAGGAGCCCCCGCCACTGCCGGAGCCGGAGGCCTCCCTGGAGGCGACCGAGGAGTTCTGGCGCGAGTGGGTGGAGCACTGCACGTACCACGGCCCGTACCGCGAGGCCGTGATCCGCTCGCTCATCACGCTCAAGGCCCTCACGTACGCCCCCACGGGTGGCATCGTCGCGGCGCCCACGACCTCCCTGCCCGAGGACATCGGCGGCGTCCGCAACTGGGACTACCGCTACACCTGGCTCCGTGACGCGGCCATCACCCTGTCCTCGCTGCTGCGCACCGGTTACCGCGAGGAGGCCCGCGCCTGGCGCGAGTGGCTGCTGCGGGCCGTCGCCGGCGACCCCGAGAACCTGCAGATCATGTACGGCATCGCGGGCGAGCGCGAGCTCGGCGAGGCGGAGCTGGACTGGCTGCCGGGTTACGAGAACTCGGCGCCGGTGCGCGTCGGCAACGGCGCCGCACACCAGCTCCAGCTGGACGTCTACGGCGAGGTCACCGAGGCCCTGCACCTCGGCCACATGACCGGCCTGGCCCGCAGCGACTACGCCTCGCTGCTCCAGCTCAAGCTGATCCGCTACCTGGAGCAGCACTGGGACGAGCCGGACGAGGGCATCTGGGAGGTGCGCGGCCCGCGCCGCCACTTCGTGCACTCCAAGGTCATGGCCTGGGTCGCCGTCGACCGCACCATCAAGCTCATCGAGTCCGGCGACGCGGACGGCCCGCTGGAGCGCTGGCGCGAGCTGCGCGACGACATCCACCGGGACGTGTGCGAGAAGGGCTACGACAAGGAGCGCAACACCTTCACCCAGTCGTACGGCTCGAAGGAGCTGGACGCCTCGCTGCTGCTCATCCCGCAGATGGGCTTCCTGCCGCCCGACGACAAGCGCGTCATCGGCACCATCGAGGCGATCCAGCGCGAGCTGTCCACACCGGACGGCTTCATCCTGCGCTACCCGACGGAGGGTTCCAGCGAGGGTGTCGACGGCCTGCCCGGCGACGAAGGGGCGTTCCTGGCCTGCTCGTTCTGGATGGCGGACGACCTGGCGATGATCGGCCGCGTGGACGAGGCCCGCAAGCTGTTCGAGAAGCTGCTCGCGCTCCGCAACGACCTCGGTCTGCTCGCCGAGGAGTGGGACCCGCGCCTCCAGCGCCAGGTCGGCAACTTCCCGCAGGCCTTCAGCCACGTCCCGCTCATCGACACGGCACTGCGTCTGACGGCCTCGGGGGCGTACGGCGGCTGAACAGGACCGTCGAGCCGGGCCCGCCTACGCTGGAACCAACAGCCCCTGTACGGAAGGGGGCGCCCCATGGCTTCCCCATCGAAGGCGGGCGCGGCCCTCGCCGCGCTGCGTGAGGATCTGGTCGGCGATGTGTTCGCCCCGGGGGATGTCGGCTACGACGAGGCCCGGGCGGTCTTCAACGCGATGATCGACCGGCGGCCGGCAGTGATCGCGCAGTGCGTGGACGCGGACGACGTCGTGCGGGCCGTGCGCTTCGGCCGGGAGCTGGATCTGAAGATCGCCGTGCGCGGCGGCGGGCACAGCGTGGCGGGCATGGCGGTGAACGACGGCGGGCTGGTCGTCGACCTGCGGCACATGCGCGCCGTCACCGTCGACCCAGCGGCCGAGGCGGTACGGATCGCGGGCGGCGCCACCATGAGCGACCTGGACCGCGCGACCGAGACCTACGGCCTGGCGACCACCGGCGGCAGGGCCTCCACCACCGGCGTGGGCGGCTTCGTCCTCGGGGGCGGCACCGGCTGGCTGGACCGCTGGTGCGGACTGGCCGTCGACAATCTGCTCGGCGTCGAGCTGGTCACCGCCGACGCCGAGCGGGTGCACGCCAACGCCGACGAGAACCCGGAGCTGTTCTGGGGCCTGCACGGCGGGGGCGGCAACTTCGGCGTCGTCACCGCGCTGACCCTGAAGCTGCACGAACTGCCCGCGTTCTCCATCGCGTTCGTGATGTACCTGCCGGCCTTCGGCCGCGAGGTGGTGCGCACCTACCGCGAGATCATCACGGCCGCCCCGGTCGAGGCGTCCGGGATGGTCGTCCACGTCACCGGCCCGCCGGCCGACTTCGTGCCGCCCCAGCTGGTCGGCCATCTGATGTGCGGCGCGCTGGTGACGTACGCGGGTGGCGAGGAGGACCTGCGCAAGCTGGCCGAGCCGCTGCTGGCGCTGCCGCACGAGGCCGAGGTCGTCGGTGCGATGCCGTACGCCGAGGTGCAGTGCCTGCTCGACGATCCGCCCGGGCTGCGGAACTACTGGTCGGCGGAGTACCTGACGGGCCTGCCCGACGACCTCGTGGACGTCTACTGCGCCCGCAGCGAGGCGATACCCGTACCGACGGGCGTCCAGTACGTGCTGCTTCCGCAGGGCGGCGCGATCGCGGACGGTCCGCACGAGTACCCCGTGCCCTATCGGGACGCGCCGTGGGCGGTGCACCCCTTCGGCATCTGGACGGACCCGGCGGACGACGAGCGGTGCCTGCAGTGGGTGCGGGACGTGCGCGCCGACGTCCGGCCGTGGAGCACCGGCGCGGTCTACCTCAACTTCATCGGCGACGAGGGCCCCGAGCGGGTGGTGGCCGGTCTGGGCGCGGAGAACACGGCCCTGCTGGCGGCGCTGAAGCGGCGCTACGACCCGGACAACGTCTTCCGCTTCAACCACAACATCAGGCCGGCCTGAGCACCTCCAGCGGGAACACCGGCCAGGCGGCGGGCGTAACCGGCGTACGGCGTGTCTTCTCGGTCGGCGTGCGCGATCAGCGCGGCTCGCAGGGGAACCCCGACCGCCCGGAGATGTCCCGGAGGCGCACGCGCGGGTAGCGTCCGGCTCATGGACAGCAGTACGAGCAGCAGATTCGACACGCACGGGGCCGGGATCACCGTACAGCGGGCGCTGGAGCTGCCGGGTCTGCGCAGCGGGCTTCCGGAGGTCCTCGCGGGCGCCGACCGGCTGCAGCGCACCGTGCGCTGGGTGCACGCGGGCGAGGTCCCGCACATCGCCTCGCTGCTGAAGGGCGGCGAGCTGCTGCTGACCACCGGCTACGGCCTCGGCACCCGGCCGGCCGAGCAGCGGGCGTTCGTGCGCACCCTGGCCGAGCGCGGCATCGCGGCCCTCGTCGTGGAACTCGGCCCGCGCTTCGCCCGCCTGCCCGCCGCGCTCGTCGACACCGCGCGCGCGGCCGGGCTGCCGCTGGTCCAGCTGCACCGCGAAGTGCCCTTCGTGACGGTCACGGAGGAGATCCACACCGAGATCGTCAACGGCCACTACGCACTGCTGCAGCGGGCCGAGGAGGTGCACCGCCGCTGCACCGAGGCCCTGCTGGGCGGCGGCGGGGTGCCCCAGGTGCTGGGCATCCTGGCCGACTTCAGCGGCAACCCGGTCTTCCTGGAGACGACGGACGGACAGCTGCTGTACGCCGCCGGGGCCGGCCCCGAGGGCGCGGACCCGCTCCAGGTGTGGGAGGGGCTGCGCGGCCACCACAAGGACGCCCCGCCGCCGTCGGGGTCGGTCCTCGTGGACGTGCCCGGAGGCGGCCCGGGAACAGGGTCGGTTCGGGCCCGCCTGGTCCTCCTCCCCGTACGGGCCCCGCTGGCCCCCGTGCACCGCATCGCGGCCGAGCGGGCGGCCGGCATCCTGGCCGTCGTCCTGATGCAGGCCCGGCAGGAGGAGGAACTGGCGGCGCGCGGCCGCGGGGACTTCCTCACCGATCTCGCCGAGGGCCGTATCGCCGCGGAGGACGCGCCCGCGCAGGCGCGCGTGCTGGGCTTCAAGCCCGGCAACAGCCCGCTGCTGCCGGTCGTGATGCGGCTGGGGGACACGCTGTCGCCGGGCGGGGGCTGGGCGGTGCTGGCACGAGCGGTCGCCGAGGAGCTGGCCTCGGTGGGGGTTCCGGTCCTGTTGGGCGTACGGCCTGTCGAGGGCCGGGTGCCGTTGCTGCTGGGCCTGCGTGCGGAGTCGGAGCGGCCGGCGGTCGCGGACCGGGTCGCGGCGGCGCTGCGCGCGGGCGTGGAGCGGGCCGGGATGCAGCGGCCGGGGGCGCAGCCGCCGGTGGTGGTCGTCGGCGTGGCGGGCGGCTGGGCGGCGGCGTCGGCGGGCCTCAGGCACGCGGCCGAGACGGCGACGGCGGCGCAGGGCCTCTCGGACCGCCCCTGGTACGACGCCCGCCGCCTCGACATCGACCTGCTGCTGTGGCGGCTGCGCGACCACCCGGACCTGGCGGCCTTCGTGGACCGTGCCATCGGCCCGCTCCGCGACCACGACAACCGCTCCAAGCCGCCCCTGCTGCCCACCCTGGAGACGTATCTGGCGCACGCGGGCCGCAAGGCGGAGACGGCCCGTGAACTCCACCTCAACCGGCAGACCCTCTACAACCGCCTGGCCCGGATCGGCGAGTTGCTCGGCACGGACCTCGACGACCCGCAGACCGTACTGGCGTTGAGCCTGGCCCTGCGAGCCCGTCGGCACACCCCGTAGGGCCAGTCCCTCAGGCGAGCGGCCGGTGCTGGGTCAACTCGTCGTAGACGCTGAGCACTTGGGCGACGGTCTCGTCCTCGGTCGGCCAGGTGGCGGCCTGCCGGCTGCCCTTCTCCTTGAGCAGCTCACGGCGCTCCGGGTCGCCGAGGAGCCCGGTGACGGCGTCGGCGAGGGCCTCCGCGTCCCCGTACGGGACGAGTTCGGCCGCGTCGCCGACGAGTTCGGGGATGCCGCCGACACGGGTCGCGACGAGCGGCACGCGCGCGTGGAGCGCCTCCTGGGCGAGCACGGAACGCGATTCCCAGCTGCTGGGCAGCAGTGCGAGATCGGCGGCGGAGAGCAGCGCCCGCACGTCGTCGCGCCGCCCGATGAGCCGGACGGGCAGCCCTTCGTCCTCGATGCGGCGCTGCAGCACGGTCCGCAGCGGCCCCTCCCCCGCGATCACGACGAGCGGCAAGGGGTCCAGCCGCCGCCACGCGCGTGTGGCGTCCAGCAGGGTGTCGTAACCGCGGTGCCGGTCGAGGGAGCCGACGGCCATCAGCAACGGGCGCCCGGTGGCGCCCAGTTCGGCCCGGATCTTGGGGCTCGGGCGGTCGGGGTCCTCCGGCTCCGCGCCCGGCGGCGGCCCGGGCAGTGCCACGGCGGCCAGCCGCGCGTCCCGCGCCCCGGTCCGGCGGGCCCGGTCCACGAGGTCCGAGGAGGTGCCGAGCACCACGGTGGCGGCCTTCACGACCCGCCGCTCCAGGAGACGCAGCAGATGGGCGCGGGCCCCTTCGGCGTGCGCGCGGTTGTGCCAGGTGACCACGAGCGGGGTGCGCCGGCCGCTGAGGGCCAGCGCGGCCCGGAAGGAGGCGTGCAGCCCGTGCGCGTGCACCAGGTCGGCGTCCTTGCACGCCTCCCGCAGCGCGGTCACGGCTCCCGGGTCGCTGCTGCGCGGTACGTGCACGTGTTCGGCGCCGGTCCCCGTGAAGTCGTAGGCGCGATCGGCCTCGACAGGCGCGCACACGGTGACCCGCACGCCCCGCGCGACGAGCCCCGCCGCCAGCGAACGCACGTGCGCGCTGCTGCCGGCGCTGCCGCCGCCCAGCACCTGCACGGTACGCAGCGACGACTGACCGTGCGGAGAGTGGCTGCTCGCGGGGCTCACGTGGCCGGGGCTCCTGGTTCGGCGTCGGGCGGTCACGAAGAAAGTACAGAAGGATGGAGCGGAGGGGGTGTACCGCGCGGTTTCCTCCACGTACTGCGCCAAGGATGCCAGGACGTACGGGTGTTCCGACAACGAGAAGGTGACGAGGGTGCCGCACGGGGCCTGTGGGGCGGTGGGATTGGTCACTCGCACGAGTGAGAGAGGGGCACCCGGCCCCCGCCCCGTGACCGCGCGGTTCCTCCCCCACCTGGCGGCGACGGCAGCCTCCAGAGCCGCGCCCACCGCTTGCGCCCCTGTGTCGCCGAGCATCGAGCACTCGCCGAGTTCGTCGGGCAGTACGGCAGTTCCGGCGGCCCTGGGGCTCCTAGACGTCCGCCCGGGCCGTCGCGAGCAGCTCCTCCGCATGCGCCCGAGCGGTCTCGGAGTCCTCCTGGCCGGCGAGCATCCGGGACAGCTCCCGCACCCGCTCCTCGCCTTCGAGCACCTTCACCCCGGACCGTGTCACGGACCCGTCGTTGGTCTTCTCGACCAGCAATTGCCGGTCGGCGAAGGCGGCCACCTGCGGAAGGTGGGTCACGACCACGACCTGCGCGGTCTTCGCCAGCTTGGCCAGCCGCCGCCCGATCTCCACCGCCGCCTTGCCGCCGACACCGGCGTCGACCTCGTCGAAGAGATACGTCGGCACGGGATCCGTCCCCGCGAAGACGACCTCCACGGCGAGCATCACACGCGACAGCTCACCGCCGGACGCGCCCTTGGCGATGGGCCGGGGCGGCGCTCCCGGGTGCGGGGCCAGCAGCAGCTCGACCTCGTCGACGCCGGACGGCCCGTAGGCGACGGCGCGCCCGCCGACCTCCACGCCCTCGGGGTCCTCGGTCTGCCGGATGTCGAACGACACGCGCGCGTGCGGCATCGCGAGCGAGGCGAGCTCCGCCGTCACGGCGGCCGCGAACCGCTCCGCCGCCTCCGTCCGCGCATCCGTCAACGCCTGGGCAAGGCCGCCCAGTTCGGTCCGCAGCGCGTCCCGCTCGGCGGTCAGCTCGCCGATCCGCTCGTCGTCGCCGTCCAGCTCGGTCAGCCGCGCGGCACTCTGCTCGGCCCAGGCGAGCACGGAGTTGATGTCCTCGCCGTACTTCCGGGTCAGACCGGTGAGCGCCGCCCGCCGTTCCTCGACGGCCGCCAGCCGCAGGGGATCCGCGTCAAGATCGTCGGCGTACCCCGCCAGCTCCCCGGCGACATCGCCCAGCAGGATCCCGATCTCCCCGATCCGGTCGGCCAGCGCGGACAGCGCCGGATCGTGCGCCCGCACGGCGTCCAGGGCCCGCTGAGCCCCCGCGACGAGCGTGGCGGCGTCGATGCCCTCGGGATCCTCCGGATTGCCGGCCAGGGCGGCATGAGCGGCCGTGGCGGCGGACGACAGGGCCTCCGCGTGCCCGAGCCGCTCGGCCTCCTCCGCCAGCTCCACGTCCTCGCCGGCCCGCGGCTCCACACCCGCGATCTCGTCGAGCCCGTACCGCAGCATGTCGGCTTCCTGGGCCCGCTCACGCGCGCGCGTGGTGATCTCTTCCAGCTCCACGGAGACGGCCCGCAGCCGCCGGTACGCCTCGCCGTACTTGGCGAGCGGCCCCGCGACGGCGTCCCCGGCGTACCGGTCCAGCGCCTGCCGCTGCCGGGACAGCTTCAGCAGCCCCTGCTGGTCGGTCTGCCCGTGCACGGCCACGAGATCGTCGGCGAGGTCGGCGAGCAGCCCCACCGGCACACTGCGCCCGCCCACATGCGCCCGCGACCGCCCTTCGGCGGAAACGGTACGGCTGATCAGCAGCGCCCCGTCGTCGAGCTCGGCCCCGGCCTCCTCGGCGCGTACGACGGCAGAGGCGCCCGGGGGCACGGCGATCCGCCCCTCCACGACCGCCTTCTCGGCCCCGATCCGCACGAGCGCGGGGTCCGCCCGCCCGCCCAGCAACAGCCCGAGGCTGGTGACCACCATGGTCTTGCCCGCACCCGTCTCACCGGTGACGGCAGTGAACCCGGGCGACAGCTCGACGACGGCATCGTCGATGACTCCGAGCGACCGTATCCGCATCTCTTCCAGCACGGACACGACCTTACGAGGTCCGGGGCAGGGAGTGCGACGCCCCCTGTCCCGGTTGTGTGAAGGTGCAGGTGACGAATGCGCATCGGCTGCGCATTATCACCCGGCCGAGTGCAGGTCGGACACCCGCCACAGCCGGCTAGTGCGGCGCCCCTCGCCACCCGGACACCGGCAACGCGAACTTCGCCACAAGCCGGTCGGTGAAGGACGCATGGTGCAGCCGAGCCAGCCGCACCGGCACAGCCCCCCGCCGCACCTCAACCCTGGCCCCTGGTGGCAACTCGACCGTCCGCCGCCCGTCACACCACAACACGCCCGGCGGAATATGAGGCAGCACCTCGACCGCCAGCACCGAATCCGGCGACGTGACCAAGGGCTTGGCGAACAACGCATGCGCACTGATCGGCACCATCAGCAGCGCTTCCACTTCGGGCCACACCACGGGCCCGCCCGCGGAGAACGCATAAGCCGTGGAACCGGTGGGCGTCGACAGCACAATGCCGTCACACCCAAACCCCGTGACCGGCCGCCCGTCGATCTCCAGCACGACCTCGAGCAGCTTCTCGGCGCCGGCCTTCTGCACCGCCGCCTCGTTCAGCGCCCAGTCCGTGTGCACGATGTTCCCGTTCTGGTGAACGACGACATCGACGGTCATCCGCTCCTCGACCTCGTACGCCTTCGTCACCACCCGGTCGACGACCTTGTCGAGATCGTCCCGCTCGGCCTCCGCGAGGAACCCGACCCGCCCCAGGTTGACGCCGAGCATCGGCACCCCGGACGCCCGGGCGAACTCGGCGCCCCGCAGCAGCGTCCCGTCACCCCCGAGCACGATCAGCAGCTCGCACCCGTCCAGGCACTGCGGAGTGGCCTCCTTGACCAGCTGCACCTCCTCGGGCAGCGGCAGATCGGCCGCCTCGTACTCCAGGACGCGCACGCCGATGCCCTCGCGCAGCAGCCCCTTGACCACGAGTTCGGCGCTGCGAATGGCCGCGGGCCGCCCGGTGTGGGCCAGCAGGAAAACAGTACGAGCTCGGTTCTGGGTCAACGCGGCCCCTCCGCCACTGCACGGTCAACGTCGGCCGGGTCCAGTTCGGGTGCCCCGGTCCGCAGCCACAGAAAGTACTCGACATTCCCGGAAGGTCCGGGCAACGGACTGGCGGTGACACCCATCACCCCGAGCCCGAGTTCCCACGCCTTGTGGGCCACACCCCGCACGGCCTCCGCCCGCAGCTGCGCACTCCGTACGACTCCCCCACTGCCCAGCCGTTCCTTCCCCACCTCGAACTGCGGCTTGACCATCATCACCAGGTCGGCGTCCGGCTTCACGCACCGCACCAGGGCGGGCAGGACCAGCCCGAGCGGAATGAAGGACAGATCCCCCACGACAAGATCCACAGGCTCACCATCGATCTCTTCAAGCGTCAACTCGCGTACGTTCGTACGGTCCTTGACGGTGACGCGTTCATCGCTCTGAAGAGTCCAGGCAAGTTGTCCGTATCCGACGTCCACGGCGACGACGTGCGCGGCCCCCGAGCGCAGCAGCACATCGGTGAACCCGCCGGTGGAGGCGCCGGCGTCCAGCGCCCGCCGCCCTTTCACCTCGAGCCCCTGCGGCACGAACACCTGCAGCGCGCCCGCCAGCTTGTGCCCGCCCCGGGAGACGTACTCGGGATCGCTGTCGTCGGCCGTGACGACGATCGCCGCCGCGGTCTCCACCTGCGTGGCGGGCTTGGTCGCGACGGTCTTGCCGACGGTGACCCGCCCGGCGGCGATCAGCTGGCTGGCATGCTCACGCGAGCGCGCCAGCTTCCGGCGGACCAGCTCCGCGTCCAGACGGCGGCGTGCGACTCCTGCCACGTTCGGTTCAGCTCCTATGGCCGTACGAGGGTGAAGGCGTCCTCGTGTCGTACGACGGCGAAGGCGCCGGAGGTCCAGGGCGGGCGTCGAGCGCGGTGAGCGCGTCTCGCAAGCCCCGGTGTACATCCTCGTACACCTCGAGGTGGCCGTCGGTGGCGAGGTGGTCGGCGTCACCGAGGCGCTCCAGCTGCGCGTCCACGTCGGCGTTGCCGGTCGGGGTGCGGGGCACGTTCAACGGGGCGGGGGCGGCGGGGTCGTACTCGGGTTCCTGCTCGGGTTCGACTTCGACCGTTTCGTCCCCCACCGTGGCGTCGGGCACAGAGTCGCTCATGCCCAGACGCTACCCCGAACCGCTGGGGTACCGTCGATCGCGATGGCCACGATCGAGGAGTGCCGCGCCGCACTCGAGAAGCTCTCGGACAACATGCAGACCGCCGAGGGGGACGTCCGCACGGCCGCGTCCCTGGACCGCTCGGTGAGCTGCCGGATCACCGACCTCGACATCACGTTCGTCGGCAGGATGACGGGCGGCCGGATCGTGGT
Source organism: Streptomyces sp. NPDC001137 (assembly GCF_040298885.1). Classification (NCBI taxonomy): domain Bacteria; kingdom Bacillati; phylum Actinomycetota; class Actinomycetes; order Kitasatosporales; family Streptomycetaceae; genus Streptomyces; species Streptomyces sp. NPDC001137. The sequence continues at coordinate 36,300 of NZ_JBEPBA010000048.1, forward strand.
GCAGGACACGATCCAGGGCCCACCCCGGGAGAAGGCCGAGATCAGACTGACCATGAAGGGCGACGACCTGGTGGCCATGGTCGACGGCGAGCTGAACTTCGCCAAGGCCTGGGGCTCGGGCCGCGTCAAGCTGGAGGCAGGCCTGCGTGACCTGTTCCAGCTCAGGAAACTTCTGTAGCCGCTACGCGCGCGCGTGCCTTACGCGCCGCGGGCACCACCAGCGGGGTCCCCGTCTCCGGGTCGTCGACGACCTGGCAGCGCAGCCCGAAGACCTCCTCGACCAGTTCGGCCGTGACGATGTCACCGGGCGCGCCCTCGGCGACGACCTGCCCGTCACGCAGGGCGATCAGGTGGGTGGCGTACCGGGCGGCATGGTTGAGGTCGTGCAGTACGGCGACGAGCGTACGGCCCTGTTCCTCGTGCAGCTCGGCACAGAGGTCGAGGACGTCGATCTGGTGCTGGATGTCCAGATAGGTCGTCGGTTCGTCGAGCAGCAGCAGCGGGGTCTGCTGGGCGAGCGCCATGGCGATCCACACGCGCTGCCGCTGCCCGCCGGACAATTCGTCGACATAGCGATCTGCGAGTTCGGCGACCCCGGTCTGCGCCATCGCTTCCCGTACGACCCGCTCGTCCTCGGCCGACCACTGGCGCAGGAGGCCCTGGTGCGGATACCGGCCACGGCCGACGAGGTCGGCGACGGTGATGCCATCGGGCGCGATCGACGACTGGGGCAGCAGGCCGAGCGTCCGCGCGACCTTCTTCGCCGGCATCGACTGGATGACCTGCCCGTCCAGCAGCACCCGCCCCTGGCTCGGCTTCAGCATCCGCGACAGGGCGCGCAGCAGCGTGGACTTGCCGCACGCGTTCGGGCCGACGATCACCGTGAAGGATTGGTCGGGGATCTCCACCGAGAGCTGCTCGGCGATGACCCGCTGGTCGTAGGCGAGGGTGACGTTCTCGGCGGACAGGCGGTTCACTGCGCTCCTTGGGATGTACGGGTTCTTCGGGCCGCTCATGTCCGGCTTCGCGGGCTCGCTCATATCCGGCCGGCCCTGCGCTCGGTGACCAGCAACCACAGCAGATAGACACCGCCGAGGACGCCGGTGACCACGCCCACGGGCAGCTGGTCGGCGCCGAAGGCCCGCTGCGAGATCCAGTCGGCGCCGACCAGCAGGGCGGCGCCCATGCACAGGGACGACAGCAGGTTGGGGCCGGGCGAGCGGGTCAGACGGCGGGCGAGCTGGGGTGCGGTGAGCGCCACGAAGCTGACGGGTCCCGCGGCGGCGGTGGCGGTGGCGGTGAGCAGCACGGCGGCCACCATCAGCAGCGCCCGTACGCGCTCCACCCGCACCCCGAGGGCGTTCGAGACGTCGTCGCCCATCTCCATCATCCGCAGCCCGCGCGCGTTGGCGAGGACCAGCGGTACGAGTACGGCACACAGTCCGAGCAGCGGCCAGACCTGCTCCCAGTCCCGGCCGCTGAGGGATCCGGTCATCCAGACGACCGCGCGGGCCGCGTCGACGAGGTCGGACACCGTGAGCAGATAGCCGTTGACCGCCGTGACGATCGCGGACACTCCGATACCGACCAGAACCAGTCGATAACCGTGCACGCCCCGCTTCCAGGCGAGCAGATAGATGGCAAGCCCGGTCGCAAGCCCGCCCACGAGTGCCCCCATGGTGACCTGCGCCGCGCTCCCGGAGAACAGCACGATCATCACGAGCGCCCCGGCCGTCGCCCCCTGCCCGAGGCCGAGCACGTCCGGACTGCCCAGCGGATTGCGGGTGACGGCCTGGAACAGCGCCCCACCGAGCCCCAGCGAGGCCCCGACCAGCAGCCCGACCAGGACACGCGGCAGCCGCAGCTCATTGACGATGAACTCCTGCCCGGCGTTGCCGCCCCCGGCCAGAGTCCTCAGCACATCGCCGGCCGAGATCGGGAAGTCGCCGGTGCCGATCAGCAGGACGCTCGCGGCGAGCGTGGCGAGCAGCAGCAGGGCGACGACGGTGGCCGCCCGGACGTCCAGGCGCACGGAGAGCCCGCCCGGCGTCCTCAGCACACGGTTGCTCTTCACAGCTGCGCCGTCCTCCGTCGTCGTACCAGAAGGATGAAGACCGGCCCGCCGATGATCGCGGTGATGATGCCGACCTGGAGCTCCGAGGGACGGGCGACGACCCGGCCGATGACATCGGCACCGAGCAGCAGCACGGGCGACAGGATCGTGGCGTACGGCAGGATCCAGCGCAGATCGGGGCCGGTGAAGGACCGTACGACATGCGGGACCATCAGCCCCACGAACGCGATCGGCCCGCAGGCGGCGGTCGCCGCGCCGCACAGCACGACGGCGGCGAGCATGGACAGCGCACGCGTCCGGTTCAGATGGGCGCCGAGGGCCTTGGCGGTGTCGTCACCCATGGCCACGGCGTTGAGCGGCCGGGCGAGGCCGAGCGCGAGAAGCGTGCCGGCCGCGAGGAACGGCAGCACCTGCAAAATGGTCGAGTTGGTCGCCGAGGAGAGCGAACCAACCGTCCAGAAGCGCATTTTGTTCAGCGCCGCGTCATCCATGATCATCACGGCCTGCAGATAGCCGTACAGGGCGGCGCTGATGGCGGTGCCGGCGAGCGCGAGCCGCACCGGCGTGGCACCCCGGCTGCCGCCGAGGAACCAGACCAGCGCGCCCACGGCTGCCGCCCCGAAAAAGGCGAACCAGACATAGCCGCCCAGGCTCGTGACACCGAAGTACGTCATGGCGGTGACGACCGCGGCCGACGCGCCCGCGTTGATGCCGAGCAGTCCGGGGTCGGCCAGCGGATTGCGGGTGAGCGCCTGCAGCACTGCCCCGGACAGGCCGAGTGCCGCCCCGGCGAGCAGCCCGAGGACCGTCCGCGACAGCCGCTCGTCGACCACGACGTCGCCGTACGTCCCCGTGTCCTGGAACAGCCCGTGCCAGACCTGCTCCAGGGGCAGCTCTTTCGCACCGATGGCGATGCTCGCCAGCGCGACGAGCACCAGGAGGGCAATGGACGCAACGAACCCAAAGGCCCGTATCGCCCGGCGGGTCGGGGGCGCGGGGGCGGTCGCCGCGCGCTGTTCTGGAGGACTGTCGACCAACACGCAAGTTAGGTTAGCCTACCCTCGCATCAGTCCCCGATCCCCGGTCGCGACGGCCGGGCGATTCAGTGCCCCGTCCGCCTACCGCCCGGCGCGCCGCCTCACAACTCCAGCCGCGCCAGCGCCTTCCCCGCATCCAGCTCGCACACACCCTCGCCGGCCGCCGTCCAGGCCGCCGCGCACAAGGCCCGCAGGCCGTCCAAGGCCTCGCCGTCACCGTCCAGTTCGAGCCGGTCCGCGCCGGCCGTCGCCGTCCATCCGCCGCACCGGAAGCCGCCGTCCGCCTCGACGACCTGCGGCTGTCCCGTGAGCAGCCCGCGCAGATCCGCGTCGACATACGTCGGCCGGTGCTGCGGCGGCGCGGCCAGCAGCTGCGCGCCGTCGGTGACACCGGTCAGCACGAGCAGCGAGTCGACCTCACCGTTGAACGCGCCCTCGATGTCCGTGTCCAGCCGGTCCCCGACCACCAACGGCCGCCGCGCGCCCGTCCGCAGGATCGTCTCCCGATGCATGGGAGGCAACGGCTTGCCCGCGACCTGCGGTTCGGCACCGGTCGCTATGCGCACCACCTCCACCGCGGCGCCGTTGCCCGGTGCGATCCCGCGCGCACTTGGGATCGTCAGGTCGGTGTTGGACGCGTACCAGGGCACCCCCCGCGCGATGGCGTAGCAGGCCTCCGCGAACCGCGCCCACTGCAACTCGGGCCCGCCGTACCCCTGCACGACCGCCGCCGGTTCGTCCTCCGCCGACTCGACGGGCACGAGCCCACGCTCCCGCAGCGCGACCCGCAGCCCCTCGCCACCGATGACCAGCACGCGCGCGCCGGCCGGCACCTGCTCGCTGATCAGCCGTGCGACCGCCTGAGCGGAGGTGATGACGTCATCGGCCCCGGTCGGTATCCCAAGCTCGGTCAGATGGTCCGCCACCGTGTCCGGCGTCCGCAGTGCGTTGTTGGTGACGTACGCGAGATGCATCCCGCCCGCCCGAGCCGTGCCCAGCGACTCGACCGCGTACGCAATGGCATTGCCCCCCGCGTACACCACACCGTCGAGGTCGAGCAGCGCGGTGTCGTACGCCTCGCTCAGGGCCTGGCCACTGCCCTCGGGCCTCGTCCTGACGCTCTGGCTCATTCCACATCGCTCCTCGTTCGACGGCCTTTCCCCCGATCATCCCTCACACCACTGACACACGTACGATGCCGGGATGAACACAGCAGGTCACTCGGAAGCAACGGCGCGCCGAGGCCTGGAACTCACCCCGTTCCGAGGCCTTCGCTACGACCCCGACCGGGTCGGCAGCCTCGCCGCCGTGACGTCCCCGCCGTACGACGTCGTCGTACGCCCCGACGGCCTGCACCACCTCCAGTCCGCCGACCCGCACAACATCGTCCGCCTGATCCTCCCGCAGGCCACCACCCCCGCGGCCCGCAACGAACAGGCCGCCGACACCCTCCGCCACTGGCTCTCCGAGGGCGTCCTGACCACCGACCCCGAACCGGGCCTGTACGTCTACGAGCAGCGCGACGGCGACGGAATGCTCCAGCGCGGCATCATCGGCGCCCTGCGCGTCACGGACCCGTCGGAGGGCGTGGTCCTGCCGCACGAGGACGTCATGCCGCACGTGGTCGCCGACCGCGCGGCCCTGATGCGCGCCACCTCCGCGAACCTCGAGCCCCTGCTTCTCACCTACCGCGGCAACGGTTCGACCTCCTCGGCCATCGAGGTCGTGGAACGGGTCGCCGGCCACCCGCCCCTCCTGGCCACCACCACGGAGGACGGCTTCAGCCACCGCCTGTGGTCGATCACCGACCCGGACGACCTCGCCCGCGTCCAGTCCGACCTGTCCCAGCAACAGGCCCTGATCGCCGACGGCCACCACCGCTGGGCGACCTATCGCCGACTGCGCACCGAGCACACCTCGCCGAGCCCCTGGGACTACGGCCTCGTCCTCCTGGTCGACACGGCCCGCTACCCGCTGCGCGTCCGCGCCATCCACCGCCTCCTGCACGGCCTGCCGGTCGCCGACGCACTCGCCGCCCTGGACGGCCTGTTCCGCATACGGCACCTGCCCGGCCCCCTGCCGGAAGCCCTGGACGCCCTCGCGGACGCGGCCTGCGCCGGCAACGCCTTCCTGCTCGCCGGCGACGGCGCCTTCCACCTGATCGACCGCCCGGACCCGGACCTCCTGGCCCGTACGATCCCCGCCGACCGCCCGGCAGCCTGGCGCACCCTGGACGCCACGGTCCTGCACGCCACGCTCCTCGACCAGGTCTGGCACATCCCCGAGAACGACCCGTCCCGTGTCGCCTACATCCACGACACGGCGGCCACGGTCGAAAAGGCGGAACGCGACGGCGGTACGGCCGTGCTGATGCACCCGGTCCGCGAGGAGGTCGTCCGCGACCTGGCCCGCCAGGGCGTGACGATGCCCCGCAAGTCGACCTCGTTCGGCCCGAAGCCGGCATCGGGTCTGGTGCTGCGCGCCCTGGACCTCTGAGCCCCTCCCCCTATGCAAAAGGGCATGCAAAAGGGCGGGACCTCACGGTCCCGCCCTTCCTCACAGAGTCAGTCCTTGCCGTCCTCGGCCTCGGTCTCCGTGCCCTCTTCCTCGTCACCTTCGTCGCTCTCGTCGAAGGCGTCGACGAACTCCACACCGTCCAGCTCGGCGAGCCGGTCCGAGGCGTCCGTGCTGCCGTCCTTGTCGGCCTCGACGGCCTTGGCGAACCACTCCCGCGCCTCACCCTCGCGACCGGCGGCGAGCAGCGCGTCCGCGTACGCGTACCGCAGCCGGGCGGTCCACGGCTGCACGGAACTGGACGCCAGCTCGGGGCTCTGCAGCGTCACGATGGCCGCATCGAGCTGCCCCATGTCACGCCGGGCGCCGGCCGCGACGAGCCGCATCTCGACCTGCCCGGCCTTGTCCAGCTTCTGCACCTCGGGCGCCCCGGCCATGTCCAGCGCCTTCTCCGGCCGCCCGAGCCCACGCTCGCAGTCGGCCATGACGGGCCACAGCTCAGCACTGCCGGTCATCCGCCGCGCGGCCCGGAACTCGGCAAGCGCCTCCGCGTACTTCTGGTTGGCGTACGCGGCGAACCCGCCCGCCTCTCGTACGGCGGCGACGCGCGACGCCAGCCGCAGCGCGATCTTGGAGTAGGCGTAGGCGCGCTCGGGGTCCTCGTCGATGAGCCGGGCGACCATCACCAGGTTCTTCGCGACATCGTCCGCGAGCGTCTTCGGCAGGCTCAGCAGCTCCTGCCGTACGTCCTTGTCGATCTCATCGCCGGTGACGTCCTCGGGGATGGGCAGCCGCTTGATCGGCTCGCGATCCCTGTCACGGTCCCGCTCGTCGCGGAACCGGCTGCCACCACCGCGCCGGTCGTCACGCCCGCGGAAGCCTCCGGGACGGCCACCACGGTCGTCACGGCGGGGGCCGCCGCGTCCACCACGGTCATCGCGGCCGCGGAAGCCGCCGCGCTCGCCGCCCCGGCTGTCGTCCCGCCGGAAGCCACCGCGGTCGCCTTCCCTGCGCTCGCCACGGTCGTCACGCCGGAAGGGCGGACGCTCTCCGCGATCGCCACGGTCGTCACGGCGGAACGAGGGGCGGTCTCCGCGCTCTCCACGGTCTCCGCGCTCATCGCGGCGGAAGGACGGGCGGTCCCCACGGTCGTCGCGCCGGAAGCCACGGTCCCGGTCGTCGCCGCGGTAGCCGCGGTCCCGGTCGTCCCTGCGGTCGTCCCTGCGGTCGTCGCGGCGACCGTAGCCGCCGCGGTCGGAACCACCGCGGTTGTCGTCACGCCGGTCGTCCCGACGATCATCCCTGCGGAAACCGCCGCGGTCACCGCGCTCATCGCTCCGGCGGTCGTCCCGACGGCCGTACCCACCGCCGCGGTTGTCGTCCCGACGGAAGCCACCGCGGTCGTCCCGGCGGTCGTCACGCGGGCGGTCGTCACGGCGGAAGGAGGGGCGGTCCCCACGGTCTCCACGGTCGTCCCGACGGAAGCCACGGTCACGGTCCCGGTCGTCCCGGCGCGGCCCACGGTCGCGGTCATCGCGCTGGAAGGCCGGACGGGAGCCACGGTCACCCTCGCGCCGGTCGTCCCGACGGCCGTACCCGCCACCGCGGTTGTCGTCCCGACGGAAGCCACCGCGGTCGTCCCGGCGGTCGTCACGCGGGCGGTCGTCACGCCGGCCCTGTCCACCACGGTTGTCGTCGCGGCGACCGTAGCCACCGCGGTCGGAACCTCCGCGGTTGTCATCGCGCCGGTCGTCACGGCGGAAACCACCGCGGTAACCGCCACGGTCTCCGCGGTCCCCACTGTCCCGTCGCCGCTGGTCGCGCTCCGGTCGGTCGTCGGGAGAGTTGGTGGACATGGGTGACTCCTGTCTTCGGTACTGCAAGCATTGTAAAAACGAAAGGACCCCTGGCCCCAGCTGAACGCTGGGACCAGGGGTCCTTCCAAAGATTGTTCGGCGGCGTCCTACTCTCCCACAGGGTCCCCCCTGCAGTACCATCGGCGCTGTAAGGCTTAGCTTCCGGGTTCGGAATGTAACCGGGCG
>NZ_JBEPBA010000049.1:0-41750 GCF_040298885.1 Streptomyces sp. NPDC001137
GCACCACCGACAAGGTGTCACTGATCACCGACGCGCCCCTGTCCGACCTCGGCAAACTGCTCGGCACCTACCCGGGCGCCATCGAGGTCAAGCAGGAACGGTTCGAGTTGCAGTCCACCCGGTTCAACGACACGTCCCCCTTCTCCGGAGGCGCCTCGATAACCAACGGCGGGGCTACCTGCACCTCCGGCTTCGCCGTACACAACCGCACACGCGCCAGCGACCAGTACATGGTGACCGCGGCTCACTGCTTCCCCAACGGCAACGTCGTCTGGAGCGGGCGGGTGGGCGGCCCGACGCTCGGTGTCGTCAGGTTCAGGTTCAACGACAACGACTTCGAGCTCATCGGCAACGGAAGCTACACGCACAACATCTACACCGGCGGCACCCACGACAGCACCGCGACGCACTTCATCTACACCACGCGGACGGCACGCGTCGGCGTCAAGGTGTGCGTGAGCGGACAGACCACCTTCAACCACTGCGGCCATAAGATCACCAACGACAGGTTCAGCATCTCCAGCCCCAATTCGGCCTTCGGCATCTCCAACGGCAACGGGTTCCTGTTCGCACGCGGCGGAACCAACAACCCCTGCTACTGCAACGGGCAGATGACGACGCACGGCGACTCCGGTGCCCCCATCTACGAACCGGACACGACCGACAGCGGAGCCATGCTCGTCGGTCTCAACCATGGCGCCATCGGGGGCCAGATGATCGGCGTGAAGGTGAACGCCATTCTGAACGAGTCGGGCACCGCGCTCACGACCTGACCGGCAGCGCCCGCGAGGACGGCGGCAGGCGGAACATCTCCGCCCGCCGCCGTCACCGTGCCCGCCGGTCGAAGCCGACGGGCCTCACGATTCCTCCTTGCCGTCGTCGGCGCCCGACCAGGAGATCCGGGAGCCGTGCGCCCCACGCCGCAAGGTCGTCCGCTATTGAGTCGATCCAGACCGAGTAGGTCGCGCGCCGCATCACGATCCGGTCTCAGGGTCTTGCGTCATCCGTGTGTAATCGTTTCCAATCCTCGCCGGCTGGCTGGCCTTCCTGCGCTCCCTGGTCGCGCGGGGTCTGTCCGGCGTCCAGCTGGTCGTCTCCGACGCCCATGCAGGCCTGGTCAACGCGATCGGTGCTGTGTTGCCCGGCGCTTCGTGGCAGCGCTGCCGCACTCACTACGCCCGTGCGTTGCTGAGCCAGGTGCCCAAGTCCGCCCAGCCGTGGGTGGCCACGCTGCTGCGGACCGTCTTCGAACAGCCCGACACCGACGCCGTCCAGGCCCAGATGCGGCACGTGCTGGACGCCCTGGAAGCCAAGTTCCCCAATGCAGCAGCCCACTTGGACACCGCGCAGCACGATCTTCTGGCGTTCACTGCGTTCACTGCGTTCCCGCGCGAGAGCTGGCGGCAGATCTGGTCCAACAACCCGCAAGAGCGGCTGAACAAGGAGATCAGGCGTCGCACCGACGTCGTCGGCATCTTCCCCGACCGCACCGCCCTGATCCGCCTGGTCGGCGCGGTCTTGGCCGAGCAGAACGACGAATGGACCGAGGCCCGCCGCTACATGGGACTCGACCTGCCGGCCAAGGCCCGCCTCCACCCGATCGAGTCAGATACCGACGAGACCGCCCTACCCATCATCGGGGCGCGGTGCCGGAATGAGGACCTGGCGGCCGTCGCGGACGATCACGTGAGCCGTGCTCCCGGTTTCTCGCCGACGGTGATGTCCTCACTGCGCGTTCGCCGACGCCTCCGGCTGGAACGAGGTCGCCTCCCGGCTCATCCGCGACGGCTATCCGGTCATCGCACCGCCGAACCCCTTGCGCAGCGTGGCCTCCGACTCCGCCTATCTGGCCGGCATCCTCGCGACCCTCAGCGGCCCGATCGTCCTCGTCGCGCATTCCTACGGCGGGATCGTCGTCACGAACGCCGCGACCGGCAACCCGAACGTGAAGGCGCTGGTGTACGTGGCCGCGTTCGTGCCCGATCAGGGGGAGACGCTGCCTCCCGCCCCCGCGACTGGTCGTCGGGCCTTGGGCGCACAGTGACTTCTCCGGTGACTTCCCCGACCTCAGCCTCGGCATCGCCGCCTCGTCCGGCGCTATGGGCGGCTACGGCGACCTCAACGCGATGCACATCGCCTGGTACGACGCCGTCCTCAAGGACGACGATACCGCGCTGCGCCGCATCCCGCCCGTGCTCCTGTACTTCCTCGGGGAGAACCGCTGGCACGGCTTCGAGCGGCTTCCCGGTCCCGCCGGGCACCGCACCTGGTACCTGGCCGACGACAGCCGACTTCTCGACCGGCCCGGGGGCAACTCCTGTGCCGCCTACGACTACGACCCGCTCAGCCCCGTACCGACCGTGGGCGGTGCCACGATGATCCACGGCTTCCGGCCGGGCCCGGCCGACGAGCGGAGCGTCGAGGCGCGGGACGACGTCGTCACCTTCACCTCCGAGCCCCTCGCCGAATCGCTGACCCTCTTCGGCGAGGTCCGCGCCGTTTTCCACGCCTCCTCCAGCGCCCCGGACACCGACTTCGTGGTCCGGCTCTGCAAGGTCTCACCGGACGGAGTCTCGATCGCGCTCAACGACGGCATCGTGCGGGCCTCGTGGCGCGACAGCTACGCCACTGGCGGCTACCGCCCCGGCCACCCGCCGACACCGCTCAAGCCGGGGAAGGTGTACGAGTTCACGGTCAGCCTGTGGAACTGCACGCTGGCCCCGGGGGAGCGGTTGCGCGTCCAGGTGACGTCCAGCTGCCACCCCCGGTGGGACCGCAACCTCAACACCGGCCTGCTCGCCCACGACTCGGCCGAGACCGCCGTCGCCCACCAGACCCTCCACCTTGGCGAGGACTTCCCGAGCCGGATCGTGGTCGGCACACTCTGACCTGCGGGTGCCGCGTGCCGGGCAGAGGACCGAAGTCGTCTCCACCGGCAGCGGCATCCCGGCGTAGAGAGGAGCCCGCGATGGCGAAGTAGCCGACGCCGCAGATGATCGGTCCGGTACGGAAGGCGGACCGGTCACCGTGTGCGATGTCGAGTCATCGCTGAGCTGCGGCCGGGATTCTCGCGTGCGTGTGGACGACGGCCTTGGGCAGCCCTGTCGTGCCGGAGGCGAGGATGAGGGCGAGTCCGTCCTCGTGGAAGGCGCCGAGTTCCGGCGCCCGGTCCGCCAGCTGCTCAGTGAGCCGGTCCAGGTCGACCACGTCGTCACCCGGGCGCAACCACCTTGTCATGTCAGGCAGTTGCGAAGCGATGTCGGCGGCGAGCGCACCGGCCGCCGCGTCGTGGACGAACCCGCCGCACCGGCTGCGCTCGACCATCGCGACGGTGACGTCCTCGCTCCCGAGCGGATTGAGGGGGTCCAAGGGTCACGCCGCCCATGAACTCCACGCCCGTTGTGGGTTTGAAGCCGTCGTCCGTCGCACCTCGTCCGGCAAGAAGCGGACGGACAGCGCACGCCGTCTCACGGACGCGGGATTCGACGTCCTGCTGGTTCCCGATCATTTCGTGGGGCCCCGCTTCGCCCCGGGCGCCGCGATGATGGCCGCTGCCGACACCACGACCCGGCTACGGATCGGCACGATGGTCTTCTCCAACGACCGCCGCCACCCCGTAGTCCTGGCCAAGGAGGCCGCGACCCTCGATCGAGGTCCTGTCCGACGGCAGGTTCGAGCTGGGCATCGGCACCTGCTGGATGCGCAATCACTACGACGCCACCGGCCTCCGGTTCGCCGCTCCCACGGACCGATTCTCCCGGCTCAAGGAGTCGCTGGCGGTGATGAGGGGCCGCTGGATGGACGAGCCGTTCCCCTTCGAGGGCGAGCACTGCACCACTCGGGAGGCGGACGTCGCCAACCTCGCACAGCGGGTGCTGCCCGACGGCAGTGCGCCGCCCCCGAGGACGGGGGGCTGGAGAACTTCCTGCCAGCAGCATCACGCCCAGGGCGAGCCTGAGGCGCTGGGGGACGCGGGACAGCGCGGCCAGGACGAGGGCAGGTGCGGAGGAGTGGGCGAAGCCGCGGGTGAAGTGGTGCTCGACCATCCACACGGCCTCGTACCCGAGCCCGTCGGCCAGCGTGGCCTGCTCGAACAGGCTCTCGAAGGTGTGTTGCTCGACCTTGCGAGAACGGCCCGCACCTCGATCTCGTACGCCATGCTCACCCGAAGTGATCCACATTCTTCCCCATCTCTGCGGCCAAGCGCTCACTCGCGTCCAATGGTGCTCTACGAGCTACTGGATTTGGCATGGCAGGGCAAGCGGGCTGCGCGTCACAGATGTCGGGGAGGGGCCGTCGCGCCGATGGAGGGACCAGTGCGGCATCCCCGAGACCACGAGGGGCGCCTGGCGAGTGTGAACCCAGTTCAGGCGCCCTTTGAAGTCGGTCAGTGGACTTCGGTGGCAGGTGAGCAGCGCCTTCTGCGCTGTGGTCTGCTCAGAAGGTGAGCACCACCCGTCCCCGGCGGCCGCCCGCCTCCAGCAACTGGTGTGCTTCGACGGCCTGTTCGGCCGGCAGCGTCCGCGCGACGCGCGAGGTGAGCCGGTCCGCCTCCGTCAGTTCGCGCAGGCGGTCGAGCTTGGCGTGCTCACGTGCGTACTGTGGCACGAACGTGAACCGGGTCTCGATGCCGCGTTCGTCGGGCACCTGGGTGCCGCCGACCGACGAGGCCACCCGGCCGCCGTCGCGCACGGCGCGGAGGGCCTGAGCGGCGATGCCCGCGGTGTCGACCAGTCCGTCGACCCCCTCGGGTACCTCCTTGCGTACCAGGTCCGGGAACTCGGCGCCGCGCGGCAGTACGACGTCCGCGCCGAGCTCCTTGACCAGCTGCTCGTCCTTGGCCGCCGCGTCGGCGATCACCCGGAACCCGTCGGCCTTGGCCAGCTGGACGGCAAGGCCACCGACGGCGCCGGCCGCTCCAGTGACCGCCACGGTGGCGCCTACGGGAAGTTCCAGCAGATCCAGCGCCATCCGGGCGGTGAGCCCGTTCATCGGCAGGGTGGCGGCCTCGACGTCGGTGGTGCCCGCCGGTGCGCGGACGACCGACTCGGCGGGGACGACGAGCTGCTCGGCGTACGCTCCGTGCGTGCCGGAGACGACCACCACGGCCATGACCCGGTCACCGACCCTCAGGTCGGTGTCGGTCCCTGCCCCGATCTGCTCGACGACACCGGCGGCGTCCATCCCGGGAACGTACGGCGGCTCGGCGTCGGCGACGAAGGCGATGCCACGGCGCACCAGCGCGTCGACGGGGTTGACCGCCGCCGCGCGCACTCGTATCCGTATCTCGCCCGGCCCGGCTTCCGGGACCGGTAGCTCCAGGACCCGCAGCACCTCGGGCCCGCCGAATTCCATCAGTCCTACGGCCTTCATGACAGGTTTCTCCTCAGGGATGGTTCATTCGCTCGCCGCGCCCCCGGACAGGCGGACCTCTTCGCTGTCGAGGGCGGCCTGCAGGCGGCGCAGTACGGTGTCGTCGATCTGTCGTTCGTCGCGGAGCCGGACGACGGTGGCGCGTTTGTTGGCGATGAGGGCCAGGCGCAGTGCGAGGTAGTCCTGGTGCTGGCGTACGGCGGGGTCGTCGTGGGCGCCCGTGCTCCTGGCACGGACGGATGCCAAATGGGCCTCGTACTCCTGCCGGAGCCACTCGGCGATCTTCGGATCGCTCCGCAGGTCGGTGACGAGCTGGGGCATCGCCTTGATCGCCTCTTCGATGGCGGTGGTCTCGGCGAGGTCGTGCTCCTCGTCGACAGAGGTGTCGGGCGGCAGTTTCGCCCACCTGACCGCGACCGGCAGCAGTAGACCCTGCACCACCAGGGTCACGAGGATGACGCCGGAGGTGACGAAGACGATGAAGCTGCGGTCGGGGAACGCCTCACCCGAGTCGAGGGTCTGCGGCACCGAGAGCACCATCGCGAGGGAGACCGCGCCCCGGAACCCGGCCAGTCCGCTGACCACCCTGGTCCGGTGACCGACGCGGAGCGATCGTTGCTGGGGGCGGCGATCGAGGGCGCGGACCAGGTAGGTGGAGGCGTACAGGAACGCGAAGCGCACGGCCACGAGGACAAGGCAGATGGCTCCGATCGCGATCAGCGCGTCCTGGAGATCGGCACGGTTGAGGTCGCGGACGGCGTACTGGAGTTCCACCCCGACCAGGACGAACAGAGCCCCGTTGATGAGGAAGGTGGCCAGCGGCCAGAACGCCAGGGCCTGCGTGCGGTGTTGGGCCTGGATGATGCGCGGGGCCACCTGGGACATGATCAGGCCACTGACCACCACCGCGAGGACACCGGATGCCTCGATCAGTTCGGCCAGCAGATAAGCGGTGAAGGGCGCCAGGATCATGACCAGGTTGCCGAGCAGCGGGTCCTTCAGGCGGCGCCGCAGGTTCATGTTGACCCACGCGACCGCGACCCCGACGGCCGCGCCACCGCCGTACGCGAGCAGGAACAGCCCGCCCACGTGCGGCATGCTCAGGTGTTCCTCGCCGGCCGTGATGCCGACGGCGAGCCCGTAGACGACCAGGGCCGTGCCGTCGTTGATCAGGCTTTCCGCGCGCAGGACGGTGACCTGGCGGCGCGGCAGGGCGCGAGCGAGGACGCCGACCGCGGTGGCGTCCGTGGGCGCCAAGGCGGCACCGAGCACCCACGCGGGCCCCCATGGCAGGCCGAGGGCGTGTCCCGTCGCGGCGACGGCCCAGGCGGTGAGGATCACGAGAACCGTGCTCAACTGCACGATGCCGCGCAGGTTGGTGCGGATCTCCCGCAGGGAGGTGGTCAGGCTCTCCCAGTAGAGTAGCACCGGGAGGAAGAGCAACAGCACGACCTCTGGGGGCAGTTGGGCCTCCCGTACCGCTGGGATGAACCCCAGGAGTACGCCCGTCACGAGCAGGACGACGGGCGGTGCGATGCCGAGACGCTGTCCCACGACGTTGCCCACGAGGACGGCCACGCCCAGGACCACGACGAGTTCGAGACCGAGCAAGGTACTTCTCCTGGAGGGGGGAAAGAGCCGCTGTTCAGCGGGGAGCGAGCTTCAGGGTCGTGTCCCGCGAGGCGACCATGGGGTCGACGTAACTCGCTCCGTAGCGGCCGTACTTGGCGCGGTAGGCGGCGTCGATGCGGTCATTGACGCCGGGGTCGGTGACCTCGACGAGGGTGACGTCCTTGTCGACGCCGCCGGAGCGGATACGCCCCTCGTGGCTGGCCCGGGCCGCCCGGTACCAGGCACCGGCGCTGCCGCGGAAGGAGCGGACGTAGAGGTCATCGCCGTCGCGGACAACCCAGATGGGCACGGGTGTGCGTGGCGTTCCGTCGGCGCGCGCGGGGGCGATCTGAAGTTCCTCGGCGTGCTCGATCCGAGTCAGTTCGTCGTTCGTCCAGACCGTCATGGGCTTGCCTCCTCTGCGATCGTGTGGCGGGGTGCCCTCGTGGGCGTGAGCGCGGCCTGCGCAGCTCACGCCCACGAGGCGATCGGGGCGGGTCAGGGAGTGAGGAGGGCCTTGATGGCGCGGCGTTCGTCCATCGCCTTGTAGCCCTCGGCGACCTGCTCCAGCGGCAGGGTGAGGTCGAAGACCTTGCCCGGGTTGATGTGGCCGGACAGCACCAGGTCGATCAGCTCGGGCAGGTAGCGGCGGACAGGGGCCGGGCCGCCGCGCAGGCCGACCTGGGAGAAGAACAGTTCCTGGCCGTCGACGGCCACCTCGTGCGGGACGCCGACGAAGCCGACGTTGCCGCCGGGGCGGGCGGAGTGCAGGGCCTGGCTCATGGACTGGGAGGTGCCGACGCACTCCAGGACGGAGTCGGCGCCGATGCCGCCGGTGAGGTCCTTGATGCGGGCGATGCCTTCCTCGCCGCGCTCGCTGACGATGTCGGTGGCGCCGAACTCCAGGGCGAGCTTCTGCCGGGACTCGTGGCGGGACATCGCGATGATGCGCTCCGCGCCGAGTTCCTTGGCGGCGATGACGCCGCACAGGCCGACGGCTCCGTCACCGACCACGACGGCCGTCGAGCCCGGCTTGACCTCGGCGGCGAGGGCGGCGTACCAGCCGGTGCCCATGACGTCGGAGACGGCCAGCAGGCTCGGCACCAGTTCGTCGGACGGGTGCTCGTCGGTGGCGACCAGGGTGCCGTGGGCGTTGGGGATACGGACGTACTCGGCCTGGCAGGTGCCCATGAACTCGCGGTTCAGGCAGGAGGACTGCCAGCCCTTCTGGCAATTGGCGCAGGTGTTGTCCGAGGTGGCGAAGGAGCCGACCACGAACTGGCCCGGCTTGACGTTGGAGACGTCGCTGCCGACCTCTTCGACGATGCCGACGTACTCGTGGCCCATCGGGTGCGGGTCGCCGACCGGCTCCAGACCGCGGTAGGGCCACAGGTCCGAGCCGCAGACACAGGTGGCGACCGTGCGGATGATCGCGTCCGTCGGGGTGAGGATCTTGGGCTCGGGGGCGTCCTCCACGCGGATGTCGCCGGGGGCGTGGATCACGGTTGCGCGCATGACTTTTCTCCTGATGAGTTTCTCGGGCAGCGGCGTCACCCGGGACGAGCCGGATTCGACGGCGACCAAAAGGCTGTACAGAATCGCCGCCGGCCTGTGAAAGTAATTCTCAGTCTCTAACTCTGTCGCCGCCCGCAAGGCCCGTACAGAGGAGAATTCCACCCCCGGAGGGATGTATCCAGGGATAAAACCTTCCTACCCAGCCGAGTGGCGGACGGCGCAGACTGGCCAGTATGAACAGCAGCGCGCACCGTAAGGAGCTGGGTCAATTCTTGAAGGCCCGCCGGGCCGAGCTCAGCCCCCGCACGGTCGGTCTGCCCGAAACCGACCGGCGCCGGCGTGTGGCCGGCCTGCGCCGGGACGAGGTGGCCGTATTGGCGGCCATCAGTACCAACTACTACACCCGCCTGGAGCAGGGCCGTATGGTCCCCTCGGCGTCTGTGCTGTCCGAACTCGTCCGGGTGCTGCACCTCAGTGACGACCAGCGGGACCATCTGTTCGAGCTGGCCGGAAGGGAGACCGGCCGGGCGCCGCGCCGGCGGGCCCCGCAGAAGGCGCACCCCCGGCTGCGTACCGTGCTGAACGATCTCAGCGTGTCCCCCGCCGTCATCCTGGGCCGGCACCTGGACATCCTGGCGTGGAACCCGATGGCCACCGCCCTGTTCGGCACCGACTTCGCGAAGATCCCCCAGCGGCAGCGCAACTACATCCGGCAGCTCTTCACCGACCCTGCCCTGAGAACGCTGTACGCCGACTGGGAGGGTTCCGCCCGCAACGCCGCGGCTGTGCTGCGGCAGCAGGCCGCGGTCTGCCCCGATGACCGGACGCTGGCTGACCTCGTCGGTGAGCTGTCGTTGCGGGACGAGCAGTTCCGCCAGTGGTGGGGAGGCCGCCCTGTGGTGCCCCGCACCGGTGGCACCAAGGTGTTCCACCACCCGGTCGCCGGTGAACTCTCCCTCGCCTGGGACGCCCTCACCTGTGCGGCCGACCCCGATCAGCAGTTGATCGTCTGGAGCGCCGAGCCCGACTCGCGTGCGTACGAGGGTCTGCGCTTCCTTGCTTCCTGGGCGGCGGCCTCCGTCATGAATTCGTAAAAGCGGCAGGTGGTCCCGGTGCAAGACAGGGACGGTAAAGCCAGGGACTAATCCTTCCTACCTTTGCTTTTGAATTCCGTGCCATGCTTCTGGGGCACGATTCAGAAATCCCTTTCGAGGAGCAACACCCCTATGTCCTCCACCTCTCGCCCCACTGTCGCCGTCGCCTTCCATTCCGGCTACGGCCACACCGCCGTCATAGCCGAGGCCGTGGCGCGCGGCGCCGCCGAAGCCGGTGCCGAGGTGATCTCGATCCCCGTGGACACGATCACCGACGAGCAGTGGGCGCAGCTGGACGCCGCCGACGCGATCATCTTCGGTGCCCCCACCTACATGGGCACCGCGTCCGCCGCCTTCCACGCCTTCGCCGAGGCCAGCAGCAAGCGCTGGTTCACCCAGAGCTGGGTGGACAAGATCGCTGCCGGCTTCACCAACTCCGGTGCCAAGAACGGCGACAAGTCCTCGACTCTGGGCTACTTCTTCACGATGGCCGCCCAGCACGGGATGCACTGGGTCAGCCTGGGTGTGCAGCCGGGCTGGGCCTCCACGCAGGGCAGCGAGGACGACATCAACCGTTTGGGCTACTTCGTCGGCGCGGGCGCCCAGACTCCCACCGATGCTGGTCCGGAGGCCGTCCACAAGTCGGACATCGCCACCGCCGAGGGCCTCGGGGCCCGCGTCGCCCAGCAGACCGCTTTCTTCCGCGCGGGCCGCGCCGCTCTCGCCGCCTGAGACAAGTCCGCCTGTATATCTCCAAAGGAGCGCAACATGTCCGACTCTCCTAACGTCGCCCTCGTCCGCCGTCTCTACGACTCCGGCATGGCCCCGGACGTCGTCGCCGAGGTCATCGACCCCGAGATCGTCTGGGACATCACCCCCGGCTTCCCCTACGGCGGCGTCTACAAGACCTGGGCGAGCGCCGGAGGCGACTTCTTCGGCCGCCTCGCGCCCCGCTTCACCTCCTTCGGTGCGGTCGCCGAGGAGTTCTACGGCGCCGACGGCGACCACGTCTTCGTGCGCGGCCACTACCACGGGGTGTCCAAGTCCGGCGAGGAGTTCGACGCCCGCTTCATCCACCTGTGGAAGGTGGCGGGCGGCAAGCTCACCGAGCTCGTCCAGGCCGCCGACAGCCACATCGTCCAGCAGGCCGCCGGTAACTGACCGCCCGCACCCATCCCAGGAGCAACCCCCATGGCGAAGATCCTCTTTCTCATCACCGCAGCCGACCACTGGACCCTGGCCGACGGGTTCGAGCAGCCGGCCGGCTTCTGGGCCGAGGAGGCCATCGGCCCGTACGGCGTCTTCAAGGAGGCCGGCTACGAGATCGCCGCGGCCACCCCGGGCGGCGTCCCGCCGACCCCGGACGCGCTCAGCCTCACCCCGGACTTCAACGGCGGTGAAGAGGGCGCCGAGAAGATGCGGACCGCTCTCAAGGAGGCCACCGAGCTGGCCAACCCGATCCGCATCGAGGACGTGAACATCGACGACTACGACGCCGTGTTCGTCCCCGGCGGCTGGGGCCCGATGGAGGACCTCTCCGACGACCCCGCGGCGGGCAAGCTGCTCAGCGACTGGCTCGCCTCCGGCAAGATCGTCTCGCTGGTCTGCCACGGTCCTGCCGCGCTGCTGTCCACCGTGGACGCCGACGGCAAGTCCCCGTTCGCCGGCTACCGCCTCACCGGCCTGTCCAACTCCGAGGAAATCCAGAACGGCCTCGCCGACCGGGCGAAGTGGCTGCTCCAGGACCGTCTCATCTCCGATGTCGGCGCGGACTACCACAAGGGCGAGGAGAACTTCGCGCCCCACCTGGAGGTGGACCGCACCCTCATCACGGGCCAGAACCCGGCCTCGGCCGTCCCCCTGGCCCAGGAAGTCGTCAAGACACTCGGCCGATGACACCCCGCACATCCGCTCAAAGGCTCCAAGGCTTCAAGAAAGAGGTAGTACCGATGGACAGCAACGCGACTCTTCCCAGCGTCGGCCAGACCTGGCTCGCGGACCTCGGCCCCGACACCCCGCTCGGCCACTTCACGGTGGAGATCACCTTCGAATCGGCGACCCAGGTCAGCTTCGAGGTCACGGGCGGCGCCATCAAGGGCCGCAAGCAGACGATGGAGTACACCACCACCCAGCTCCGGGACGGCCTGTACGTCGTCCGCTGGACCGAACCCGACGCCGGTGACCACGTCACCCACATCGAGGACTACACCGAGGGCACCTGCATGGCCAGCTCCGTCATCGGTGGCGAGTTCGTCCAGCTCCACGGAAAGTGGACCCGCGTCCGCTGATCCCGCGGGGCATCACGTCCCCTGGACGGTGAGGACTTCCAGGGACAAATCTCTCCCCCTGACAACGCGGCTTTCCGATGCCAAGGTGAGGGCATGAACCGCGATCCTCACCGCCATGATCTGGGGGAATTCCTCAAGGCGCGCCGCGCCGAGCTCGACCCGGCCGCCGTCGGCCTGCCCGACGGCGGCTCGCGTCGTGTCGCAGGACTGCGTCGTGAGGAGGTCGCCGTCCTGGCGGCCATCAGCACCGACTACTACGCCCGCCTCGAACAGGGCCGCATCCAGCCCTCGCCTTCCGTGCTGGAAGCCCTGGCCCGCGTGCTGCGCCTGGACCAGGACCAGCGCGCCTACCTGTACGAGCTCGCGGCCAAGGACGAATTCCGCCCGCCCCGCCGGCCGTCGCGCCCCAAGGCGCAGCCGCAGCTGCAGCGCATGCTCGACGACATGGCGCACACCCCCGCATTCGTGATCGGCCCCCGCACCGAGATCGTCGCCTGGAACGCCATGGGCGCCGCCCTCATCACCGACTTCGGGAAGATCCCCGAGAAGCAGCGCTACTACATAAGGCTGCTCATCACCAACCCCGCGATGCGCGAGCTGTACGCAGACTGGGAGGGCGTCACCCGGCTGGCCATCGCGCAGATGCGGATGCACAACACCAACAACCCCGGGGATCCGCAGCTCGCCGCGCTGGTCGGTGAACTCTCGGTGCGGGACGAGCAGTTCCGCCAGTGGTGGGGTGCCCACAACGTCGCCGTACGAGACACCGGCACCAAACACCTGCGCCACCCCGTCGTCGGCGACCTGCACCTGGACTGGAACGCCGTCACCTGGGCTGCCGACCCCGACCTGGCGATCATCGTATGGACCGCCGAAGCAGGCACGCCCACCCACGACAGCCTGCGCATGCTGGCCTCCTGGGCGGCCGACCCCAGCCGCTCGACCAGCGACAGCTCCACCTGACCGTCGCCCACGTATTCCCTTCAAAAGGGGGAGCCTTTCCTCCTATGCGCCCCGCGCCTAGGAAGAGGCTCTCCCCTTTTTCATGTGCGGCTCTCCTGGCACGCTCGTCACGAGGCCGACCGCGCCATGCGTCCCCGCTCCCGGTCTGGCCCTCTCCCACCGACAGAACCGGTTCCCTCAGCGCCGAGGCATCCGTCCTGCCTGCTCATCGCCAGGAAAGAGAACCACCTCCCCATGTCCCTGACCCAGTCCCGCCCCGGGACGCTGCCAGTCGCTGTCGCCGAGCCGCGCTGGAGCGCCCGCCTCTGGGCTGTCCTCGCCGTGCTGTGCCTCGTGCTGTTCCTCGACGGCCTCGACGTCTCCATGGTCGGCGTCGCCCTGCCCTCCATCGGCCACGACCTCGGCCTGGCCACCGGCTCCCTGCAGTGGATCGTCAACGGCTACGTCCTCGGCTACGGCGGCCTGATGCTGCTCGGCGGACGCACCGCCGACCTCCTCGGCCGCCGCCGCGTCTTCCTCGCGGCACTGGCCGTCTTCGCGGCCGCTTCCCTGCTCGGCGGCCTGGTCGACGACGGCATGCTCCTGATCGCCACCCGCTTCGTCAAGGGCGTGGCCGCCGCCTTCACCGCGCCCGCGGGGCTGTCCATCCTCACGACGACCTTCCCGGAGGGCCCGCAGCGCAACAGGGCCCTGTCGGTCTTCAGTCTCTTCGGCGCCCTCGGCTACTCCTCGGGCCTGATCCTCGGCGGCCTGCTCACCGGGTTCGGCTGGCGCTGGACCTTCCTCATGCCGGTCCCGCTCGCCCTACTCGCGCTGGTCGTCGGCCTGATCCTGATCCCGCGCGACCGCCGCACCGAGACCGGCGGTCAGGACCCGGCCGGGGCGGTCACCCTCACCGCCGGCATGCTGCTCGCCGTGTACGCCGTGGTCACCGCCCCCACCACGGGCTGGACCTCCGCGGCGACCCTCTCCGCCTTCGGCGTCGCCGCCCTGCTGCTGGTCGCCTTCGTCCTGATCGAGCAGCGGGTCCGCCACCCCCTGGTTCGCTTCGGCATCCTGCGCCAGGCCACCACGGTCCGGGCCAACCTCAGCATGATCGCGCTGATGGGCTCCTACATCAGCTTCCAGTTCATGATGACGCTCTTCCTCCAGGACGGACGCGGCTGGACGCCGCTGCACATGGCGTTCGCGCTGCTGCCGGTCGGCCTGATCGTCGCCGTCGGCTCGCCGCTCACCGGCCGGCTCGTCGACCGCTTCGGCACCGCACCGATGATCATCGCCTCGATGACCTCGCTGACCCTCGGCTACGTCTGGTTCCTGGCCACGGCTGGTTCCTCGCCCGACTACCTCACCGCGATGTTCCCGTCCCTGCTGCTTCTCGGCGGCGGCTTCGCGTTCGGCTACAGCGCCATCATGGCCCAGGCCACCGAGGGCATCGACGACTCGGAACAGGGCCTCGCCTCCGGCCTGGTGCAGACCTCGGGGCAGGTCGGCGCCGCCCTCGTGCTCGCCGTACTCACCGCCGTCCTCGCCGGAACCAGCGACAGCGGCGCCGACTTCACCGCCTACCGGCCCGGCCTGAACCTGGTCACCGGCGTCGCGGCGATCGGGCTGCTGCTGAACCTGGTCCCGGTGCTGCGACTGCGGCGGCGCTCCGCCGTGCGATGAGCGAAGTCCCCCTACCCAACGCCGAGACGACCCCATGTCGACTTCCACACTGACCCGTCCCGCCCCCACGCCCGCCCCTCAGCGGCAGCCGGTCGTTCCGGACGGACGGCCACCGTCCGTCGCACGGCCACGACACCGCCGTACCCTCAGCGTGCTGTGGTGGATCGCCTGTCTGATCTGCGGCGGCCTGGTCGGTCTGGTCCTCGCCGCTGTGGGAACACTGCGCGGTCGCGTGCCGTCCCGGTGGCGGGTGGCGGTGGTCGTCGCCGGGACGGTGGTGCAACTGGTGTGCGCGCTGTCCTTCGCGGCGGCCGGCTCCGCCGGCGAGTTCCGCACCGGCCCGGCACCGTCATCCCAGGCCGCCGGGGGTACCGGTCTGTGGGAAGCCGCTCGTACGGTGGTCAACGCGCCGGTGTCCGGGGCTGCCCTCCTCTACGGCATGAGCCAGGGCGGTGAGGTGTACCAGGGCGACAACGGGACGACCGCCGTGGTCCTGGACGACGGCGTCGCCCGCGCCGGCACCATGTTCGGCACGGTCTTCCTCACCGACCAGCGCATGGAGTCGGAATCGCCGCGCACGCATCGGCTGGCGGAGCACGAGGCCCGGCACGCCGACCAGTGGGCGGGCTTCTCCCTCGCCGCCGGGCCCGCCGCGTTCCCCGCGCTCTACGCCCTCGACGAGGCGTTCTTCCCCGGCGCGTTCAACCACTTCGAGCGTCAGGCGGGCCTTGAGGACGGCGGCTACGACACTCCTTCGGACTGCCCGTCCCTCGCCGGCCGGCTGGGCCTTGTCTCCCTCGGCCTGCTCGCAGGCTCCGCCCTGGTCGTCCGGCACCGGCGCCGTCGGCCAGCGGCATCCGAACGGTCCGGCGAGGCGCTACCGAACGGATGAGCGGGGCAGGCCCTCGGCCTTCCGGTCGGCCGGATTACCGGGACACGCTGACGACGGTACTGGTGTCGCGATACTGGCCGGCGGCACGGGCCCGCTGGGTGGCCAGTTCGATCACCAGGTCGAGGTTGGGGGTCGGGACCTGCATCAGCTCGGCCAGTTCGAGGGGGACGCGGAACATCGCGTCGATCTCCATGGGCCGGCCGGCTTGAAGGTCCTGCGCGATGCTCTGGAGATGCCCGGACTTCGCCAGCTTGCCCAGGCCCTCGTAGGGGTCGCCCGGGTCGCAGCCCAGGGCACGGGCGATGGCCGCGCCCTCCGCCGCCATCGCCTTCGCGGTACCGGCGATGGCGGGCTTGTCGAGGACGTCCTTCATCGGCGAGGTGCTCAGCACGGCCAGCGAGCCCCCGATCAGGTTCATCAGCAGCTTGGCCCAGATCGCGTCACGGATCCTCGGCGTGACGCTGGTCTCCAGGCCACTGGGGTTCAGGAGCGACGCCAGGGTGTCGAGCCTCGCGTCGGGCCGGCCGTCGGGGCGTCCGACGACCAGGCGGTTGCGCGGGTTCTCGGCACGGATCACGCCCGGCGCGATCACGCTGCACGCGGTGTAGGCGACCGCGCCCACGGCACGCTCCGGACCGACGTGGTCCCACAACACCCGCCCGGGATCCAGCCGTTGGAGACGGGTGCCGTCCAAGGGGCCGCCGTGGGCGTGGAAGTACCACCAGGGAATGCCGTTCATGACGAAGAGCGCCAGGCCGTCCTCGCCGAGCAGCGAACCGACCTGCTCGGCGATGGCCGGCAGGGCCGGGGCCTTGACCGCGACGATGACGAGGTCCTGAGGCTCCAGGTCGCCGGGCCGGTCGGTGGCGACCGGGTGGGAGACCAGCTCTCCGTCATGGGTCTCCACCCGCAGCCCCTGCCGCCGGATCGCAGCCAGCTGCTCACCCCGTGCGACGATCGAGACCTCGGCCTGGGCCGCGGCGAGGCGTCCGGCGATGTGCCCGCCCACGGCCCCTGCGCCGAATACGCAGATCTTCATGTGCGCTTCCTGTTCCGTGACAAGTCGGTCGGTCGAAGTGGGTCGGCCGGAGGGTCAGTCGAACTGCCGACGCTTCTGTGCCGCGGCGGCGCTGAGGAAGGAGATGTCGTTGCCGGTGGAGACATAGCCGGCGCCGAGTTCCAGATACTGCCGGACCAGGTCCGGCCGCCCGCCGAGTCCGCCGATGCCCACGGCCTTCCCGTGCGCTCGGCAGGCGTCGATGACGTGCAGAAACGCCTTGTGCACCTCGGGGTGGTCCACCTGCCCCGGGACCCCCAGTTCGACGCTGAGGTCGCTCGCGCCCACGAAGAGGATGTCCACCCCGTCCACCGCGGCGATGGCGGCCGCCGCGTCCAGCCCGGCCTGTGACTCGATCTGAGTCACCACCATGGACGCCTGGTCGAGTTCACGGACGGTCTGGTCGGCGGGCAGGGACCGGTAGAGCAGTTGAGGTGCGTTGCCCGCCAGGGAACGTTCCCCCAAGGGTGCGTGCTTGACAGCACGCACCGCGGCGAGCGCCTCGTCGGCGGACTGCACGCCGGGTACGACGATCCCCATGGCGCCGGCGTCCATGACCCTGGCGATGAAGAACGGGTCCAGGCCCGGCACGCGGACCAGGGGAGTGACGCCCAGGGAGGTGCAGGCCATGCAGATCTGGCCCGCGGCCTCCAGGGGGAAGCTGCTGTGCTCCATGTCGATGTAGACGGAGTCGAATCCCGCGGTGTGGGCGATGGCGGCGATGTCGACGGTCCGCACCAGACGGATGGTCATCGAGAACACCGGCTCGCCCCGGGAGAGCTTCTCCTTGGCGGGGTTGCGCAGCAGGCGGGTGGGTTCGTTGCTCATGTGCTGACGGCTCCTGACCGACTCGGGATGGCTCAGCCGAACAGGGTCGGCAACCCCTGCGCCTCGTCCTCGAACCCGTACACGGATTTGACTTCGAGATACTCCTCAAGCCCGAACCGGCCCATCGAGCGGCCGATGCCGGACTGCTTGTAGCCCCCCATGGGGGTGTACGAGTCCGTGGCCGCGCCGTTGTAGCTGACCCGTCCGGCCCGCAGCCCGTTCACCACGCGCCGGGCCTTCTCGCGGTCGCCGCCGAAGACATAGCCGCCGAGCCCGTAGGGCGAGTCGTTGGCGATGCGCAGGGCGTCGTTCTCGTCGCGGTAGGGCAGGACGGCCAGGACGGGGCCGAAGATCTCCTCCCGGGCGATCGTCATGTCGGGTGTGACGCCGGTGAACACGGTGGGCTGCACGAAATAGCCCCGGTCGAGACCCTCGGGGCGCTCGACGCCACCGGTGAGGAGACGGGCGCCCTCGTCGAGACCGCTCTGGATGTGGTCCCTGATCGACTTGAACTGGGCGGCGCTGACGACCGGTCCCATGGTCGTCGTACTCTCCAGAGGGTCGCCTAGGCGGTAGCGGCGTGCCTCGTCGACGAGGAAAGGCACCACCTGATCGACCTGGCTCTCGTGCACCAGCATCCGGCTGGGGGCGTGGCAGGACTGACCGGCGTTGAAGAAGGCGCGCCGGATGTTCCAGCGGGCGGCCTGTTCGAGGTCGGCGTCGGGCAGCACGATGTTGGCCGACTTTCCGCCCAGTTCGAGGCAGACCCGTTTCACGGTGCCCGCGGCGGCGGCTCCCACCAGCTTGCCGGCGGCGGTGGAGCCGGTGAAGGAGATCATGTCCACGTCCGGGTGGTGGGACAGCCTGTCGCCCACCTCGCGGCCGGTGCCGTTGACCAGGTTGAACACGCCCGGCGGCGCCTCGGCCTCGTGCAGCACCTGGGCCAGCAGTGCCCCGCTGGCGGCGGAGTTGAGGCTAGGCTTGGCGACCATCGTGCACCCGGCGGCCAAGGCGTAGACGGCCTTGATGACGCCGGTCTGGATCGGCCAGTTCCACGGTGAGACCAGCGCGCAGACGCCGAGTGGCTCGCGGCGGACGACGGCGCCGCCCACCCGCGCCTCGAAGGGGTACGCGCGCAGGGTGTCGCGGGCCACCCTCATGTGCTCGGCCGGGCCGGTGACCTGGGCGCGGTTGCCGACGGGAATGCCGACCTCGCGCGCGATCAGCTCGGAGAACTCGTCGAGGTGCGCCTCGTACACGTCGATGACGCGGTCAATCAACGCGATCCGGTCGTCGGGGGAGGTGGTGGAGAAGCTTTCGAACGCGCGTCGGGCCGCGGCGACCGCGCGGTCCGCGTCGGCGGCGGTCCCCAGAGTCACCCGGGCGAAGGCCTCCTCGCGGGTGGGGTCGACGAGCTCCACTTCGCGGGGCTCGGTCGATTCCGTCCATCGACCGTCGATGTAGAGGTGCGGGTACTGCCTCATGGGCGGCTCGGTCTCCTCGGACTGCGTGGGGTGGCTTGTCGGGTGGGTCAACTGCTGTGGGTGTAGCCGCCGTCGCACGCGATCGTCTGGCCGGTGATGAACGCGGACGCCGGTGCGGCCAGGAAGAACATGACGCCGACCAGGTCGGTGGGGACCATCCCGCGCGGGATGCACTGCTGTGCCGCCGCGCGTTCACGGACCTCGACGGTGGGGTTGACTGTGCGCTCGACCTCCGTGGCGACCATGCCGGGCCGCACGCAGTTGACGGTGATCCCGTGGCCGCCCAGCTCGCGCGCCAGGGAGTTGGTCATACCGATCAGCGCGGACTTCGAGGTGACGTAGTGCAGGTAGTTGACGGTGCCCCGGGTCACGGAGTCGGACGAGATGTTGATGACGCGGCCGAAGCCCGCCGCGCGCATATGAGGGGCCACGGCCCGCACACACAGGTAGGTCCCGGTGACGTTGACCTTCAGCACCTGTTCCCAGTCCGCCACCGGGATCTCGTCGAAGGGCCCCTTCTTGATGGTCGCGAAGATCGACGCGTTGTTGATCAGGGTGTCGATCCGGCCCCACCTCCCGACGACGGTGTCGACCATCGCCGCGACGGACGCCTCGTCGGCCACGTCCACCCCGACGGCCAGGCCGGTACCGCCGGCGTCGTGGATCTCCTTCACGACCGCTTCCGCCTTGTCGGCGTTGAGGTCCGCCACCACGGCGAAGGCTCCGGCCGCGGCGAACTGGCGGGCCAGCTCACGGCCGATGCCCTGGGCGGCACCGGTGACGAGGACGACCCGCCCCTCGACGCCGAAGTCCCGCGCCGACGCCGGTACTCCGGAGTCGTACGGGGTGTGAGTCAGGGGTGTCGTCGTCATCGTCGATCCTCACGGCGTCGCACTCAATCCAGCGGGCGCTTGAACGTTATCCCGCATTATGGGATATCGTCAACGGAAGTGGCTCCCGTCAAGGCTCCCGCCGCGGGACGACATCGAATGTGTGAAGGAGCGGAGATGCGCGTCAGCAAGGCATCCGACACCGGCAGCGAGCGGGTCGGAACCATGCGTGAGGGAACGCTCGACCAGAAGCACCTGCTGTTCGGAGAGGACGGCTCGCCCAACAACTACGACCTGAACATGGGCCTCACCGGCGGCGGTGGCTGGCGGACCCCTCGCCACCGGCACAACTTCGACCAGATCCGCTACGTCATCCAGGGTCGGCTGCCCTACACCGAGACCGACGTCCTGGAGGAGGGCTGGGTCGGCTACTTCCCCGAGAGCGTCCACTACGGCCCCCAGGAGCGCCCCGAGGGACTGCGCACCATGGTGCTCCAGTGCGGCGGGGCGAGCGGCGCCGGCTATCTGAGTGTCGCGCAGCGCGAGGCGGTCAACGCCGAACTGGCCAGGACCGGCGAGTTCAAGAAGGGCCTGTACCACTACACCGACGCCGACGGGGTGTCCCGTACCAAGGACGGCTCGGAAGCGATCTTCGAGCACGCCACCGGGGGCAAGCTGGAGTTCGCGCCCCCGCGGTACACCGACGTCATCGCGATGAACCCGGAAGCCTACGACTGGCAGAAGGGGGACGCGGGCGTCTGGGAGAAGTGGCTGGGCAGCTTCACCGAACGCGACCTGCGCATCGGCTTCCTGCGCCTGGACGCCGGCGCGGTGTACCAGGCGGGCCAGTTCCCCTCCATCGAGATCCTCTTCCAGATCAACGGCAGGGTGACGGCGGGCGGAGAGAAGTACGGCCCCGAGACCGGGTACGAGTTCCTGGCCGACGAGGGGCCGGTGCCCGTCGAGGCCGTGGAGCCGACCGAGTTCTTCCGCGCGGTGCTGCACCGGTTCTGAGCCGACACCGGCCGCCGGCCCCTGCCTGACCTCGCGAGAAAGAGCTCACGCCCATGACCGATTCCGCCGGCCGCCCGGCGCTGCTCCGGGAACTCGCGGAGGCAGGAGTGCGGGCGGACGCGTCGCCACGCAGACGCGCCGAGTACGCCTACGACGCCTCCAACTACCGTGTCGAACCGCTCGCGGTGGCGTTCCCGCGCACTGTCGACGACGTCGTGGCCGCCGTCGCGGTGTGCCGGGCGAGCGGCACCCCGGTCATCGCCCGAGGGGGCGGCACGTCCATGGCGGGCAACGCCGTCGGCCCCGGGATCGTCCTGGACTTCTCCCGGCACATGGACCGTGTCCTCGCGGTCGACGAGGAGGCCGGGACGGTCGACGTCGAGCCCGGAGTCGTCCTGGCGACGCTCTCCCGTGAGGTGGAACGCGCGACCGGCGGCCGTCGTACGTTCGCGCCCGACCCCTCGTCCAAGAACCGGGCCACGGTCGGCGGAGCGATCGGCAACGACGCGTGCGGCAACCACTCGGTCCGCTACGGCCGCACCTCCGACCACGTGGCGGAGATCGACCTCGTCACCTCCGACGGCGCGCGGCTCACGGCGACCGAGACGGGTCTGCGGGCCACCGATCCCGCCGACACGTTCTCGGCCCGCCGGGCGGAGTCCCTCGCGGCGGCGCTGGAGCGGCTCGCGCAGGACAACCTGAGCACCTTCCGCCTCGAACTCGGACGAATTCCCCGGCAGGTGTCGGGCTATCACCTCGACAACCTCCTGCCGGAGAAGAAGTTCAACATCGCGCGCGCCGTCGTCGGCTCCGAGGGAACGTGGGCCGTCGTCGTGGGCGCGCGCATGAAGCTCGTACCGAAGCCGGCGAGCGCGCTGCTCGTCTGCCTCGGCTACGAGGACGTCGTCGACGCCGCCCGTGACATCCCGGCGATCCTGGAGTTCTCGCCGGCCGCCGTCGAGGGCACCGACGAGGCCATCGTCGCCACGATGCGGCACCGCCGGGGCCCCGACTCCGTCCTGGGCCTGCCCGACGGGCGGGCCTGGCTCTTCGTGGACCTCGACGGTGACGACCCGGCGTCGGTGCGCGCCCAGGCGGACAAGCTGCTCGCGCGGCTGGCGGAGAACGGGCGCCTGGTACAAGGCCGTTCGGCCTCGGACCCGGCGGAACGCGCCTCGCTCTGGCGGGTCCGCGAGGACGGGGCGGGACTCTCCTCCCGGCCGGCGTCCGGGGGCGAGTCGTGGCCGGGCTGGGAGGACGCGGCGGTCGCACCCGAGCGGCTCGCCGACTACCTCGCGGACCTGCGCGAACTCCTGGCGGAGCACCAGCTCACCGGCGTCATGTACGGGCACTTCGGCGCCGGTTGCATGCACATCCGCATCACCTACGACCTGCGCAGCGAGGCGGGCCGGGAGGTCTTCCGCCGCTTCACCCACCGGGCCGCCGAACTCGTGGTCCGGCACGGCGGATCGCTGTCCGGCGAGCACGGCGACGGCCGCGCCCGGTCCGAGCTGCTGCCCCTCATGTACTCGCCCGAGATGATGGCCGCGTTCGCCGAGTGCCGCCGACTGTGGGACCCGGAGAGCATCCTGAACCCGGGCTCCATGACGGATCCCGATCCCATGGACGCCCACCTCGCCCTCGCGGGAGTACCGGAGCGCGAGTGGCGCACGAGCTTCGACCTGCACCCGGCGGCATCGGCCGGGACGGATCCCTGGGTGCACGCCGTCCAGGGCTGCATCGGCGTGGGCCGGTGCCGAGCGGACAGCGGCGGGGTGATGTGCCCGAGCTACCGGGCCACCCGGGACGAGAAGGACTCGACACGCGGCCGCGCCCGCGTCCTCCAGGACATGGTCCGGGGCGCGCGCACGGTCGAGGAGGGCTGGCGGTCGAAGGAGGTCCGGGAGGCACTGGACCTGTGTCTGTCGTGCAAGGCCTGCTCGACCGACTGCCCGGCCGGGGTGGACATGGCCACGTACAAGTCGGAGTTCTTCGACCACTACTATCGGCGCCGCCTACGGCCGCTCGCGCACTTCTCGCTCGGCTGGCTCCCGCGCTGGCTCAAGCTCACCGGCCGCCTCTCCGGCCTCGTCAACGCGGTCCTCGCGACCCCGTTGGGCAAGGTCGCGGCGGCGGCTGGCGGGCTCACTACGAAGCGCGCGCTGCCGCGGTTCGCCGGAAGAAGGGAGTGGCGGCGCGAGATCGCCGACGCCGGGGTCCAGGGGGCGGTGGGAGCCTCGGCGGTCCTGTTCGTGGACACGTTCACGCGCGGCTTCCGGCCCGAGGTGGCCGGTGCGGCGGCTCGTGTCCTCGCGGACGCCGGCGACGCCGTAGCCTGCTCCGCCGACGCCTGCTGCGGCCTCACGTGGATCTCGACCGGCCAGCTCGGCACCGCGAAACGGCTGCTGTCCAAGGCCGCCGAAGCGCTCGACGACAGCACCGACCGGCCCATCGTCGTCATCGAACCGAGCTGCGCGGCCGCGCTTCGCAAGGACCTGCCCGAACTGATCCCCACGGAACAGGCGAGGCGCGTCGCGGCGCGCGTGCGCAGCTTCGCCGCGTACGTCGCCGACCGGGTGGCTGCGGGCTGGGAGCCGTCCCCGGCGCGTCCGGTGCCGGAGCGGGCCGTACTCCAGACGCACTGCCACGAGTACTCGGTGTTCGGGTCCGCCGCCCAGCGCGCTGCGCTCAAGGCGGCCGGTGTGCGCGACGTCGTCGACGCGGACGGCTGCTGCGGTGTCGCCGGGAACTTCGGCTTCGAGGCCCAGCACTACGACGTGAGCATGCAGGTCGCCGAGAACGCGCTCGCCCCCGCGCTCAGAGCCACCGACCACGACGTCGCCGTGCTGACCGACGGCTTCTCCTGCGCCCAGCAGGTCGACCAGCTCGACCCTTCGAGACCCGGCCTGCACCTGGCCCAGGTCCTCGACCCGCGTGCGACCACCACTTCCACAGACCGTCCCACCCAGGGAAGAGAAGGACTCTCATGACCACCGATGTCAGCGCCCTCCGCCTCTCGCAGCAAGCGCGCGAGGCCATCGCCCAAGTCAGCACCGGCGTCTTCATCGACGGGCAGTGGGGCGAGGCCGCGTCCGGCGCCCGCTTCGACGTCGTCAATCCGGCGACCGAGGAGGTCATCGCGACCGTGGCCGACGGCGGCGCCGAGGACGCGCTGCGCGCCATCGAGACCGCGGGCCGCGTGCAGAAGGAGTGGGCCAGGACGAGTCCCCGTGAGCGCGGCGAGATCCTGCGCCGCGCCTACGACCTCATCATGGCGCGCCAGGACCAGCTCGCCCTCATCATGACCACCGAGATGGGCAAGCCGCTCGCCGAGGCCAAGGGTGAAGTCGCGTACGCCGCCGAGTTCTTCCGCTGGTTCTCCGAGGAGGCCGTCCGCATCGGCGGCGACCTCACCACGACGGGGGACGGGAAGAACCGCATCCTCGTCTCGCGCGAACCCGTCGGCCCCTGTGTGCTCGTCACCCCGTGGAACTTCCCGCTCGCCATGGGCACCCGCAAGATCGGACCGGCGATCGCAGCCGGCTGCACGATCGTGTTCAAGCCCGCCAACCTCACCCCGCTCTCCTCCCTGGCGCTCGTGGACATCCTGGTCGAGGCCGGGCTCCCCGCCGGAGTCCTCAACGTCGTCTGCACGACCGACCCGTCCTCGGTGGTCTCGCCGTGGATGTCGAGCGGCATCGCCCGCAAGATCAGCTTCACGGGCTCGACCGGGGTGGGCATCCGCCTGCTGGAACAGGCGTCCCAGCACGTCATGCGCTCGTCGATGGAGCTCGGCGGCAACGCCCCCTTCCTCGTCTTCGAGGACGCCGACCTGGACCGTGCCGTCGAAGGCGCGGTCGCGGCCAAGATGCGCAACATGGGCGAGGCCTGCACGGCCGCGAACCGGATCTTCGTCCAGCGGCCCGTCGCCGAGGAGTTCGCCCGTCGGCTCGCCGCACGGCTGGGCGCGCTGACGGTGGGCGACGGCGCCGAGCCGGGCACCGAGGTCGGCCCGCTTGTGGAGGAGAAGGCGCTGCGGAAGGTCCAGAAGCTGGTCGACGACGCCGTCACCAAGGGCGCGAAGGTCGTTTGCGGCGGCAACCGGCCGGATCGTCCGGGCTACTTCTACACGCCCACCGTCCTGTCGGACGTCTCGGCGGAGTCGGACCTCATGTCCCAGGAGATCTTCGGTCCGGTGGCGCCCGTCGTCCCCTTCGACACGGAGGAGGAGGCGGTCCGCATGGCCAACGACACCCCGTGGGGCCTGGCGGGCTACCTGTTCACCCAGGACGTGGACCGCGGCTTCCGGGTGGGGGAGGCCCTTGAGGTCGGCATGGTCGGCCTGAACACCGGCATCGTGTCCAACCCGGCCGCTCCGTTCGGCGGTGTCAAGGCATCCGGGCTGGGCCGCGAGGGCGGTCGCGTGGGCATCGACGAGTTCCTGGAGTACAAGTACATGGCGGTCCCGCGCGTGTGATCCGCTCACGGCGGCCGAGTGGGCCCCAAGCTCGTCACACGGCGGGGCCCTATCATGGTCAGCGTTTCCGGTGCCGCTGGACCCGTCCGCTGTCGTCCTGCGGCGACGCGAAGGCAACTGTAATTGTTGACGATATCCCACAATGCGGGATATCGTCTCAAAGGTGACAGCGACTCCGGACGGCGCAGGCAGCCTGGCCAAGATGCTCCACATCTTGCAGCTGTTCAGTGAAACGGAACCCGAATGGTCGACGGCCGCCATCATCGAGGCCCTGGAGACCTCCAGGTCGACGGGGTATCGCTACATCAAGACCCTGCACGAGGCGGGTCTGCTCAGCTCGGCGCGCAACGGCCACTACACCCTCGGCCCGCGGATCATCGAGATGGACCTGCAGATTCGCCTGACGGACCCGCTGCTCCTGGCCAGTCATGGAGTACTCGAAGAGCTGGTGGACAAGATCGGGCACTCGGCTCTCCTGTGCACCGCGTTCCGTGATTCGGTCCTGTGCGTCGGCGAACACCGCGCCCCGTCGAGCCCCGAGAACCGGTTCAGTCGCGGGCAGCGGCGCCCGTTGTTCCAAGGGGCAGTGTCGAAGGTCATCCTTGCCCACCTCCCCCATCACCGCCTGAAAGCCATCTACGCGCGTCAGCGCAAGGAAATCGAGAATGCCGGCCTGGGTGCCACGTGGAGCGAATTCCGCGCGACCCTGGGTGAGATGAAGAAGGC
Source organism: Streptomyces sp. NPDC001137 (assembly GCF_040298885.1). Taxonomy (NCBI): domain Bacteria; kingdom Bacillati; phylum Actinomycetota; class Actinomycetes; order Kitasatosporales; family Streptomycetaceae; genus Streptomyces; species Streptomyces sp. NPDC001137. The sequence goes on from NZ_JBEPBA010000049.1 coordinate 25,821, forward strand.
CGGCTACGTCCTGACCGTGGGCGAATTCAACCCCGGCGTCTACAGCGTCGCCGCGCCCATCCTCACGGATCAGAAGACGGCCCTGGGTAGCGTCGGTGTCGCCTGGGACGAGAACCAGCGCCGCGATGTCGAGGTCGAGCACGCGGTGCTTGCTGTCAAGCAGGCGGCGGCGACCATGTCGGAGCGCCTGCTGAAGCAGCAGCGCGACTGACTCGCCCGAAGGCGCGGGACGGCCGAAGCCCGCGCGGCGCCATGCCCTCACCTTTGCGTCGAGGTGTTTCTCGACGCCGTAGAGCCGTCTCTTCGCGGACCGCTCCGCCTTCCATGACGTCGTCGAGCGGCACGCAGGTGGCCGAAACCAGGCCATCGTCGAAGCCTGCAAAGCCGCCGTCGCGCCCGGCCCGGGTCGCGCGCCGCGAAGCAGCCGCCCGTTCCGAACGGTATGCGATTCGCCCTTGCAATGGCCTGGCCCTGCTCGGCGACGCGACGCGCCCGGCGGCCCCTCAATCCCAGCCATTGACGAAGTCTCGTAATGCGGGATATTTTCAAGCCCTGCTGTGAGGAGCTGTGCACCGTCGCTGTTGAACCGCCGGCATGTCGCATCGACGTGGTCAGGCGGAGCCGCCAGTTCAACTTGATCGAGACGGTCCACCCGTGAGCAGGGCCGATTCACCAACACATCGTCGTGTTCCCGCCGCTGCGCGCCGGACACCGAGCCGAAGGTAGTAAGCCGCATGACCGGACAATGTCGACCGAATCCGTGCGCAACTCGTACTCTCCGCCTGGCCGACCAGGCGCATATCACCGGAGCCGTCCCGGAAGAGGTCGGCCGATGAACACTCACGTCAACGCGGGCCCGCGGCTCGACAGTCTCTCCGTCGGCCCCTTCCACCGCCGCCTGGCGCTGCTGGTCGGCCTCGGCATGTTCTTCGACTCGTTCGACAACACGCTCTCGGCCGGCGTGCTGGCCTCGGTGCTGGACAGCGGATTCTCGACGCTGGAGCTGAACTCGCTCTTCCTGTCGGTCACCTTCGCCGGTCTCGCGATCGGCGCGATCTTCGCCGGCTGGCTCAGCGACCGGGTCGGACGTGCCTTCGCCTTCCAGTTCAGCCTGGCGCTCTTCGGGATCCTCGCCCTGTGTGCGGCGATGGCACCGTCGATGGAGGTGCTCATCGCCCTGCGAGGCGTGATGAGCATCGGGATGGGGGCCGAATACGTCATCTGCTACGGCATGATCACCGAGTTCATTCCGCGTGGCCGCCGCGGCCGCTACCTGGGCCTGCTCGGGATCTTCGCCGGGCTGGGTGTCTCGCTGTCGTCGCTGGTCGGCTGGGTGGTCATTCCCGGGTGGTCCTGGCGCGGAATGTTCGTCATCGGCGGCGTCGGCGCCCTCATCGCCTGGTGGCTGCGCCGGGGTATGCCCGAGTCCCCGCGTTGGCTGGAGTCGCGCGGGCGGTACGAGGAGGCCGAGGCCGTCATCCAGAGGATCGAGAGGGAGTCCGGCGTCCCGAGCGCGGAGGCCGGTCCGGCTCCGGCGACGCACCAGGCTGCCGACGCGGCGGACGAGAAGGCCGAGTGGGTGCCGATCACGGTGCTGTTCTCGCGCCCCGTCATCCGGCGGACGTTGATGGCGCTGATCCTGACCATCACCTGTTTGTTCGGTTCCTACGCTGTCACCGGCTGGATGCCAACGTTCTTCGTGGAGCAGGGGATGACTGTGTCGAAGTCCCTCGGGTTCAACGCGGCCATCATGTCCGGCTATGTCGCGGGTCCGCTGCTGTGCGCGTTCATCGTCGACCGCCTGGGACGGCGCCAGAGCATCATGATGTTCGGGTCGCTGGCCGCGGTCTTCGCCGCGATCTATCCGTTCATGACAGCGCCTGCCCTGGTCATCGCCGTCGGCTTCGTCCTGGTCGCCACGGTCGCGTCGTTCCTGACCCTGAGCCTGGGTACGACCCCGGAATTCTTCCCCACCGCCTTCCGCTTCCGCGGCGGTGGCTTCGCCCAGACCGTCGGTCGCGTCGGCCTGATCTTCTCGCCCTTCATTGTCCTGTGGCTGTTCAACAGCGCCGGCGTCTTCGGGGTGATCCTGGCCGTCTCGGGCATGTACGTCGTCGTGACTCTGCTCAACGCCGTCGCCGGTGTGGACACGTCTCCCGAGGCGCTGGCGGAGATCGCCCCGGGCGGCGACGCCGACGGTGGGCCGGAGGGCTCCAGCATCACGCATGACGCACGGCGAGAGGCGGACGCATCGGCCGGCCCTTCGCTCTCGGGCACGTCTCCCGCGGTGGGGCGGCCCGGCCTGGACGGTTGAATCCGTCCGACGGCAGGACCCGTCCGAAGGCCGAACCGAGGCGGCGCGACTCGGCCGCCGCCGGCCAGCACCCATGCGGCGTCGTCGCCGTCCACCTCCTGACCATCGAGGAGCGTTGACATGAAAGCTGTTGTCTTCCTGGGCGAGGGCAAGCTCGATCTCCGCGAGCTGCCCGACCCCGTACCCGGGCCGGACGAGGTCGTCATCCGTATGAAGGCCTCCGGCATGTGCGGGAGCGACCTCAACCACCTCCACGGCCCGGCGCGTACCGGAGCCCAGCTGGTGATCGAGGGGCATGAGCCGTGCGGCGTCGTCGAACTCGTCGGTGACGCCGTGCGACCCAGCGAGGCCAAGGCCGGAGACCGGGTCATGGTCCACCACTACGACGGGTGCCGCACTTGCCGGTACTGCCGTTCGGGCTGGACGCAGTACTGTCCGAACGGGCGCACGGTATATGGGGGACTGGACGGCGACGGTGGACACGCGGACCTCATGAAGGTCCCCGCGCACACACTCATCCGCCTGCCCGACTCGCTCTCGTTCAAGACTGGTGCGGCCATCTCGTGCGGCACCGGAACGGCCTTCGGAGCGATCAAGCGGGTGGGCCTGTCCGCCGACGAGACCGTGGCGATCTTCGGGCAGGGGCCCGTGGGCCTGAGCTGCACCATGCTGGCCAAGGCCTTCGGCGCTCGGGTCATCGCCCTCGACGTCGAGCCCTCCCGGCTGAAGATGGCCGAACGGTTCGGCGCCGACCACATCGTCGACGTACGGGAGCAGGACCCCGTGGTCGCGGTCCGTGCGCTGACCCGCGACGGCGAAGGCGCGGACAAGTCCATCGAGTGCAGTGCGAACGCCACCGTGCGCCGTCAGTCGGTCCAGGCGCTTCGGCGCTGGGGAACCGCGTGCATGGTCGGCGTCTTCGGCAAGGTCGAGCTGGACAGCGGGGACCTCATCCAGTTGCAGAAGACCGTCATGGGCTCGCTCACCTTCAGCAAGAACCTCCAGGAGGAGTGCGCCCAGTTCGTGGCCGAGCGCGGCCTCGACGTGGAGTCGCTGTTCACGGACGAGTTCCGGCTGGAGGACGCAGAGCGGGCCTACGACCTGTTCGACCGACGTCAGATCGGCAAGGGCGTCTTCGTCTTCGACTGACGTGATTCCACTCACGTATTTCGGCTGATACGGCGTTTCGACTACGGCGTATCGAAGGCCCGTTGAGAGGCAAGCAGTGACCACATCCCAGCAGAACGTCGCCCTGTGCAAGCAGGCCCAGGTCTTCATCTCCCGCGAGGCGCATCACCACTTCATCGACGGCCAGAGCGTCCCGGCCGCGTCCGGGCAGACGCTGACCACCGTCAACCCCTCGACCGGCGAGGTCCTGGCACGGCTCGCCGCCGGTGACGAGGCCGACGTCGATCGCGCGGTTCTCGCCGCACGCAAGGCGTTCAAGGGGCAATGGAGCACCTGGACCCCGTACGAACGCCAGGCGCTGCTGACGCGCATTGCCCAGATACTCGACGAGAGGTTCGAGGAACTGATCCAGATCGAGGCCCTGGACATGGGCGCCCCGGTCACGAGGCTGCGCACTACCAAGCCCGCCCTGCTGAAGATGGTGTCGTTCTTCGCCTCCCAGGCGGCCAACATCAGCGGTCAGACGCTGATGAACGGTATCCCCGGCAACGTAGCCACCATGACGTTGAAGGCCCCGGTCGGAGTGATCGGCGGCATCATTCCGTGGAACGGCCCCCTCAACAGCCAGTTCTGGATCATCGGTGCCGTTCTGGCCAGCGGATGCACCGCCGTGCTGAAGCCGTCCGAGGACGCCTCTCTGTCGGTGCTGCGGGTGGCCGAGATCCTGCACGAAGCCGGTATGCCGCCGGGCGTCGTCAACGTCGTCACCGGCCTGGGCAAGGAGGCCGGCCACGCGCTGGCGGCCCACCCCGACGTCGACCGCATCGCGTTCACCGGATCGACCCAGACCGGCCGCAGCATCATCGATGCGTCCACCGTGAACATTAAGAAGCTCCAGCTGGAGCTCGGTGGCAAGTCGGCGGACATCGTGTGCGCGGACGCGGACCTGGACAAGGCGGTGCCGGGAGCCGCGATGGGGGTCTTCGCCAACTCCGGGCAGATCTGCTTCGCCGGCACCCGGGTGCTGGTTCAGCGGCCCGTCGTCGAGGAGTTCACCGAGCGGCTGCTGGCGTTCACGGACACCCTGCGCGTCGGACACAGCCTGGACGCCGACGCCACGCTGGGCCCGGTCATCTCCCGGCCCCAGCTGGACAAGGTGCTCTCCTACATCGACGTCGGTCGCGAAGAAGGGGCCGAACTGCTCCGCGGCGGCGGGCGGTTCGAGGGCGACCTCGCGAACGGGTACTTCGTGCAGCCGAGCGTCTTCGCCGGCGTGACCAACGAGATGCGCATCGCCCGCGAGGAGATCTTCGGCCCGGTGCTGTCGATCCTGCCCTTCGACGACGTGGACGAGGCCATCTCCATCGCCAACGACAGCGAATACGGCCTCGGCGGAGCGGTGTGGTCACAGAACCTGTCCACCGCGCTTCGGGTGGTCCAGGGCGTGCACACCGGCACGATGTGGGTGAACTGCTACGGCTACATCGATCCGCTGGTCGGATTCGGCGGCACGAAGCTGAGCGGTTACGGCTCCAAGGGGAGCGCCGCGCACATGGACACCTACCTCTACACCAAGAGCGTCTACATGCAGCTGTAACCCTCTCACTCTGTGCGAGCCCCGTCGGCAACGGAGCCAACCTGTCGAAAGGGGGGAGGGATCTCTCCCTTTTCCGTGCCAGGCGGCGGTGTAAGCCTCGAATAGGCAGGCCCGTCGCCTGTCCGGACCTTCGCACTCTCTCAAAGGACCTGTTATGAGTACGCAGCCCACCGAGCGCTCCGCCGTAGCCTCGGGTACCTTCAACCTCGGGGGCGACCTGACGGTCAACCGTCTCGGTTACGGCGCCATGCAGCTGACGGGCCCCGGTGTCTGGGGCGAGCCACGCGATCCGGACGAGGCCGTCCGGGTCCTGCGCCGGGCCGTGGAACTGGGCGTCACCTTCATCGACACGGCCGATGCCTACGGGCCGTTCGTCAACGAGCAGCTGATCCGCAAGGCGCTGCACCCCTACGCCGACGACCTGGTCATCGCCACCAAGGGCGGCCTCCTCCGCCCGGGCCCGGGGGACTGGCGTCCCAACGGCCGCCCCGAGCACCTGCGCGAGCGGGTGGAACTGAGCCTGCGCCATCTCGGGCTCGAGCGCATCGACCTGTACCAGCTGCACCGCATCGACCCCAAGGTTCCGCTCGCCGACCAGATCGGTGAGCTGGCCGCGCTGCAGCAGGAGGGCAAGCTGCGCCACATCGGAGTGTCGGAGGTGACGGTCCAGGAGTTGAAGGAGGCCCGCACCCACGCCGAGATCGTCTCCGTGCAGAACCTCTACAACCTCGCGAACCGTTCGGCCGAGGACGTTCTCGACTACGCCGAGTCCGAGAACATCGCATTCATCCCCTGGTTCCCTATCGCCACCGGCGAACTCGCCCGCCCGGGTGGCCCGCTGGACGCCGTGGCCAAGCAGCACGGCGCGAGCCCGTCGCAGCTCGCCCTTGCCTGGCTCCTGCGCCGGTCCCCGGTGATGCTGCCGATTCCCGGCACCTCCCGGGTCGCACACCTGGAGGAGAACACCGCCGCCGCGCTGCTCGACCTCACCGACGACGAGTTCCGGTCCCTCACCGAAGCCGTATAAGAGGTACGGGGGCATCCGGCCGTCCAGATGCCCCCGTCACGTACTCGGCGTGGCGCTCACGCGAGGTCCTTGGTGAAGAACTCCTCCAGCTTGTCGAACGGGATCAGGTCCGTCCTGTCGTACAGGTCCACGTGGCCGGCGCCCGGGACGACGTACAACTCCTTAAGCTCCGCGGCGAGTTCGCAGGCGTCCTCGCTGTAGTAGCGCGAGTGGGCGTGCTCGCCCACGACGAACAGCAGGGCCCGCGGCGAGATCGACGCGATGTGGTCCAGCAGCGAGAAGTTCATGTACGCCATCGTGCTGGTCAGGGTGAACTGGGTGATGGCGTTGGGGTGATAGCCCCGCGGGGTGGGCGCCGGCCTCGCGGCCGATGGGGTCGGTGTTCTCGTTGAATCCGATGGGCGCCCCGCGCGGGGCCAGCGCGGGATGCCCGGCCTCGAGTCCCCGTACTGCTGCTCGGTCGTCGAGGATGCGGATGCGGTCCTCTTTGGTGATCGAGTCGCGGTGGCCCTTGCCGTAGGCGCGGGCCATGTCGTACATGCTGGTCGTGGCGCCTGCCTTGATACACCGGTCGACCTAGCGGCGCTGACGCCGAATCCGCCGCTGCCGCACATCCCGATCACGCCGATGCGCTCGCGGTCCACGAAGTCACGTGTACCCAGGTAGTCGACGGCCGCGCTGAAGTCCTCGACGAAGATCTGAACGACGGGTCGAAGGTGAGCGCCACGAAGCCGCGCTTGGCCATGTTCTGGGCGTAGATGCCCGAGCCCTGCTCCTTGACCGTGCTGTGCGGTGCGCCGACGATGACCGCTGGGACACGCCGAAGCCCTTGGGCCGGTAGAGGTCCGCGGCGATGGTGATCCCGAACCTGTTCTTGTACGACACCGGCGTACGGGTGACGGCGGCGTCCAGGCCCAAGATGTAGTTGGCCGTCGGGGACATGTCCTCGGCCTTCTCCCGCCGCCGGTCAGCGGACGTGCTCGTCGAACCAGGCGACGGCGACCTCGGGGTGCTCGCTGAAGTAGTTGTAGCCGTCGAAGCGGCGGGAGGTGCCGTAGATCCAGTGCATCTCCTTGTCCTCGACGGGGATGGCGTCGTGGACCGCCTGCACGGCCTCCGGGGTGGTCATGACGTCGTCGTGGACCTGTCCGACCAGGGTGGGCACGGTGATAGCGGAGGCGTACTTCGCGGGCGACTGCTCGGCCAGGTGGAAGCCGGTGCGCTCCAGGACCGCCTGGTCGAGGCGGTCGTAGCCGCCCTCGAAGCCGATGCCCTTGGAGAACTGCTCGCCGATGGACTTGCCCTCCAACGGCTGGTGCAGAACCATCGCCTGGATCTCGTCGAACTCCTCCGGGTGCTTGGCCCACGCCACCGCGGTGGAGTTGCCGCCCAGGCACACCGACAGCAGGGCCTTCTTCATGCTCACCGTGTCCGGGCGCGTCTTCACGTACCGGAGGGAGCCGATGACGTCGCGGTACTCGGTGAGGCCGATCGTGCATATGCCGCCGTTGCCGTAGCCGCTCATGCCGTGGTTGCGCAGGTCGTAGGTGAGCACGTTGTAGCCGGCGTCGTGCAGGCCCTTGTACGTGGGCAGGAAGTTGACCTCGAAGCCGCCGAACCGGTCCCAGCCGGGCAGGTGTCCGGGGTAGCCGTAGCGGTTGCCGGGGGAGAAGTGGTTGTGGATGATCAGCCGGTCCGAGCCCTCCGCAGGGATGAACCAGCCTTCGAGCGGTACGCCGTCCATCGACGGGAACGTCACGTCCTCGTAGGCCAGGCCCAGCTCAGAGGGGCGGCGCAGCAGGGGCGCACGCCTGCCGTCGGTCGTGCCTTCCGTCCATTGTCCGACGAATCCGTTGAATGCCAGCTCGGCCATGTCGAGTTCGGTCACGGTACGCTCCTGATTTCCCGGCAACGGTGCTTTGATTTGACACCGTTGTCTCCTGAACTGTTCGAGTTGCAGACCTGCAGGGTGTGTGGTGCTCCGGGCGTCTGGATTCCCATCAAGATTGGCCCTTGGACACATTTTCCGCATCTTGGGCTCGGCCTGGATAGAGAAGGAGAGGGGGAGGGAATTGTCCCAGGGAGCAATTCCTCCCTGCGCCCGCGTATGTCATGGCTGTGCCCTTGTCGGGCCGCGGTGCGGCGGCCCGACAAGGGCACAGGACTGGGGTGGGGAATCCCGGATCAGATCGTCGCGGTGTCGATCACGAACCGGTAGCGCACATCGCTGTTCAGCACCCGCTCGTACGCCTCGTTGATCTCGGACGCGGCGATGACCTCGATCTCGGCGCCGAAGCCGTGCTCGGCGCAGAAGTCCAGCATCTCCTGGGTCTCGGCGATGCCGCCGATGGCGGAGCCGGCGATCGACCTGCGGCCCATGATCAGCGGGAAGACGTTGACGGAGATCGGCTCCTCGGGGGCGCCGACGTTGACGAGTGCCCCGTCGATCTTCAGCAGGTTCACGTACCCGCTGAAGTCCAGCGGGGCCGAGACCGTCGACACGATCAGGTCGAAGGTGCCGGCCAGCTCCTCGAAGGTCTTCGGGTCGCTGGTGGCGTAGTAGTGGTCGGCGCCCAGCTTCAGGCCGTCGTCCTTCTTGCGCAGCGACTGCGAGAGGACCGTGACCTCGGCGCCCAGCGCGTGCGCGATCTTGACGCCCATGTGGCCGAGGCCGCCGAGCCCGACGATCGCGACCTTCTTGCCGGGGCCCGCGCCCCAGTGCTTGAGCGGGGAGTACAGGGTGATGCCCGCGCACAGCAGCGGCGCGGCCACGTCGAGGGCGAGGCCGTCGGGGATCCGGACGACGTAGTTCTCGTCGACGACGATCTTCTCGGAGTAGCCGCCGTAGGTGGGCCGGCCGTCCTTGTCGAGGTAGTTGTACGTCTGGATCATGCCGCTGCCGGTGCAGTACTGCTCCAGGCCTGCCTTGCAGTGGTCGCACTCGCGGCAGGAGTCGATGAAGCAGCCGACGCCCACCCGGTCGCCGACCTTGTACTTCGTGACACCGGGGCCGACCTCGGAGACGACACCGGCGATCTCGTGACCGGGGACCATCGGGAAGATGGCGGTACCCCAGCCCTCCTGGACCTGGTGGATGTCGGAGTGACAGATGCCGGCGAACTTGATGTCGATCAGCACGTCGAATTCGCCGACCGGGCGCCGCTCGATGGTGGTGCGCTCCAGCGGAGCCTTGGCGGCGGGAGCGGCGTAAGCAGCAACGGTCGTCATGTGGGGGATCTCCTCGCAGTGCTCTCGTGCCCGGCTGCCTTCCGGCCGGGCACGGTGACGAGCATGCCTCACCGTCGGGAAATCACCCAGGGCGGGAATGTGCCTATGTCCGCTGTTCCTACTACTGCCAGGGTCAGGCTCTTGCCCTGCGGTGCGCGAAATGTGTCATGCCTTCAAGAATTGGACCCATTCACCCCTGTCGCGCCATGGGGAGATCACGGGAAGGCAAAGGGGGGATAAAAGTCTCCCTGTCGCGAGTGTTGCCGGTGGTGCGAGACTTCCGGCGTGACCAGCCGCCCTGCCAAGGCGCAGGGTCGCCCCTTTCCTGCGGTGGCGTTGATCCCGCGCCTGCTGCCCCGCTGTTGTTCACGACTGTCCCGTCCGTGATGCGAAGGCGAATGTATGTCTGCTGACCTCTCTGAATCCGCTGTTCCACCCCCGACCGAATCGGGCGAGTCCTCCTCGGGGCCCACCCGGCGTACCCTCATCGCCACCGGTGTCGTGGTGGGCGGTGCCGTGGTGGCCGGAGGGACATTCCTCGCCGGCTCGGAGGAGGCCACCGCCGCGGAAGCGGCGCCCTCCAGCCGGGTCTCCCTGACCGTCAACGGCACCCGCCGCACCGCGACCGTGGACAACCGCACCTCGCTGCTTGACCTGCTGCGCGAGCACCTCGACCTGACCGGCTCCAAGAAGGGCTGCAACGCCGGGGCCTGCGGGGCGTGCACGGTGCTGGTCGACGGGCAGCGGGTCAACTCCTGCCTGACGCTCGCGGTGCGGCTGGAGGGCGCCGAGGTCACCACCATCGAGGGCCTGGCCGAGGGGGACAAGCTCCACTCGTTGCAGCAGGCGTTCATCGACGAGGACGCCTTCCAGTGCGGGTACTGCACTCCGGGCCAGATCATGTCCGGGGTTGCTTGCATCCAGGAGGGCCACACCAACTCGCCGGAGGAGATCCGCGAGTACATGAGCGGCAACATCTGCCGCTGTGGCTGCTACGTGAAGATCGTGCGCGCGGTCGAGAAGACCGCCGCGCGGAAGTGAGGACCGATGCATCCCTTCTCCTTCACCAAGGCCACGACCATCCGCGAGGCCCTCAACGCCGGTCGCCGCGGCGGCCGTTACATCGCCGGCGGCACCACGCTGGTCGACCTGATGCGCGAGACCGTCGAGCGCCCCGAGACGGTGGTCGACATCAGCGACCTGCCGCTGCGGGAGGTCACGGTCACCGAGCGCGGCGGGCTGCGTATCGGTGCGCTGGTGAGCATGGCCGAGACGGCCGCGAACCGGAAGGTCCGCACCGTGTACCCGGTCATCTCCGAGGCGCTGGAGCTGAGCGCGTCGGCGCAGCTGCGGAACATGGCGACCATCGGCGGCAACATCATGCAGCGCACCCGCTGCACCTACTTCCGTGACGTGACCGCCGACTGCAACAAGCGCGAGCCCGGCTCGGGTTGTGCCGCCCTGCACGGCTTCAACCGCATGCACGCCATCCTCGGCACCTCCGACTCCTGCGTGGCCACCCACCCGTCCGACGTGGCCGTGGCTTTCGCCGCCCTGGAGGCGACCGTGCACCTGCTCGGCCCGGAAGGGGAACGCCGTGTCCCCTTCACCGATTTCCTGCTGCGGCCCGGCAACACCCCCAACCGCGAACACGCCATCCGGCAGGGCGAGTTGATCACGGCGGTGGAAATCCCGGCTCATCCGCGTCCGCTGAAGTCCGGCTACCTGAAGGTGCGCGACCGCCAGTCGTATGAGTTCGCGCTGACTTCCGCGGCCGTCGCGCTGCATGTGCGCGGCGGCGTGATCCGCGAGGCGAAGGTCGCCGCCGGGGGAGTGGCCACCGTGCCGTGGAAGCTGTCCGCCGTCGAGCGGGCCCTGATCGGCGAGCGCCCCTCGGACCGCCTGTGGGCCGAAGCCGCCAGCCACGCGGCCGACGGCGCCCGCCCCCTTGAGCACAACCGGTTCAAGGTCGAGCTCCTGAAGCGAACCGTCGAACGCCAGCTGCGCACAGTAGGAGAAATGGCATGAGCCCCCAGCCGCAGGCAGCCGTAGGCGCACCGCTGTCCCGCGTGGACGGCCGGCTCAAGGTCACCGGCCAGGCGGAGTACGCCGCCGAACACGACCTCAAGGGTGTCGTGCACGCCGTCATCGTCGACGCCGGCATCGGACGCGGCCGCATCAGGTCCATCGACACCCGCGCGGCCGAGAAACACGCGGGCGTGCTGCGGGTGATCCACCACGGCAACGCCCCGAAACTGCCGTACCGCGACAACGCCGGCTCCAACAACCCGCAAGGGCGCAGACTGCGGGTCTTCCAGGACGACAAGGTCCTCTTCCACGGCCAGCCCGTCGCCGTGGTGGTGGCCACCACCCTGGAGGCCGCCCAGCACGGCGCGAGCCTGGTCAAGGTCCGCTACGACGCCGAAAAACCCTCGACCGACATCACCAAGGCCAAACCGGGCGAGCCGACACCCTACGCGCGCGGGGACACGGAGGCCGGTCTGGCTTCCTCGGCGGTGAAGCTGGACCTGACGTACGAACTGGCGCGCAACCACCACAACCCGATGGAGCCGCACGCCACCGTCGCCCGCTGGGACGGCAACCGGCTCACGGTGTGGGACAAGACGCAGTGGGTGATGGGCACGCACGACGAGATCGCCGCGGTCTTCGACCTCCCGGCGGACGCGGTGCGGGTCATCAACCCGTTTGTCGGCGGCGGCTTCGGCAGCGGCCTGCGCTGCTGGCCGCACACCATCGTCGCCGCGCTGGCCGCGCGCGTGACGCGGCGCCCGGTGAAGCTGGTGCTGTCGCGCAAGCAGATGTACTTCGGCACCGGCTTCCGGCCGGCCTACGAGTACCGGCTGCGCCTCGGCAGCGACCGGCGCGGCAAGCTGAACGCCGCGATCCACGACATCGACCACGAGACGTCGTCGTACGAGACGTTCTTCGAGGCCGTGCTGGGTACGGGGCAGATGATGTACAGCATGCCCAACGTCCGCCAGGCGTACCGGCAGGTGCCGCTGGACGTTAACACGCCGATCTGGATGCGCGGACCCGGCTTCGCCCCGGCGTCGTTCGTGATCGAGTCGGCCATGGACGAGCTCGCGCACGAGATCGGCATCGACCCGATCGAACTGCGCCGGCGCAACGAACCGGCCGAGGACGAGTCGACCAACGAGCCCTTCTCCTCCCGACGGCTGAGCGAGTGCTACACGGTCGGCGCCCGCGAGTTCGGCTGGGACCGCCGCAACGCCAAGCCGCGCTCGACACGGGAGGGGAACCTGCTGATCGGCCTGGGCATGGCCGCCGGGGCCTACGACTGCGGGCGGTATCCGGGACAGGCCAGGGCGCGGCTGGATGCCGACGGCACGGCGGTCGTGGAGGCGGCCACCACCGACATGGGGCCGGGCACGTACACCTCCCAGACCCAGGTCGCGGCCGACGCCCTGGGGCTGACCATGCGCACGACGACCTTCCGGCTGGGGGACTCGGAGTATCCGTTCACCTCGCCGCACGGCGGTTCGTCGACCATGGCCAGTGTCGGCTCGGCCGTCGCCGACGCCTGCAACAAGGTGCGGCAGCAGGCGATCAAGCTGGCCGTGGAGGACCGCGAGTCGCCGCTATACGGGGTGAACGCGGACGACGTCGTGGTGCGCAACGGGCGACTGCACGACCGGAACAACACGGCGCGCGGGGAGACGTACAAGAGCCTGCTGGCCCGCAACGACCGCTCCCACCTGGAAGCGAACGGCGCCTACGAAGGCCCCGGTTCCGACCGGTCCGCCTACTTCGCCTACAGCGCGACCTTCGCCGAGGTCTCGGTCGACGCGGACCTGGGGCTGGTGCGGGTGCGCAGGATGCTCGGCGTGTACGACGCCGGGCGGATCATCAGCCCCAAGCTCGCCGACAGCCAGGCGGTCGGCGGCATCGTGGGCGGCATCGGCCAGGCCCTTCTGGAGCACACGGTCACCGACCACCGCGACGGACGGATCGTGAACTCCAGCCTCGCCGACTACCTCGTACCCGTGAACGCCGACGTCCCCGAGATCAAGGCGATCTACCTGGAGGGCGAGGACAACGCCGGCAACCTGCTGGGCGTCAAGGGACTCGGCGAGGTCGTCCAGGTCGGTGTGGCGGCCGCGATCGGCAACGCGGTCTTCAACGCCACCGGCCGACGGATCCGCCAACTGCCGATCACCGCCGAGGCGTTGCTCTGACGGCTCCGCCTCCATAGACGGGTCCGGCAGCCGAACCCCCCGTACGGCTGCCGGACCTCCCAGGGTCGCCGTCGCGTATGCGCCGCCGTTGACGCGGCGGCGACCCGAGCCACCTTCTGCGACAGCGACCGTCTGTGCCGGAGATCCTGGAGACTCCCATGCTGAACATCGCGGACACACTGCACCGCTGGTGCCGCGAGGAACGCCCCTTCGCCCTGGCCACCGTTGTCGACGTCACCGGCAGCGCACCCCTGCCCATCGGCACGTCGGTGGCGGTGGACGAGGACGGCAACGCCATCGGCAGCATCTCCGGCGGCTGTGTCGAGGGCGCGGTGTACGAGCTGTGCCGGCAGGTGCTTCGGGACCGAGGGCCGGCCCAGCGGGCCTGGTTCGGCTACTCCGACGACGACGCCTTCGCCGTCGGGCTGACCTGTGGCGGCGAACTCGACGTCCTCGTCCAGCGCATCGACCCCGCCGCCCAGCCGCATCTCGGCGCCGCGTTCGGCGCGGCGGTCGAGGGGCGGCCCGCCGCCGTCGCCCAGGTCGTGGACGGCTCCTTCGCCGGCGCCACGCTGAGCGTGCTCGGCGACAGCTGGATCGCCGACCGCGCGTTCGGCGACGGGCCGACCGGCCGGGCCGTGGGGGACCGGGCCGGTTCCCAACTCCGCAGCGGACGCACCGGACTTGTCTCGCTCGGCGGCGACGCCGACACCTGCCCCGAGCAGGTCACCGTCCTCGTCCACGTGTCCGCCGCCCGCCCCCGCATGCTGATCTTCGGCGCCATCGACTTCGCCGCCGCCCTCGCTCAGGCCGGCCGCTTCCTCGGCTATCACGTCACCGTGTGCGACGCCCGCCCCGTCTTCGCCACCGAAGCCCGCTTCCCGCACGCCGACGAGGTGGTCGTCGACTGGCCCCACCGCTACCTGGCCCAGACGGCCGTGGACGCCCGGACCGCCGTCTGCGTCCTGACCCACGACGCCAAGTTCGACATCCCGCTGCTCCAGCTCGCCCTCGACTTGCCCGTCGGCTACGTGGGCGCCATGGGCTCCCGACGCACCCACGACGCACGACTCCACCGCCTACGCGAAGTCGGCGTCACCGAGGAGCAGTTGGCCCGGCTCCGCTCACCGATCGGCCTCGACCTCGGCGCCCGCACCCCCGAGGAGACGGCCATCTCCATCACCGCCGAAATCATCGCCCACGCCCACCAGAGCACCGGCCTGCCCCTGACGCGGGTCACCGGACCGATTCACCGCGTTTCCGGTGCGGCTTCCGAAATTCAGACCGTGTGCGATTTTCTGTGAATTACCTTTGAAGGTGTGAGGGGAATAGGAAGCGCGTGCTCAACGACACCTACGGCCGGATGGCCACCGACCTGAGAGTCTCGCTGACCGACCGGTGCAATCTGCGCTGTACGTACTGCATGCCCGAGGAGGGTCTGCAGTGGCTGGCCAAGCCCGACCTCCTCACGGACGACGAGATCGTCCGCCTGATCGAGATTGCGGTCACTTCCCTGGGTGTCGAGGAGGTCCGCTTCACGGGCGGTGAGCCGCTGCTGCGGCCCGGCCTGGTGGCCCTCGTGGAGCGGGTCGCGGCCTTGGAGCCGCGCCCCCGGATGTCCCTGACGACCAACGGCATCGGCCTCAAGCGCACCGCGGCCGCCCTGAAGGCGGCGGGTCTGGACCGTGTGAACGTGTCCCTGGACACCCTGCGTCCGGACGTCTTCAAGACCCTGACCCGCCGGGACCGGCACAAGGGCGTCATCGAGGGCCTGTACGCGGCCCGTGAGGCGGGCCTGACCCCGGTGAAGGTCAACTCGGTGCTGGTGCCGGGGCTGAACGAGGACGAGGCCCCGGACCTGCTGGCCTGGGCGGTGGAGCACGGCTACGAGCTCCGCTTCATCGAGCAGATGCCGCTGGACGCCCAGCGCGGCTGGAAGCGCGACGGCATGATCACCGCCGACGACATCCTGACCTCCCTGCGCACCCGCTTCGAGCTGACGGAGGAGGGCTCGGACAAGCGCGGCTCGGCTCCGGCGGAGCGCTGGCTGGTGGAGGGCGGCCCGCATGTCGTGGGCGTGATCGCCTCGGTCACTCGCCCGTTCTGCTCGGCCTGCGATCGCACCCGCCTCACGGCCGACGGCCAGGTTCGCACCTGCCTGTTCGCCCGCGAGGAGACGGACTTGCGTGCGGCCCTGCGCTCGGGAGCGCCGGACGAGGAGATCGCCCGCATATGGCGCGAGGCTATGTGGGGCAAGAAGGCAGGCGGGGGCTTGGAAGACCCGTCTTTCGTCCAGCCGGACCGACCCATGTCCGCCATCGGCGGCTAGCCTCGCGCTTTCACGAGGTGAGCTGTCCAGGAGCTGATCAGCAACACGGAAAGTGCCCTTGACCTGCAACGATGGGACTTGCTGAGGGTC
>NZ_JBEPBA010000050.1:0-36570 GCF_040298885.1 Streptomyces sp. NPDC001137
AACAGGCCCGCCCGTTCCGCTGGACCAAGACAGCCGACCAGATCATCGACCGGATCTGCCACTACTGCGACAGGATCTCCGGACCAGCTCACTAGCCCAGCGGCACCGGCTCCGGCAGTCCCACCGGCCAGGTGTGCACCGGCTCCCCCGCCCGCATCAGCTCGCTGTACCTGCGAGTCGTGGCCGCCAGCGCGGCATCCCGCGACAGGCCGGTCTCCAGGGCCCGATGGAAGGTCGCCGCCTGCCAGGTCGCGCCGTTCACGCGGCGTCGGCAGCGCTCGTCGATGACGCCCAAGTAGAGGTCGCGGTCGGCGGGTTCGACCCCCCACGCGTCCAGCCCCGCCTCGGCGAGCGGCAGCAGTTCGTCGCGTACCAGGCTCACCGCGTCGACCTGCGTGGTGCCGCTGTACCGGCCCCGCCGCGGCCACTCCAGGCGGGCGTCGATGCCGTGCCGGCAGGCGGCGTCGAAGTTCGCGGCGGCCGCCTCGAAGGGCAGCCGGGTCCACACCGGTCGCGACTCCTCGGCGAGGGCGCGGACGAGGCCGTAGTAGAAGGCGGCGTTGGCGATGACGTCGGTGACGGTGGGCCCGGCGGGCAGGACGCGGTTCTCGACGCGCAGGTGCGGGACGCCGTCGGCGATGCCGTAGACCGGGCGGTTCCAGCGGTACACCGTGCCGTTGTGCAGGACGAGTTCGGCCAGCGTGGGGACGCCGCCTTCGTCGAGGACCCGCAGCGGGTCCTCCTCGTCCGAGATCGGCAGCAGGGCCGGGAAGAACCGCACGTTCTCCTCGAACAGGTCGTACGCCGAGGAGATCCAGCGCTCCCCGAACCAGGTGCGCGGGCGCACGCCCTGCGCCTGCAGCTCCGGCGGCCGGGTGTCGGTGGACTGCTGGAACAGCGGGGGCCTGGACTCGCGCCACAGCTCGCGGCCGAACAGGAACGGGGAGTTGGCGCCCACGGCGATCTGCGCGGCGGCGACGGCCTGCGCGGCGTTCCAGACATCGGCGAAGCGGCCCGGGGTGACCTGGAGGTGCAGTTGCACGGAGGTGCAGGCGGCCTCCGGGGCTATGGACTTCGAGGTGCAGGTGAGGCGCTCCACGCCGTCGATGTCGAGGACGAAGTCCTCGCCGCGGGCGGCCACGATCTGCTCGTTGAGCAGGGCGTAGCGGTCGACGTCGGAGAGGTTGGAGGAGACCAGGTCGTCGCGGTCGAGGGTCGGCAGAATGCCGATCATCACGATTCCCGCGTCGAGTTCCCCCGCTTTTCGGTGGGCATATGCCAGCGAGGTCGTGAGTTCCTCGGCGAGCCGGTCGAATACCCGCCCACCCAATCGATGTGGGGCTATGTTGACTTCCAGATTGAACATGGCGAGTTCTGTTTGGAAATCACGGCTCGCGATCCGCTCGAGAACCTGGGCATTGAGCATTTTCGGCATGCCGTCGCTCCCGGCAAGATTCAGTTCGATCTCCAACCCCATGAGGTTCTTCGGGCGATCGAACCGCTTCTCGTCCAGGAGCCGCTCCAGTCCCGTCAGACACCTGCGGAGCTTGTCGCGGTAGTGCTGCCGATCGGACAGGTCGAACCGGCCTGCCACGACCTTCTCCCCCATCGAAGCGTCCCTCCTCGCGTGGGCGGCTCGAGGATCCGGCCGCCCGGTGTCGGGGTCACGTGGGATGATGCCCAGCCGGGGCGATCGATAACGTCCCCGCGCCGGGGCGTCGCCCGCTACTCTGATGAGCGTGACCGGTGGCACATTCACCAGGCATGAGTCACAGCGCGGTTTCGGGCCGACGACGAACTCGTGAAAAACGCCGACGAGAATTGGCCGACCGCTCCCCGACTATTTACCGAGGTCACCGGCGTAAGGTGGCAGCGGAATCGGGATGATTCCTGCGTATCGCCGACCGGATACACCCTTGCCGAGTGCACCCGAAACGGCTAGACGAAACACGGTCTGAACACATGTCGTATAAACTCCGCGAACAAGACAGAGGGTCGGCGCCCGCGGTCATGGAACCTGCCGTCGAGGTGACGTGCGGCAGGCCTCAGCCACACTCCTCGTTCCCAGGCCCCGGCCCCCGCCCCTCTGGCCACGTGAGCAGACAGCGCCGTCCGCCCCCGCCCTCGCGCCACCGTGCCTGTCGAATGAGAGGCGACCCACCATGCCGCTGCATGTCCCCCCGGCTCCCGCGCCCGCCCTTCGCACCGTCCTGACCGCACTCGGTTCCCCCACCGCGGTCCGCGAGGCCCGAACTCCCTCCTTGCTGCGCTCCCAGGGCCCCGCCACCCCCGAACTCCCGCTGCCCGTACACGTACTGGACCAACTCAGCCCCGCGGGCGTGTCCGCCACCCGGCTGGCCGGGTGGCGCTTCCTGATCCGCTGCGGCGAGCGCTCGGTGGCGGCCGCCGACACCATGCTGACCCCTGACGGCTGGGCCTTCTCGCACTTCTTCGAAGGCCCCTACATCGCCTCCACCGAGCGTGCCCTGCGCCAGGCGGAGACGATGAGCCAGCCCTACCAGCCGCGCCTCCTCTCGGTACCCAGCCTGTACATGCTCACACTGTGGCTGCACGGCGACTGCACCGCGGACGGCGCCACGGGCCATCCCGCCGCCACGGACCTCCTCGTCCCGCTGGCGCCGGCGCCGCCCGGCATCGCCGCGCACCGCCCGCTGCGCGTCGCCGAACTGCTCCCGGTGCTGACCCATCGGGCGACTCCCGTCCCACTGCTGGGCTCGCCCGCCTGAGCACCACCGCCCCTCGCCAGGCACCTTTCGTGCCCCGTTCCGGAATTCCGGAACGGGGCACAACGCTTTTCCGCCCGTCAATTCGCTCGTACGAGCAGCCAATTGCTCGTACGAGCCGAAAACGGGGTCTGACCTGGAAGGACTAGCCCCATCCGGCCACCGGGAACCACCCGAAGTGACAGTGCAGTTGCACTGAACCGTCCGCGCCCGGGATGCGTCCTCAACCTGTGAGAAGCGGTGCTGCGAAATCCCTGCGGATTGACGCCCGTGGGGCAACACTGGGACTGGACCGACTTAATCACTACGGGGGGCGGCCATGAACGGAGCTTCAAGCCGCGGGACAGCCAAGACAGCCATCACACACATCACGACAGAGCGAAAGATCCCATCAATGTGCCAGCACCAGCCGCCGTGTCCGACAGCCCACTCCGCCGACCGGGAATCCGCCCGACTCGTGGCGCACCACCCGGAGCAGGGATGGAGCCTGCTGTGCAACGGCGTTCTGCTTTTCGAGGACACCGGTGAGCTCCTGCCCGACGGCCAGATCATCGCGCCGCACCGCCCGCTGGGCGCCGGCCAGGTGATGACGGCCGCCTGAGCGGCACCGGGCGGTGCGCCACACCACCCGGAGACTTGAGGGGCCGGTCGCCAGGACACCCTGCGAACCGGCCCCGACGCATGTGCGGAGGCGATCACTGCGCGTAGTTGCGTGTGCCGGTCACGTCGACGGAGGTGGGGAATTGGCCGCGGACGAGGCAGGGGCCGAGGCGCCGTCCGAAGCCCCCGGCAAGGTCACGATCACGGAGATCGCCCGCCGGGCCGGGGTCTCGGTGCCGACCGTGTCCCGGGTCGTCAACGGCCGCTGCGACGTCTCGCCGCAGACCCGTGCCCGCGTCGAGGACCTGCTGGTGCGCTACGGCCACCGCAGGCGCGCCGCCGCCTCAGCGACCGGCGCCGCCCTGCTCGACCTGGTCTTCAACGACCTCGACAGCCCGTGGGCGGTGGAGATCATCCGGGGCGTCGAGGAGGCCGCGCACGCCTCCGGGGTCGGCACCGTGGTGTCGGCGATCCACGGCCGCTCCGGTGACGCCCGCGAGTGGATGCGCAATCTGCGGGCCCGCGCCTCCGACGGCGTCGTCCTGGTCACCTCGGCGCTGGAACCGGTCCTGCACGAGGAGTTGCGCGCCCTGGGCGTCCCGCTGGTGGTCGTCGACCCGGCGGGCTCCCCCGCCCTCGACGTCCCCACCATCGGCGCCGCCAACTGGTCGGGCGGCATGGCGGCCACCGGGCACCTGCTGTCCCTCGGCCACCGCAGGATCGGCCTCATCGCCGGCCCGCCCAGGCTGCTGTGCTCAAGAGCCCGCTTCGACGGCCACCGCGCCGCCCTGGAGAGGGCGGGGCTCTCGGTCGACGAAAACCTCGTCGTCCCCGGCGACTTCCACCCCGAGTCCGGCTTCACGGGCTGCAACACCCTCCTCGACCTGCCCGAACCGCCGACGGCGGTGTTCGCGGCCAGCGACCAGATGGCACTCGGCGCGATCGAGGCACTGCGCCGGCGGGGCCTCAGGGTGCCGCAGGACATGAGCCTGGTCGGCTTCGACGACCTTCCGGAGGTGCGCTGGTCGGCCCCGCCGCTGACGACGGTGCGCCAGCCGCTGGCCGACATGGGCAGGCTGGCCGTCGGCACGGTGCTGCGGCTGGCCCGCGGCGAACAGCCCGACTCACCGCGGGTGGAACTCGGCACGGAGCTCGTGGTGCGGTCGAGCACGGCACCCCCGGCACCCTGAGCCGGGGGGCCGGACCCCGGCGGTGCTCCCCACTGCACCGCCGGGGCGTTCTCTACTTGCCGCCCAGCGCCGCCCTGATCGCGAAGTAGGCGGACTTGGGCTGCAGTTGCTCGTCCCACGGGAGCGCAGCACCTTCACCGGGGAAGAACGCCGGGATCCACGAGTACTTGTCGGTGTAGTCCCACACCGTGATGCCCACGCACCGCCGCACCGCGAGACATGCCTCGGTCAGGTCCCGGTACCACTGGGCCTGCTGCGCCAGCTTCTCGTCGGTCGCCGGCAGGATCATCCGTACGTCGACCTCGGTGAGCGCGGTGTCGAGGCCGAGCCGCGAGAAGCGGCGCAGGTTGTCCTCGAGGGTCGTCGGATAGCCGTACTGGAGGGCCAGATGGGCCTGGAGTCCGATGCCGTCGAGCGGGACCTTCCGGGCCTTGAGGTCCTTCGCCAACTGGTAGTAGGCGTCGCTCTTCGGGCCGACCGCCTCGATGTTGTAGTCGTTGAGGTAGAGCTTGGCGTGCGGATCGGCCTGGTGGGCCCAGCGCAGCGCGTCGGCGATGTAGCCGGGGCCGAGCGTCTTGTACCAGAGCGTCTCGCGGTAGGTGCCGTCCTCGTTGAACGCCTCGTTGACGACGTCCCAGGAGTAGACCTTGCCGCGGTAGTGCCGTACCTCGGTCTGGATGTGCTTCTTCAGTACGGCCCTGAGCTCGTCCGCGGTCCAAGCGCGGCCGGTGAGCCAGTCGGGCAGCTGGCTGTGCCAGACCAGGGTGTGGGCACGGACCCGCTGGTGGTTCTTGCGGGCCAGGTCGACGATCTGGTCGCCGTTCGTCCAGTCGAAGACGCCCTGCTCGGGCTCGGTGGCGTACCACTTCATGCCGTTGCCGGGCGTGATCATGTCGAACTCGCTGCCGAGCAGGGCCGTATAGGCGGTGTCGGTGAGTTCGGGGTTGTCGGTGGCGCTGCCGAAGTAGCGGCCGTGGCGCTGGGCCAGTTCCGCGAGCGTCGGCTGCTTCGGGCTCGCCTGGGCCGCGGGGCCGGTGGCGATCCCGGCGGCGACCAGGACAGCGGCGAGGCCGCCGGCGAGTCTGAGACGGGTGGTCTTGCGCATGGTGCGACTCCTCACGGTGTGGGGTGCGGGGCCGTACGGACGCCGGTGCGCCTCATCCCTTGGTGGCACCGGCGGTGAGGCCGCCGACGAGCTGCCGCTCGGCGACCGAGTAGAAGGCGAGGGCGGGAACCATCGCGAGGACGAGATAGGCGAAGACGCGCGCGTACTCCGCCGAGTACTGGCCCTGGAACTGCTGGACGCCGATCGGCAGGGTCCACCACGTGTTGTCGGTGAACACCAGCAGCGGCAGCATGAAGTTGTTCCAGCTGGCGACCACGGCGAGGACCGAGACCGTGCCCAGCGCGGGCCGTGCCATGGGCAGCAGCACCCGCCAGAGGAAACCGAAGGAACTGCACCCGTCGAGGGTGGCCGCCTCCTCCAGCTCGCCGGGGATCTGCCGGAAGAAGGCACGCAGGATGATGATCGTCATCGGCAGTCCGTAGGCGGCCTGCGGGAGGATCACACCCAGCGGGTTGTCGAGCAGGTCGAGGTAACGCAGCAGCAGGAACAGCGGCAGTGCGGCCACCGCGAAGGGGAACATCAGCCCCATCGTGAAGAAGGTGAACAGCAACTCCCGCCCGCGGAAGGCGAACCGGGCGAAGGAGAAGGCCGCGAGCGCGGACACGGCGACCATGAGCACGGTCGTCGCCACGGCGATCAGGGTGCTGTTGCCCAGCATCCTCCAGAAGCCGCCGGAGCCGAGGATGTCGGTGTAGTTGCCGGTCAGCCAGTGCTCGGGCAGCCCGAAGGGGTTGCGGGAGAGTTCGGCCGTCGACTTGAAGCCGGACATGACGGCGTACAGCAGAGGTACGACCATCACCGCGCCGACGGCGACAAGGACGACGTGCAGCGGCAGTTGACGCAGGGTCTTCACGTGCCGTCTCCCCTCATGTTCGTGGTGGCCCCTTCGAGGTCGCGGCGGAGCACGAACCGCTGGTAGGCGAGGGCGAAGACGAGGCAGATGCCGAACATGACCACGCTGATCGCGCTGGCGTAACCGACCTGGTAGCGCTTGAAGCCGTACTGGAACATGGTCACGGCCATCGTCTCGGAGTGGTGGTCGGGGCCGCCCTGGGTGACCACCCACACCAGGTCGAAGAGCTGGATCGCCCCGATGACCGACAGGAAGACGCTGATGCGCAGGGTGGGCGCGAGCAGCGGCAGGGTGACATTGCGGAACCGCTGCCAGGGCCCGGCGCCGTCGATCAGCGCCGCCTCGGTCAACTCGGCCGGGATGGACTGGAGTCCGGCCAGGTAGAGCATCATGTGGAAGCCGAAGTACTTCCAGGTCATGACCAGGAACAGGGTCGCCATGACGTAGGAGGGATCGGCGAACCACTCCCCGCCCAGGCCGTCGAGGCCGACGGCGCCCAGGACGTGGTCGGCGAGTCCGTCGTCCGGGGCGAAGATCATGCTGAACAGCACGCCGGTGATGGCCTCGGACAGGACGTACGGCGCGAAGAACAGCATCCGGTACACGGCCCGGCCGCGCAGCCGCTGGTTGAGCGCCACGGCCATGGCGAGCGCGAACGGCAGTTGCAGCGCGAGCGACAGCACGACCAGGACCAGGCAGCGCCACAGGTCGCCCAGGAAGACGTCGTCCTGGAAGAGCCGGGTGAAGTTGTCGGTTCCCACGTAGTCGGAGGGCATGCCGAAGCCGCCCCAGCGGAAGAAGGCGGCGTACAACGCGAACAGCATCGGCAACAGGACCAGGCCGATGAACAGCACCAGGGCGGGCACCTGGAAGCCGACCGCGGTGAACCAGTTCAGCAGGCGCCGCCTGGCCCGCCCCCGCGCGAAGTCCGCGGCGGGAGGCGGGAGTTCGACGCTCGGTCCGGTCCGCTTGTCCGGAAGGAACGTGGAGGACGTGGAAGTCATCGGCGGCTACTGCTCTTCCTTCGCGGTCTTCGTGATCGACTGCGTGACCTGCTCGGGCGACTTGGACCCTGCGATGAGCGCCGCGACGCTGTCGTTGATCTCCTGCCCGACGGCCGGTGCGTACGCCTGGTCGAGGTAGAGCTGAAAGCCGGTGGCGCTCTTCAACTGGGCTTCCACGGCCTTGAGGTTGGGGTCGCTGAGGGCGCTCTCGGCACCCGGGGCCACGGGAATGGCCCCGGTCTTCTTGACGAGTTCCCGATCGGTGGTCTCGGAGGCGAAGAACTTCAGGAAGTCGACGGCCGCCTGCGGGGCGCCCTTGCGCAGGGCATGCCCGCCGCCTCCGCCGAACACCTCGGTGATGGCGCCCTTTCCGCCCTCGACCGCCGGGAACGGGAAGAAGCCGAGGTTCGCGCCGAGGCCCTTGCCCTGGTCCGCCTCCACCTGCGGGGCCCACTGCCCCATGAGCTCCATGGCCGCCTTGCCGTTGCCGACGGTCGCGGCCTGGCCGCTGGGTGTGGAGTAGGCGGCGCCGAGGAATCCCTTCTGGAACGGCTGGAGTTGGACGAGGTCCTTGAGGTGCTGTCCGGCCTCGACGAATCCGGCGCCGGTGAAGTCCTTGTCGTCGCTGGCCTTCTGGAGGGCGTCAAGGCCTGCGGTGCGCATGGAGAGGTAGGCCCAGTAGTACATGCCGGGCCACTTCTCCTTGCCGGCGAGGGCGATCGGCGTGATGTTCCTGGCCTTCAGCTTGCGCACGGCGTCGAGGAAGCCGCTCCAGGTGGTCGGGGGCGCGGCGATGCCGGCCTGCTTGAACAGGGCCTTGTTGTACCAGAAGCCGATCATGCCGATGTCGAACGGAATGGCGTACGTCTTGTCGTCGAAGATGTACGCCTTCGTCGAGGCCGGCAGCAGTTGGCCCGCCCACGGCTTGGTCCGGTCGGTGAGGTCCTCGACCATCCCCGCGTCGATCTGCTGCTTGAGGACTCCGCCGCCCCAGGTGTGGAAGATGTCGGGGAGCTTGCCGGAGGCGGTCAGCGCCGTCATCTTCGACTTGTAGGCGTCGTTCTCCAGCTGGACGATCTTCAGCTTCACCTTGGGGTTCTGAGCCTCGAACTTCTTGGCCAGACCGGCCCACACGGTCTTCGCCGGCTCGGTGGTGGAGATGTTCCACCACTCGACGGTGGTCGTCCCGTCCGACGACCCTCCGTCCGAGTCTCCGCCGCATCCGCTCAGTGCCGTCATGCCCAGACCGGCCGCGGCGGAGGCCGCCAGGAAGCCGCGGCGGGACAGTGCCCGGTCGCCCA
The DNA here is from genome assembly GCF_040298885.1 of Streptomyces sp. NPDC001137. Taxonomy (NCBI): domain Bacteria; kingdom Bacillati; phylum Actinomycetota; class Actinomycetes; order Kitasatosporales; family Streptomycetaceae; genus Streptomyces; species Streptomyces sp. NPDC001137. The sequence goes on from NZ_JBEPBA010000050.1 coordinate 8,819, forward strand.
TATTGCGCTCCTTGGGTAGGGACGGCGCGTCCACGACCGTCCGCTGGGACCGAAAGTTTCGGAGATGATCCAGAAAGCTGCGTTGTTGCCGCACCCTAGAGACAGCTCCCAAAGGGTGGCAACCCCTTGTACGCGGTGAATCTGCGGGCAACGTCCGCGGCGCGGCGGGGCATTGATCTCCCCTCATGCGCTCCGCACCCGGAATGGGCGAAACATTCGGCGAACTCAGCGATCCTTACGAACCAACCGGGACCGCTCCACGCACAGGGCACACCGTTCGTGGACACCTACGCCCACCGGCCGCCCAAAGGGGCTCTCGCGAGGCATCACTGATCACACATCCATGTGATCCATATCACAGGCCTGCTTGCCTGGGGCCATCTTCAGGGTGTACATGACCGGCGACGTTCATCGTCCCGTGCACCGGCGCATTCGCCCAGAGCACCTCATCGGCGGTCATCTCACCCGGGTGGCGTGGACGCACTGGGCGGTGTTCGACGTCAAGCCGGAACGGGACGTGGTCTGGACGGCGGCGGGCCTCGGCTGGGTGACCGGCCGCTCGTGGAACTCCCCAAGACCCGCTCGGGGCAGATCATGCGACGCCTGCCATCGGCAGGAGCTTCGGAGGATGAAGCGTAGTACTACCGCGCCACGCCCGGCCAAGTCACCGCTTTCCCCCTTCGAGGGACTTGAGCGCGAGGTTGAGTTCCAGGACGTTCACGCGGGGCTCGCCCATGAAGCCGAGCGTGCGGCCCTCGGTGTGGTCCTCGACGAGCTTCTCGACCTGGGTGACCGACAGGCCGTTGCGCTCGGCGACCCGGTGCACCTGGAGGTCGGCGTACTGGGGAGATATGTCCGGATCCAGGCCGGAGCCGGAGGACGTGACCGCGTCGGCGGGCACTTGCGAGGGCTTGACGGTGTAGCCGGGGACGGAATTGTCCTTGACGACCTTCGCCTTCGCCTCCTTGACCCATTTGATGAGCTCGGGGTTGTCGCCGGAGCGGTTCGTCGCGCCGGAAAGGATCAGCCGGTACTGGGTGTTGACCGAGTTCACACCCAGGCCGTCGGCAGGGCGCGGCTGGAAGTAGTCCAGGCTGTAGCCCTGTTGTCCGATCAGGGAGGAGCCGACGACCTTGCCGTCAGCCTTGATCTCGGAGCCGTTCGCCTTGTTGGTGAACAGCGCCTGGGCCACACCTGTGACGGCCAGCGGATAGATGATGCCTGTGAGCACGGTCAACACCAGCAACGCACGCAGCCCCGCCCCCAGCAACCGAGCCGTGTTCACAACGGGGTTGTTCATGTCCTTCACCACGCCTTAGAAGAGTTACAGCCCGGGGATGAGCGAGATGAGCAGGTCGATGGCCTTGATGCCGATGAACGGGGCGATCAGTCCGCCGATGCCGTAGATCGTCAGGTTGCGCCGCAGCATCTTGTCCGCGCTCACCGGCCGGTACTGCACGCCCTTGAGGGAGAGCGGCACCAGCGCGACGATGATCAGCGCATTGAAGACGACCGCCGAGAGGATCGCGGAGTCCGGCGAGGACAGACCCATGATGTTGAGCTTGTCCAGGCCCGGGTAGACGGCCGCGAACAGCGCCGGGATGATCGCGAAGTACTTCGCGACGTCATTGGCGATGGAGAAGGTCGTCAGCGCGCCGCGCGTGATCAGCAGCTGCTTCCCGATCTCGACGATCTCGATGAGCTTGGTCGGGTTGGAGTCGAGGTCGACCATGTTGCCGGCCTCCTTGGCGGCCGACGTACCGGTGTTCATCGCCACACCGACATCCGCCTGGGCCAGCGCGGGCGCGTCGTTCGTGCCGTCACCGGTCATCGCGACCAGCTTGCCGCCCGCCTGCTCCCGCCTGATGAGCGCCATCTTGTCCTCGGGAGTGGCCTCCGCGAGGAAGTCGTCGACGCCCGCTTCCTCGGCGATCGCCTTGGCCGTCAGCGGGTTGTCGCCCGTGATCATGACCGTCTTGATGCCCATCCGGCGCAGCTCGTCGAACCGCTCCCGCATGCCGTCCTTGACGACGTCCTTGAGATGGATGACGCCCAGGACACGGGCGCCCCTGTGGTCCTCGACGGCGACCAGCAGCGGGGTGCCGCCCGCCTCGGAGATCCGGTCGGTCACCTCCTGGGCGTCCCGCGCGACCTCGCCGCCCCGCTCCGCCACCCAGGCGATGACCGAACCGGCCGCGCCCTTGCGGATCCTTCGTCCGCCGATGTCCACACCCGACATCCGGGTCTGCGCGGTGAAGGCGATCCACTCGGCCCCGGTCAGCTCTCCGCGGTGGCGCTCGCGCAGCCCGTACTCCTCCTTCGCCAGTACGACGACGGAGCGGCCCTCGGGAGTCTCGTCGGCCAGCGACGACAGCTGGGCCGCGTCCGCGAGCTCGGCCTCCGTGGTGCCGGACACCGGCACGAACTCCGCTGCCCGGCGATTGCCGAGGGTGATGGTGCCGGTCTTGTCGAGCAGCAGCGTCGACACATCGCCGGCGGCCTCGACCGCCCTGCCGGACATGGCGAGTACGTTGCGCTGGACCAGGCGGTCCATGCCCGCGATGCCGATCGCGGACAGCAGCGCCCCGATCGTCGTCGGGATCAGACAGACCAGCAGGGCGACCAGCACGACCATCGTCAGATGCGTGCCCGCGTAGTCCGCGAAGGGCGGCAGCGTGGCCACGGCCAGCAGGAAGACGATCGTCAGCGAGGCCAGCAGGATGTTGAGCGCGATCTCGTTCGGCGTCTTCTGCCGGGCCGCACCCTCGACGAGGTTGATCATCCGGTCGATGAAGGTCTCGCCGGGCTTCGTCGTGATCCTGATGACGATGCGGTCGGACAGCACCTTCGTGCCGCCGGTGACGGCCGAACGGTCGCCGCCGGACTCCCGGATGACCGGGGCCGACTCACCGGTGATCGCCGACTCGTCGACCGAGGCGACACCCTCGACGACATCGCCGTCACCGGGGATGACGTCCCCGGCCTCGCAGACGACCAGGTCGCCGATCCTCAGGTCGGTGCCCGGCACCGACTCCTCGCCGTCCCCCGCCAGCCGGCGCGCCACCGTGTCGGTCTTGGCCCTGCGCAGGGTCTCCGCCTGCGCCTTGCCACGGCCCTCGGCAACCGCCTCCGCCAGATTGGCGAAGACCACGGTCAGCCACAGCCAGGCACTGATCGCCCAGCCGAACCAGTCGCCCGGATCCTTGAAGGAGAAGACGGTGGTCAGGACGGAACCGATCCACACCACGAACATCACGGGGGACTTGACCATCACCCGCGGGTCGAGCTTGCGGAAGGCGTCCGGCAGCGACCTGACGAGCTGCTTCGGGTCGAAGAGGCCCGCGCCGACACGTCCTTCGGCGGGCTTGTGCCCGGTGGGTACGTCGTTGTGCGGCGCCCGGGTCGGGGTGGCTGTGGACATCGGGTCCTCTTGCGTCGTTGCGTCGGTTGTCATGACGCCAGCCCCTCGGCCAGCGGGCCCAGCGCGAGCGCGGGGAAGTAGGTCAGACCGGTGATGATGAGGATCGCGCCCACCAACAACCCGGTGAACAGCGGCTTTTCCGTGCGCAGTGTGCCCGCGGTGGCCGGCACCGGCGTCTGCTCGGCGAGCGAGCCGGCCAGCGCCAGCACGAACACCATCGGCAGGAAGCGCCCGAGGATCATCGCCAGACCGGTCGTCGTGTTGAACCAGTCGGTGTTCGCGTTCAGGCCCGCGAAGGCCGAGCCGTTGTTGTTGGACGCCGAGGTGAAGGCGTACAGCACCTCGGAGAAGCCGTGCGCAGCGGAGTTGAGCATCGAGTGCGGAGGCGTCGGCAGGGCCATCGAGGCCGCCGTGAAGATCAGTACCAGCGCGGGCGTGATGAGGATGTAGCAGGCCGCCAGCTTGATCTCGCGGGAGCCGATCTTCTTGCCCAGGTACTCGGGCGTACGGCCGACCATCAGACCGGCGATGAACACCGCGATGACCGCCATGATCAGCATGCCGTAGAGGCCGGAGCCGGTACCGCCGGGCGCGATCTCGCCCAGCATCATGCCGAGCATGGTGATACCGCCGCCGAGGCCGGTGAACGAGGAGTGGAAGGAGTCCACCGCGCCGGTCGAGGTGAGCGTGGTCGACACCGCGAAGATCGACGAGGAGCCGACGCCGAAGCGGACCTCCTTGCCCTCCATCGCACCGTGCGCGAGCTGGAACGCCGGGCCGTGGTGGGCGAACTCGGCCCACATCATCAGGGCGACGAAGCCGACCCAGACGGTGGCCATCGTGGCGAGGATCGCGTACCCCTGCTTGACCGAGCCGACCATGATGCCGAAGGTGCGGGTCAGCGCGAAGGGGATCACCAGGAGCAGGAAGATCTCGAAGAGGTTGGTGAAGGGCGTCGGATTCTCGAACGGATGGGCCGAGTTGGCGTTGAAGTAGCCGCCGCCGTTGGTGCCGAGTTCCTTGATGGCCTCCTGGGAGGCGACCGCGCCGCCGTTCCACTGCTGTTGCCCGCCCAGGAACTGACCGACTTCGTGGATGCCGGAGAAGTTCTGGATGACACCGCAGGCGACCAGCACGATCGCCGCGACGAAGGCACCCGGCAGCAGGATCCGGGTCACACCGCGCACCATGTCGGACCAGAAGTTGCCGAGTTCACCGGTGCGCGAGCGCGCGAAGCCCCGCACGAGCGCCACCGCGACGGCCATACCGACCGCGGCCGACACGAAGTTCTGCACGGCCAGCCCGGCGGTCTGCACGACGTGGCCCATGGCCTGTTCGCCGTAGTACGACTGCCAGTTGGTGTTGGTCACGAAGGACGCGGCGGTGTTGAACGCCTGGCCGGGGTCGACGGCCTTGAAGCCGAGCGACAGCGGCAGGACGCCCTGGACGCGCTGCAGCAGATAGAGGAAGACAACGCTCACCGCCGAGAAGGCGAGCACGCCGCGCAGGTACGCGGTCCAGCGCATCTCGGTGCCGGGGTCGGCGCCGATGCCCCGGTAGATCCACTTCTCGACCCGCCAGTGCTTGTCGGAGGCGTAGACCTTGGCCATGTAGGTGCCGAGGGGGACATGGGCGAGGGCCAACGCGCCCATGAGGGCGAGCAGTTGGAGAGCGCCTGCGAGTACGGGACCCATGTGGTGGCTCAGAACCTCTCCGGGAAGATCAGGGCGAGGACGAGATAGCCCAGCAGGGCGACGGCCACGACGAGTCCGACGATGTTCTCGGCGGTCACAGCTTCGTCACCCCTTTGGCGACGAGGGCCACCAGCACGAAGCAGGCGATCGTGGTGACGACGAAGGCCAGATCGGCCATCGTGAACTCCTGGAAGGGTTCGGTCGGACGGGGACGGTTCGAGGAAACAGCCTTCGCGGCCGGGAACCCGCGCCGTTGACGGCTCCCATACGGCGCTCCGCACGCCTTTGACGGAGCCCTTACGGCTGTACAGGTCCCCGCACCCGTGACACGTCCTTGATGCAGGTGCGACCGGGCCACGACCGGCTCGCGTTGCGGCACCGTCAAGAAGGACCGCAGGGCCGTATGGGTCCCGTCAAGGCCCATTCCTCCACGTCGCAAGGTCTCCTACCGTCTGGCGTATGGGGCAGCTCGACGAGACGCGAGGGCCCGGATCCGGCACGTGCGGTCCGGAGTCCGGCCTGGTGCTCCACGATCGCCGCTGGACGGGGGATCTGATCAGCGCCATCCGCTGCGCCGTCGTACTCCTCGCCCTGCTCCTCCTGATCGACTGGTGTGCGGACACGCTGTCCCTGCGGCGCGGTGCGCTGTGGTCCGCGCTCGCGGTGCTGCTGTTCCTCCTGCTCCGCCCCGACCGCATCCGCGTCGGCGAGGGCTGGCTGACCTCACGCCGGCTGCTGCGCACCCGGAGGATCCGCACCGACCAGCTGGTCTCGTTGCGCACCCTCGACGGGATCACACGACGTCTCGTGCTCAGGGACGCCTTCGGTGAGCACGTCGAACTCGACCTCCAGGTCCTGGTCGACAACCCCGACCTCTGGTACCGGCTCCACGAGGACGCCCGCACGTCACTGGCCCTCGGCACCCTGCAGGGCGGGTCCGCCGCGTTGGAGCGGCTCTCCGTGCGGGTGGAGCGCGAGACGGCGCTGACCGTGTTCAAGGTCTCCGATCTGAAGTGAGCGTCCCCGTTCAGCTCCGGCGGTCCGTCGACTGCGGTTACGGCCGCACACCCGTCATCAGGATGTCCAGACCCCGCCGCGTGGTCGCCAGGACGACACGGTCGCCCGCCCGCAGGATCCGTTCCTGCACGGGACGCCAGTCGAAGCCCGTCCGGCCGGGGTGCGGTCCGGTGAGGCGGTCCACGGCCTCCGACGCGGGCAGCGGCCCGGCGTCGGTCCCGACGGCCAGCACCCGCCATGCGTTCTCGCGGAACGCCTCGTGCACGGAGCGTCCCTCCAGCTCGGGATGCCCGGCCACGTCCACGCAGGTGAACAGCAGCGAGCCCCGCTCGACCGGCATCACCCCCAGCACATGGCGGCCCATCATCGCGGCGGCGAACGAGGGCGCAGCCAGCGCGGAAACGCTTCTGCTCCGGGTCAGGGCATCGGGGTAGGAGGCACGCAGGGTGCGCTGGACGGTGGCCGCGAAGGCGTCGTCGTACAAGCGCGTCACCACCCGCACGGCGGGGTTGGTCTCACGCACGGCCATGACGATGTCGAGGTTCTGACCGTCGTCACGGGTGAGGACGAGCAGCGAGCCGCTCTGCCGGACCCGGGCGAGTTCGAGCACACCGGGGGCCGTGGCGTCCTCCAGGATCAGCGGGATGCCTAGCCGGCGGGCGAGGGCGACGCCGCGGGCGTGCGGGTCGCGTTCGATGGCCACCACCCGGTGGTCGGTGGCGCGCAGTCGGTCCAGCACCCGGGTGCCGACCATCCCCAGACCGACCAGCACGATGTGGCCGTTCACACCGTCGTCGGGCGGATGGCTCGCCGAGGCGGTGCGGAAGGCATCGGTGGCGTTCATGGTCGCGGCGACCACGAGCGGAAGGACGGCCAACCCCACGAAACCGGCCAGGAGTTGGAGCACCCGCCGGGCCACCGACTCCTCGGTGGCCGGGTCACCCATGGTGAAGATGTCCAGCAGCGGCAGATAGAAGTTCTTCCACCACGGATGCTCGTCGGCGAAGAGCGCGGTGGCGGTCGCGAGCGCGAGGACGACTGCCGTCAACGCCCCGTAGACGGCCGCGAGCTGGTGGGACAGGAATACCTTCCACGGCAGATGTGCGAGCCGCGCCCGAAGCCACCGCCGGGGATGCACACGCCGGGCGCGGGCGGTCGCTTCGGAGGCGTGGTGGGTGACCTCCTCCAGCATCAGCCGGCCGTGCGTGGACTGCCGGTGGTGGGCGGTGCGGGTGTCGGGCAGCAGCTGGGTGCCCTCCTCGCCGGGCGTCTCGGCGCTGTCCTGGCTGGCCGGGTCGTCCTGGTGGGCGCCGGACAGGACCGCCAGAGTGGCCAGGTCGGTGACGTTCGACGGGGACCCCGCGGGCCGTACGACACCGCGGAACACCTTCCCCTCGACCTGGAGGGTGTGTCCGTGGCCCACGGCGGCGGCCGCCACCAGTTCCGGTACGGCGGTGTCGGCGTCGGAGAGGACCGTGGTGGAGGTGTCCTGGGCGGGGGCGTCGCACAGCCCGGCGGCCCGGTCCAGCAGCCGCTCCAGATGGTGGCCGCGCTCGCGGTTGAACATACGGACGACCAGCCGCACCGAGGGGTTGATGGTCCGGGCGAGCAGCGCCGCCGTCATGTTGACCTGGTCGTCCCGGTAGGTCAAGGCGAGCGCGGCGGCCCGCTCGACACCCGCCGCCCGCAGCGCCCGCTCGTCGGGGCGGACGGAGAGATGCAGCTCGACCGGCGAGTGCGGGTCGTCGTGCAGCGCGGCGATCTCCGCGCCGCGCTCGTCGCTCGCGGACGGCAGCACGACGGTGACGATCTCGCCGCACACGGCGTCCAGTTCGACGGCGAGCCGGTGCGCGAGAGCATCGTCGCCGCAGATCACCATGTGCTGCGATCTCTGGCCGGGCGGTATGCGGATGGGGAGAGTCGACGTCACATCACGCAGAACGCCGCCGCTATCGAGGGCAGTTCCTGCGGGACACCGGCCGGCACCCAAGATTTCGCCAAGAACATGCCAACGGCCTCCGTCCTTTCCGTCGCACCGACCCGGTCGGCCGCGACAGCCCAGGGCAGCAGCTCCGCCCCTGTCTTGACGTGCGCGGGGCGGATAGGGTGAAAGCGGTGTGCCGGGAAGTCTGGTCGGCCGGGGAGCCACGGTGGTCCCCGTGAAGGCCCCAGGGGGAAGGCATGCGCAGCGTAGGGACGGTACTCGCACTGGTCGTACTGGCCACGGTCGTGGCGACCTTCGCCCACCGTCGGCGCATCCCCGCCCCGTCCCTCCTGGTCGTCGCCGGCCTTGTCGTGGCCCTGCTGCCGGGCACCCCCGAGATCGAGACCAGCCCCGAGATCATCGGCCTGGTGGTGCTGCCCCCGCTGCTGTACGCGAGCGCGGAGGACTTGTCCTGGCGCGAGCTGCGCGCGGTGTGGAAACCGGTCGGGATCCTCGCGATCGGCCTGGTCCTGGCGTCGGCGGCGGCGGTCGGAGCGGTGGCCTCGCTGGTGACGCCGCTGTCGTGGCGGATGGCGTTCGTGCTGGGCGCGGTCCTGGCCAGCACCGACCCGGTGGCGGTCACGGCACTCGGCAGACGCCTGGCCCTGCCGCCCCGGGTCCAGGTCCTGGTCCAGGCGGAGAGCCTGTTCAACGATGCCACCTCGCTGGTCCTCTTCCGGGTCGCGGTGAGCCTGGCCGTGACGACCGCCGCGGCGGACTGGGGCGCGGCGGGCGGTGAGTTCGCCGTGCTGGCGGGCGGCGGCACACTGATCGGGGCGGCCGTGGCCCACGTCGTCACACTCATCCGGCGGCGCACCGAGGATCCGGTCCTGGAGACCGTGATCGCCCTGGTCACGCCGTACGCCGCCTATGTTCTGGCCGAGGCGGCCCACACCTCCGGCGTCACCTCGGTCGTGGTCGCCGGAGTCGTGCTGGGCGGCCGGGGCGAGAAGCTCACCAACGCACGCATCAGGCTCCAACTGCACGCGGTCTACGGGACCGTGGTGTTCCTGCTGGAGAGCGTGGTGTTCTCCCTCATCGGCCTGGCCCTGCCCGCCCAGGTGCGGGCGCTGTCCCCCGGCGACCGGGCCTGGCCGCTGTACGCGCTCGCGGTCGCCGGCACCCTGATCGCCGTACGGCTGCTGTGGCTGGCCCCGCTGTCGGCGGTGGTACAGCGCAAGGGCGGCATCCGCCCCATGAACTGGCGGGTCCCGATGGTGCTGACCTGGGCGGGCACCCGGGGCGTCGTCCCCCTGGCCGCGGCCCTCTCCATCCCGGTGACCACCAGCAGCGGCTCGGCGCTCGCGGACCGCCCCCTGGTGCTGGTCCTGACCACCTCGGTCGTGGTCGTCACCCTCGTCGTGCAGGGCTTCAGCCTGGCCCCCGTGGTCCGCCGCTCGGGCATCGCCCTCGAACCCGACCACACCGAGCGCGAGGAGGCGGCGGCCCGCTGCCGGCTCGCCGACGCGGGCATGCGGCGCCTGGAGGAACTCTCCGCGCTCGAGGCCGTCCCCGACGTCGTGCTCGACCGCCTCCGCCGTGGCCTCACCGCCCGCCTCGACGACGCCCGCGACCGCCTCACCGACCACACCGGCCAGAGCGCCCCGGCCGAATCCGCCGACCTGGTCTACCGTCAGCTGCGCCGCGACGTCATCGCCTTCGAGGCGGTGGAGCTGCAGCGCCTGTACGACGAACACGCCATCAGTGACACGACCCGCAGGCGGCTGCAGCGGTCGTTGGACCTGGAGGAAGCCCGCCTGACGGACATCTGAGCCATGACGCTGGGTGTCCGGCCCCGATCGTCGAACCCCATCCCCCCGGACAGCCCAAACCACAGCAAACATCCACAGAAGCTGCCTTCCTGGGCGCTGCTTCAGCCGAGCAGCGAGTCTTAACGGAAGATTGACGCCGTCGCCCCCCTCATCCGTGGGCCCTTGCGTCACTCTCCGCTTACGCTGGTGCCGCCGTCCGCGTGATGGCCGGAATCCACACGCTGAGCCGCACCTCAGGAGCACGCCGATGGCCACGACCGAGCACCCGCCTCCCAGTCGCCTGCGCGCCTGGATGCTGGAGGGCCTGTCCGACATGGGCAAGGGCGTCCAGCAGGCGCCGCACGCCCAGCCGGAGCCCCCGCACCAGGGGCAGCGCTGGTACCGCGTGATGTGCCTGACCGGCGTCGACTACTTCTCCACACTCGGCTACCAGCCCGGCATCGCGGCGCTGGCCGCCGGCCTCCTGTCGCCGGTGGCGACCATCGTCCTGGTGATCGTGACGCTCGCCGGCGCCCTGCCGGTCTACCGCCGAGTGGCCGAGGAGAGCCCGCGCGGCGAAGGCTCGATCGCGATGCTGGAGCGGCTGCTGTCGTTCTGGAAGGGCAAGCTCTTCGTCCTGACCCTGCTCGGCTTCGCCGCCACCGACTTCCTGATCACCATCACCCTCTCGGCGGCGGACGCCTCGACCCACCTCGTCGAGAACCCCCACCTCACCAGCACCCTGCACGACAAGCAGATGCTGATCACACTCGTCCTGGTCGCCCTGCTCGGCGCGGTCTTCCTCAAGGGCTTCCTGGAGGCGATCGGCGTCGCGGTGGCGCTGGTGGTGGTCTACCTCGGCCTCAACGTCGTCGTCGTGGCCGTGGGCATGTACCACGTGATCACCGCGGGCCATCTGGTCACCGACTGGACCAGCGCCCTGACCACGGAACACGGCAACATCTTCGCCATGATCGGCGTCTCGCTGCTGGTCTTCCCCAAGCTGGCGCTCGGCCTCTCCGGCTTCGAGACCGGCGTCGCGGTCATGCCGCACGTCCAGGGCGACCCGGGCGACACCGAGGAGAACCCGCAGGGACGCATCCGCGACACCAAGAAGCTCCTCACGGCCGCCGCGCTGATCATGAGCGTGTTCCTGATCGCGACGAGCTTCATCACGACCGTGCTGATCCCGGAGAAGGAGTTCAAGTCCGGCGGCCAGGCCAACGGACGCGCCCTCGCCTATCTCTCGCACGAATACCTGGGCAACGCCTTCGGCACGGTCTACGACATCTCGACCATCGCGATCCTCTGGTTCGCCGGCGCCTCCGCCATGGCCGGCCTGCTCAACCTGATGCCCCGCTATCTGCCCCGCTACGGCATGGCGCCGCACTGGGCCCGCGCCGTGCGCCCCATGGTGATCGTCTTCACCCTGATCGGCTTCCTGGTCACCTGGATCTTCGACGCCGACGTCGACGCCCAGGGCGGCGCCTACGCCACCGGCGTCCTGGTCCTGATGTCCTCGGCCGCGATCGCGGTGACCATCGCCGCCCGCCGCGCCCAGCAGCGAGGCTGGACCATCGGCTTCGGAGTCGTCTCCGCGGTCCTCCTCTACGTCACCGTGGCCAACGTCATCGAGCGCCCGGACGGCGTCAAGATCGGTGCCTGCTTCATCGCCGGCATCATCCTGGTCTCCCTGCTGTCCCGGCTGGCCCGCGCCTTCGAGCTGCGCGTCACCAGCGTGACGCTGGACGACATGGCGGAACGTTTCGTCCGGGACATGGCCAGCCGCAAGATCCGCTTCATCGCCAACGAGCCGGACCAGCGGGACAAGGCCGAGTACCGCGACAAGATCGAGCAGATCCGGAACGACAACGACATCCCCGGCGAGGACTTCGTCTTCGTCGAGGTCACGGTCGTCGACCCCTCCGAGTTCGAGGCGGGCCTGACGGTGCGCGGCGAGGTCCTGCACGGCCGCTACCGGGTGCTGACCCTGGAGTCCTCCTCCATCCCGAACGCGCTGGCCGCCCTGCTCCTGCACGTCCGCGACACCACCCGGTGCACCCCGCACATCTACTTCGAGTGGACCGAGGGCAACCCGTTCGCCAACTTCCTGCGCTTCTTCCTCTTCGGCCAGGGCGAGGTCGCCCCGGTCACCCGAGAGGTCCTCCGCGAAGCGGAACCGGACCGCGCCCGCAGGCCCCGCGTCCACACGGGCTGACACGGGCGCCCGCCGGGGAGGCGCCCTGATGGGACGCGGGGAACTGCGCGACCAGCCACGACGACGCCGCAGACGATCAACAGCACATCGAGGCACCCCGCGGCGCAGCCCCTCGTCCACCAGGCCCCTTCCCCGGCCCTATCGTGACCGCATGCAGAGCTACACAATCGGCCAGGCCGCACGACTGCTCGGCGTGAGCCCGGACACCGCACGCCGTTGGGCCGACGCCGGCCGGGTGGCGACCCATCGCGACGAGGGCGGCCGAAGGCTCATCGACGGCCGGGACCTGGCCGCCTTCTCCGTCGAACTCGCCAAGGCGGGCAGCACCGATGAGGAGACCTCCTACACCTCGGTCCGCAACGCCTTCCCCGGCATCGTCACCGCGATCAAGCTCGGCGACGTGGCTGCCCAGGTCGAGATCCAGGCCGGTCCGCACCGCCTGGTCTCACTGCTGACCCGCGAGGCCGTGGAGGAGCTCGGCCTCGAGGTCGGCATGGAGGCGACGGCCCGTGTGAAGTCGACCAACGTGCACATCGACCGCACCTGACCCACGAACAACTCCCCTGATCTGCGCACCGCAAGAGACCAGCGGCCCCTCCGCCGGGAGAAGCGAGAACCCTGCGAGCGCAGCAAACGCGCGGCAGCGGAACCCGACCTGCACTCCCGTACCGCGGTGTGGACGACGGTCAAGCCGACGCAGAAACGCGCATACCCGGCACAACACCCCATCGGGGCTACCGTGGGCCCGGGCACAAAGCCCCCAGTCCCCAGCCCCTGCGAGGCGTTCTGCATGAGCCCCATGAGCCTGAGCATCCGCAATCAGATCCCCGGCACGGTCACCGCCATCACCTCCGGCGAGGTCATGGCCACCGTCAAGGTCCGCCTCGCCGGCGGCCAGGACATCACCGCGGCGATCACCCTCGAGTCCGCCGAGGAACTCGGCCTCGCCGCGGGCACCGCCGTACGCGCCCTGGTGAAGTCGACGGAGGTCTCCCTGGCCACCGCCCCGGTCGAGGGCCTGTCCATCCGCAACCAGCTGCCCGGCACGGTGACCGGCGTGACCACCGGCGGCGCGATGGCCTCCGTGAAGGTCGCCGTCGACGGCGGCGAACTGACCTCCGCGATCACCAAGGACGCCGTCACGGACCTCGCCCTGACCACCGGCACACCCGTCGTGGCCCTGATCAAGTCGACGGAGATCTCACTCGCGACGGCGTGACGGGAAAGGGCCCCGCCGAAGCGGGGCCCTCCTCCACGACCACTGCCTCAGTCGTCGTACGCGTCCAGCGGCGGGCAGGAGCACACGAGGTTCCGGTCGCCGAAGGCCTGGTCGATCCGGCGCACCGGCGGCCAGTACTTGTCGGCGGCCGACACCCCGGCCGGGAAGACGGCCTCCTCACGCGAGTACGCGTGCTCCCACTCCCCACCGAGCGCGGCGGCGGTGTGCGGCGCACCCCGGAGCGGGTTGTCCTCGGCCGGCCACTCGCCCGCCCCGACCTTCTCGATCTCCGCGCGGATGGCGATCATCGCCTCGCAGAACCGGTCCAGCTCGATCAGGTCCTCGGACTCGGTCGGCTCGATCATCAGCGTGCCGGCCACCGGGAACGACATGGTCGGCGCGTGGAAGCCGTAGTCGATCAGCCGCTTGGCGACGTCGTCGACGCTCACGCCGGTCGCCTTGGTCAGCGGCCTCAGGTCGATGATGCACTCGTGCGCGACCAGCCCGCCCGGACCGGTGTAGAGCACGGGGTAGTGCGGCTCAAGGCGCTTGGCGATGTAGTTGGCGCTCAGCACGGCCACCTGCGTGGCCCGCTTCAGCCCCTCGCCGCCCATGAGCCGGACGTAGGCCCACGAGATCGGCAGGATGCCCGCGGAACCCCAGGGAGCCGCGGAGATCGGCCCGACACCCGTTGCCGGTCCCGCGGCCGGCTGCATCGGGTGGTTCGGCAGATACGGCGCCAGGTGCGCCCTCACGCCCACCGGCCCGACGCCCGGACCACCGCCGCCGTGCGGGATGCAGAAAGTCTTGTGCAGGTTCAGGTGCGAGACGTCACCGCCGAAGTGCCCCGGCTTGGCAAGCCCCACAAGAGCGTTGAGGTTGGCCCCGTCGACGTACACCTGCCCGCCGGCCTCGTGCACCTGCGCGCAGATGTCGGCGACATGCTCCTCGAACACACCGTGCGTCGAGGGGTACGTGATCATCAGCACCGCGAGCTCGTCGCGGTACTGCTCGATCTTCGCCCGCAGGTCCTCGACGTCGATCTCGCCGTCCTCGGCGGTCTTCACGACGACGACCTTCATCCCCGCCATCACGGCACTGGCGGCGTTCGTGCCGTGCGCGGACGACGGAATCAGACACACGGTCCGCTGCTCGTCCCCGTTGGCCCGGTGATATCCGCGTACGGCGAGCAGTCCGGCCAGCTCGCCCTGCGATCCGGCGTTGGGCTGCAGGGAAACCTTGTCGTACCCGGTGACCTCGGCGAGCCGCTCCTCGAGTTCACGGATGAGGGTGAGGTAGCCCTGCGCCTGCTCGGCGGGCGCGAAGGGGTGCAGCTGCCCGAACTCGGGCCAGGTCACCGGCTCCATCTCGGTGGTCGCGTTGAGCTTCATGGTGCAGGAGCCCAGCGGGATCATGCCCCGGTCGAGCGCGTAGTCACGGTCGGCGAGGCGGCGCAGGTAGCGCAGCATCGCGGTCTCGGAGCGGTGCTCCTGGAAGACCGGGTGGGTGAGGTAGTCGTCGGTGCGCAGCAGCCCTGCGGGCAGGGAGTCCTCGGTCGCCGCGTCCAGCGCCTCGATGTCGCCCTCGATCCCGAACGCGGTCCACACGGCGCCCAGTTGGGCCCGCGCGGTGGTCTCGTCGCAGGCGATCGAGACGTGGTCGGTGTCGACCAGGTGAAGGTTGACTCCGTTCTCCCGTGCGGCGGCCACCACCTCGGCGGCGCGGCCCGGCACCCGCACGGTGAGCGTGTCGAAGTACGAGCCGTGCACGACCTCGGCACCACCGGCCCGAAGCCCCGCGGCAAGGATCGTGGCGTACCGGTGGGTGCGCCGCGCGATCGCCTTGAGCCCCTCGGGCCCGTGGTACACGGCGTACATCCCCGCCATGACGGCGAGCAGCACCTGGGCCGTACAGATGTTGCTGGTGGCCTTCTCCCGCCGGATGTGCTGCTCACGGGTCTGCAGTGCGAGCCGGTACGCCTTGTGCCCGTCCGCGTCCACGGACACGCCCACCAGCCGCCCGGGCAGGCTGCGTGCGAACTTCTCGTGCACCGCCATGTAACCCGCGTGCGGCCCGCCGAAGCCCATCGGCACACCGAAGCGCTGCGTGGTCCCGACCGCGATGTCCGCGCCGAGCTCCCCGGGCGACTTCAGCAGCGTCAGCGCCAGCAGATCGGCGGCGACCGTGACGAGCGCACCGAGCTCGTGCGCCTGGTCTATGAGCGGCTTGAGGTCGCGTACGACGCCGGAAGCGCCGGGGTACTGGACGAGCACACCGTTGATCTCACGCCCGGCGACCTCGGCCGGAATGCCGTCGCTCAGATCGGCGACCACGACCTCCACGCCGGTCGGCTCGGCGCGGGTCTCGATCACGGCGATGGTCTGTGGCAGCACGTCCGCGTCGACCAGGAACAGACCCTTCTTGTTCCTGCCCATCCTCCGGGACAGCGCCATCGCCTCGGCGGCGGCCGTCCCCTCGTCGAGCAGGGAGGCTCCGGAGGTGGGCAGCCCGGTCAGATCGGCGACCATGGTCTGGAAATTGAGCAGGGCCTCGAGCCGCCCCTGGGAGATCTCGGGCTGGTAGGGCGTGTAAGCCGTGTACCAAGCGGGGTTCTCCATCACATTGCGCAGGATGACGGGCGGGGTGAAGGTCCCGTAGTACCCGAGCCCGATCATGGAGTCGAGCACCTGGTTGCGGTCGGCGAGCGAGCGCAGCTCGGCCAGCACCTCGGCCTCGGTACGCGCACCCGGCAGTTCCAGCGCATCCGAGTTCTTGATGACATCCGGCACCGCGGCGGCGGTGAGCTCGTCCAGCGAGCCGTATCCGACGTGCGCGAGCATCTTGGCCCGAGCCTCTTGGTCAGGCCCGATATGGCGCTGCTCGAACGGGATTCCCTGTTCGAGCTCGGAGAGCGGAATGCGATGGGCGGTCATTGCGGAGGCCTCCTGGTCAGACACGACCTTCGAGGGGCACCACGGCACGGGTACCCGAACGGCCTCCCCCTCTGTCATCTCAACCTGAGAGCTTCACCGGATCACCCGAGGGCATCCGGCTTTCACCGTCGGTGAGAGCGGGAGCCGTCGACACCCGCCCTGCTTTCCAGAGTGACCTCGTCCGCGCGGTACGTGAGCCTGAGAGATTCCGGGGAGGATTTGCTCCTTCGGCGCCTCCGATGATGTCTGGAGGACTCTCCCGCACGGGGTCAGCAGCCGCTGTCAGCCTACCAGCGAGCACAACATCCGATCCTTCGAGTGGCCGCCATCACCAATGTGCTCTTTTGTAGTGCTTACGGATGAGTTGCGACCAAGTGGAGGGCCCGTGCAGACCGACATCGATCCGCGCAACCTGATCGGCCGCAAGGCGTTCGACCGCAATGGCACCAAGCTGGGCACCATCGACGAGGTCTACCTCGACGACGCGACCGGTGTGCCGGAGTGGGCGGCCATACGCACCGGCCTGTTCTCCCGGGACGCCTTCGTCCCCCTGGAACCGAGCGAACTGATCGAGGGCACCCTCCACGTCCCCTTCGACCGGTCCCTGATCAAGGACGCCCCCGACTTCGGCGTCGGCCGCCACCTCTCCCCCGAACAGGAGCTCCAGCTCTACCACCACTACGGTCTGGACATCCCCGCTTCCTCCCCCTTCCCGGACCGCGACTTCGGCAAGCTGGCGGGCACGGAGGACGCGGACGCCTAGAGCCTGCCCCTCGGACCAACTAGGCCTCGTCGGCCCTGACTCGCCCTCCCCCCTGCTGCCTCAATGGTGGAAGGATCCCTGGCCATGTCGTCGTCGGTCGCCTGCGGGCAGATCGGGCCGGACGGGGCGGCCGAAGCCGGCGGACACCTCGTCCGCGAACTCGGCGAGGCGGCGGGGCTCGCCCCGCCCGCATACCGGCGCTCCGCGGCATGCACCGCGGCAGCGGCTGATGCCACGGCCTCCTTGGCCTTGCAGCTGCACGATCCCTCCCCCACTCCCGGCTTCGCTCAAGCGGGCCCCATGCCCCCTCGGGGCGGCCGCAAGGCGTAGTTCCCTGCAGCCGACCTGATCCAGACGACAGGCACTGACCCACCCCCGCCACCGCGCCCGGCCCCCGCGCGGACCGGCACCACCCCCGATCAGGCGCCGCCCCCAGGCACGGCGGCCCCGGGTCTCGCCGCCACCAGCGGCAACGGGTCCGCCGGCTCCAGCTCAGGGTCGTCGGTGCGAAACGTCCGGACCCGCCCCGGCTCCGAATCCGGCGTCTCGAAGCGCACGGTCACCCGCCCGAGCCCACTTCCCTGCACCCACCCGTGCCCGAACTCGGCATGCCGCACATCGTGTCCGGCGGGCCACCGCCGCTCGACAGCCACCTGCCGCTCCTCGACGGGCTCCTCGTCCGCCTCGTCCGCCGCATGTTCCATGCCTTCCCCGGCGGCCTGCGCGAACAGATCCTCCTGCGTGTAGTCGGCCAGCCCGCTGACCCCGACCCCCAGCAACCGCACACCCCCCGTGGTGTCCACCGAATCCAGCAGCCGGGCGGCAGCCTCCCGCACCACCCCCGGATCGTCCGTCGGCCCGCGCAGCGTCTCGGAACGAGTCAGCGTCGAGAAGTCGTAGCGCCGCACCTTCAGCACGATGGTCCGCCCCGAAAGACCCGCGCCCCGCAACCGCCGCACACACCGGTCGGCCAGCCGCTGCACCTCCAGCCCCACCCTGACCCGGTCGTGGATGTCCACGTCGTACGTGTCCTCGACCGATACCGACTTGGCCTCCCGCTCGGCCACCACGGGCCGGTCGTCGTGCGCCAGCGCCATGGCGTACAACGCGTGCCCATGGGCCTTGCCCAGCAGCCGGACGAGCTCGTCCTCACCGGCCTCGGCGATCTCGTCGACCGTGGTGATGCCGGCCCGCCGCAGGTGGTCCCCCGTCGCCGGCCCCACCCCTGGCAGCATCCGCACCGACATCGGTCCCAGCTTGGCCCGCTCGGTCCCGGGCTCGACCAGAACCAGCCCGTTCGGCTTGGCCTCCTCGGAGGCGATCTTCGCGAGCATCTTGCAGGCGGCAAGGCCCACGGACCCGGTGAGCCCCGTGTCCGCCCGTATGTCCGCGCGCAGCTTCTCCCCCACCAGCCGTGCCGACGCCGCGTCCCAGGCCGCCTCCCCGGCCTCCAGGTCCACGAAGGCCTCGTCCAGGCTCAGCGGCTCCACCAGCGGCGACAGCGAATGCAGCAGCCCCATGACCTGCTCGCTGATCGACCGGTAGAACCCGAAGCGCGGCACCAGATACGCGGCGTTCGGTGCCAGCCGCCGCGCCTGCGCCATCGGCATCGCCGACCGCACCCCGAAGACCCGCGCCTCGTACGAAGCGGTGGCGACCACCCCGCGCGGCCCGAGCCCGCCCACGATCACGGCTTTCCCGCGCAGACTCGGCTTGGATGCCTGCTCCGCCGAGGCGTAGAAGGCATCCATGTCGAGATGCAGGATCGTGGGCGCGTTTCTCACATCTCCGATGCTGCCCTACGCCACTGACAATGCCGTCCTACGAGCGCCCAAGGGCTCCGAGAAGCCGCGTGGACGCGGTCAGACCGCCCGGTTACGGCGGCGTGCGAGCTCGTCCGCCGGGTTGTGCCCGACCAGGGTCTCACCGGTGTCGATCCGCTCGCCGTGCAGCTGCGACAGCGCACTGTCCACGTCCCGCCACACCACGCCGACAGCGATCCCGAAGATCCCCTGGCCGCCCTGGAGCAGCGCGTGGACCTCGTCGGGCGAGGTGCACTCGTAGACCGTGGCGCCGTCGCTCATCAGCGTCATGCGCTCCAGATCCCGGAAGCCCCGCTCACGCAGGTGCATCACCGCGGTGCGGATGTTCTGCAGCGACACCCCGGTGTCCAGGAACCGCTTGACGATCTTCAGGACGACGACGTCCCGGAAGCTGTACAGCCGCTGCGTGCCCGACCCGTAGGCGGGCCGCACGCTCGGCTCGACGAGCCCGGTACGGGCCCAGTAGTCCAGTTGCCGATAGGTGATGCCGGCGGCCGCACAGGCCGTCGGACCGCGATAGCCGATCTGCTCGGACGCCATGGACGCCGCCCCTCCGCTGCTCGGCACGGCCGCCGGCCGCTGCGGAGCGTGATCGGCCGCGCTGCCGGGATGGGGGTCCCCCCAACTCGAACGAAGTTGAGAGCTCGGGGGAGGGTACGGACCGCTCTCCCCGAGACTGCGTCCGGGGCCACCCCCAGCCGTACCGTCGCCGCTGCTTCTCACGCCGACCTCCGTCCTTGACCTGCCATCTCGACGGTAGGCAGTCACCAGGGGTGCGTCAACGATCGCCACACTCGGCACGCCGGGTGATAATCACCCTAAGAGTGGTTTCCCGCACCCCACCGCGGGGAAAGGCTAGCCGAATGCGCTCGGAGGGGACCGCAGGACGCTCTCACTGGCCGTTGGCACTTGCCGGCATATGAGCCGTGACCGGCGGCGAAGCGGCCCACTGCGGAATCCGGCTCCGCACGGGCCGACCACGCCTCACTGGCTGCTCGTCCCGAAGTCCTCCGGCGAGATCTGGTCGAGGAACTCGCGGAACTTCTCCACCTCGTCCTCCTGCTCATCCGGAATCGCGATGCCTGCGTCGTCCAGCACGCCGTCGCTGCCGTAGATCGGCGTTCCGGTGCGCAGGGCCAGCGCTATGGCGTCGGACGGACGGGCACTGACTTCGACCCCGCTGGCGAAGACCAGCTCCGCGTAGAAGACGCCCTCACGCAGATCCGTGATGCGTACTTCGGTCAGCTCCTGACCCACGGCCTCCAGCACGTCCTTGAACAGGTCGTGGGTCAGCGGTCGTGCGGGGGCCATGCCCTGCTGGGCGAAGGCAATGGCAGTCGCCTCCCCCGGCCCGATCCAGATGGGGAGGTAACGGTCGCCTCCCACTTCACGCAGGAGCACGATCGGTTGGTTGGAGGGCATTTCGACCCGGACACCTACGACATCGAGCTCGTTCACACAGCAACCCTAGGACCTGCCCGGGACGTTTGGGTAGTCGAGCCGGGAACGGGAGGCCGATCCGGCCTCCGCAGACCCGTCGGACTCAGGGCAGTCGCACCCCGAGCGCGGTCTGAACGAGGGCGGCGTGCAGCTTCACCGTGAGCGCCGCCAGCTCCTTGGTACGCGCCTCGGCATGCGCCCTGGTCTGCGGATTGCGGTGACGCTTCAGTGGGGCCACGACCTGGTCCACCAGCCCGGCCTCACGGTCGGCTGCGCCTTTCATGGCCCTGAGGTGCCGCGGTTCGATCCCGAACCGCCCGAGCTCCACGACGAGCGAGGCCACGGTCACCGTCTCCGCGTCGTACGCCCCGTCCGGCAGCGGGGCGACCAGGCCGTACGACTCCCACTCCGCGAGTTCCTGCTCGCCGATCCCGGCGGCCGCGAGCAGCTCGGCCCGCCCGATCCGAGCCGCGGTGGGCCCCTCGGGCGCGTCGAGCAGGGCCTCACCGTCCCGCTGACGTCCCACGACGGGCAGCGGGACAGCCTCACCGCGCTCCATGGCGTCCAGATGCTCGCGGATCACCTTGAGGGGCAGATAGTGGTCCCGCTGCATCCTCAGCACGTGACCGAGGCGCTCGACATCGTCCGCGCTGAACTTGCGATACCCCGACGGGGTGCGCTGCGGCTCGATGAGCCCTTCCGACTCCAGGAAACGGATCTTGGAGATGGTGACTTCGGGGAACTCGTCGCGCAGCACGTTCAGCACCGTGCCGATGCTCATCAGACCGCTGTCCGTGCCGGCGGTGCCGTGCCCGGCACCGCCGCTCGGTGTTCGAAGCATGGACATTCCCTTGAAGTCCCCCCGGACGGGGTCTGGGGGGAGGGTCAGTAGCCCCGCTGGCTTGCGTAGAACACCAGCCGGTACTTTCCGATCTGCACCTCGTCACCGTTGTTCAGAGCGACCTGGTCGATCCGCTCGCGGTTGACGTACGTGCCGTTCAGACTGCCCACGTCGGCCACCGTGAACGAGCCGTCCGCGCCACGGCGGAACTCCACGTGCCGACGCGAGACCGTCACGTCGTCCAGGAAGATGTCGCTCTGCGGATGACGCCCGGCCGTGGTCAGATCGCCGTCCAGCAGGAAACGGCTGCCCGAGTTCGGCCCGCGGCGCACCACCAGGAGCGCGGAGCCGAGCGGCAGCGCGTCCACGGCCGCCTGTGCCTCGGGAGACAGCGCCGGCACCTGCGTCTGGCCGGTGACCTCGGCGTCGTAGGCCTCGATACCGGAAATCGAGATCGTGGACGTCGTCTCCGACGGCCGCTCGGCCGCGCCGCCGGTCCGCAGCGGGGCACCACAGTTGGAGCAGAAGCGGCTGTTCTCCGCGTTGCGGTTACCGCACCTCGTACACACCAGGGCCGACATAGGGGAAAACCCTCCACCCGTACTTGAGGTTGACGGTTGCCCGAAACCTATGCCGCCGGACTGCGCAGGGTCAACAGACGGCGCGCCCTGACCTCCGGGAATGTCACCACCCGGCCCAGGGACCTGGTCCCGGAACAGCGGGCGCTGGCCCTCTGCATCGGGCTGTGCGCGATGACGAGCGGTCGCGTTGTCGCTACCCTCTCGCGCGCTCTTGCCGAACAACTTCGCAAACAACTTCACGGGCGATTCCCCTTGACCGAAACAGACCCGCCCGTGGGGCAGGACGAACCCTGATTGCATACACCGGCCGACCCGGACATCCTCACAACGTCCGTATCCACCAGACAGTTTCCACCACGCACCACCCATTCGGTGCGCCGACCCCCCGCAACCTCATGCCCCCGCCGGACGTCGGCCATGCACCGCCTGTTCACTGGGAGGACGACCGAGCGTAGTCAGGCCGCTTCGCCGCTCGCAAGGCGTCCACGACGATCTTGTTCGACCGCTCGACGGCCACGGTGGCCTGCTCCTTCTCCAGAGTCTGCACCACGCCTCCCGGGATGTTGAGCGCCGGTTCGAGGTCTGCCGGCTTGCCGATGACCTTGAAACGAAAGGGAGCGTTGATCTTGTTCCCGTCGACGCTCACGCTCTTGCCCGAGTCGGTGAGGTAGGTGTTGGCGACGACTCGCACGTCGTTCACCTGGATCGCCTCCGCCCCGGCCGCACGCAGCTCCTGGATCGCGTCGAGCAGCATGTCCGCCTGGACCGTCCCCTTCGTGTCCTCGATGGTCATCGTGATGCCGGGCCCCTGCGCGGCCACCGTGCCCGCCAGAATGCCGAGTTGCTTCTCCTTCTCGACGGTCTGCTTGCGGGCCTCCTCGGCCTGGTTGGAGCTGTTCTCCAGCTCGTCGCGCTGCTTCTCCAGTCCCTGCTTCTCGTCCTCAAGACGCTGTGTACGGTCGTCTAGTTCATCCAGGATGCGAACGAGATCTTCCTGACGCGCGCCGCGCAGGGCGCTGTCGCTGTTGCTGTTCGAAGCCACTTGGACGGCCAGGCCGAAGCCGAGGCCGAACAGCAGGACGGCGACGATGAGTTGGGCGCGGGTGACGCGCGGCGGCCAGAGGCCCTTCACCAGCCGCTGCCGCCCGGTGAGAGAGGGCTGCTCCTCCTCGGGAGCCGCCGTCGCGTTCTCCTCGGGAGCCTCGGGAGCTGCCGTCGTGTCGGGCTCCGACGCGGGGACCTCCTCCGGAAGTTCCTTGCGCAGCCTGTTTTCCGGCGTCTCTTCGTTGTCGCTCATCGGCCTCACGCCCGGAACACGTGCCGGCGGATCGCCGCGGCGTTCGAGAAGATGCGGATCCCGAGCACCACGACGACACCGGTGGACAGCTGGGCGCCCACACCCAACTTGTCGCCCAGGAACACGATCAACGCCGCCACGACCACGTTGGACAGGAACGACACCACGAAGACCTTGTCGTCGAAGATCCCGTCGAGCATGGCCCGCAGACCACCGAAGACGGCGTCGAGCGCCGCGACGACAGCGATCGGCAGGTAAGGCTCGACGACCGCCGGAACCTCAGGCCGGACCAAAAGCCCGGCCACGACTCCCACTACGAGGCCCAGTACGGCGATCACGATGTGCCCTTCTCAGTCTTCTCGGTTGTCGGCTGTGCTGTACGTACGATCACACTCGGTGCGGCAGGCAGCCGGAGGTCGCCTTCCACGGAGATGCTGCTGCGGATGCCGTAGGTCTCCCGCAGGGCGTGCAGATACAGCCCGTCGGCGCTGTTCTGGAACCTGCTGCTCAGCTGCTTCCCGTTCCCCACGGCCAGCACCGTATAGGGGGGAACCAGCGGCTTGTTGTCGACCAGTATCGCGTCCCCCGCGGCCCGGATCGCCGAGAGCGCCGTCAGCCGCTGCCCATTGATCGAAACGGCCTCGGCCCCCGACTCCCACAGACCGTTGACCACACGCTGCATGTCACGGTCGCGCACTCGACCGGTGTCGGAGAAGTCCGAGGTCTCGCGCGGGTTGCCGTTACCGCCGCTGGTTGCTTCCTTGGCGTCGTTCACGACCAGTTTCACGCCGGGACCGTGTACCTCGACGGCACCCGACAAAATCCCCACCAGCTCCGACTGATCTCCACTGCCGCTCTTCTTGAGGGCCTCCCGCTGGCGCGTGCTCACATCGTCGCGCAGCTTGTCGACGGAGCCCTCCAGCTTGTCCGCCGCCGTGGTCTCCCGATCGATGCGGTTGATCAGTTCCTCGCGCTCCTTGGCGACGACGGGAGCCGCCACCCGCGCCTGGGCCGCTCCGACGGTCACGACGAGGGCCGCGAGCACCAGCCCGGCGGCCAGGCCGAGCTTGGCCTGCAGGGTCTTCGGCAGACCACCGTCGCCCGCGGCTTTCTTCCTGGCGGCCGCCTCGGCGTAGCCGTCGTCCAGGCTGTGGTCCATGACGTTGGTGAGCAGCGACATGGAAGCGTCCGGACGCGAGGGGCGCGTGGGTGTGCTCCGAACGGGGGGCTGCTGCGGCATGCCGCACATCGTCGCATGTCGCGGCCACTACCTCCGAATGGCCCCACCGGCGTGCCGGACGGGCCCCCTCGGGGACACCTGTCCGGCACGCGCGCGTGCTGCGTTTTTCAGCGGCCGGCGCTGTCCACGACCGCCGACCACTCGTCGAGCAGGGCCTGGGCGGAGGCATCGTCCGGCCCCTCGGCCCACAGGTGGGTGACCGCTTCGGCCGGGTCGGGCAGCACCATCACCCAGCGCCCGTCCGTCTCCACCACCCGCACACCGTCGGTGGTGTCCACGAAGCGGTCTCCGGCCGCCTCGACCACACGCCGCATCACAAGTCCCTTGACGGCCCAGGGAGTCGCAAGATCCCGCTTGAGGACGTGTGCCCGCGGAATCCGGGCGTCGATCTGGCTGAGCGTGAGCTGCGTCCGCGCCACCAGCCCGATCAACCGTACGAAGGCCGCCGTACCGTCGAAGACGCTGCTGAACTCCGGGACGATGAAGCCGCCCTTGCCGTCACCGCCGAAGATGGTCGAGTCGTCGCCTCCGACCCGGGTCAGGTCGTCGGGCGAGGTCGTCGTCCACTCCACCTGCGTGCCGTGGTACGCCGCGACCTGCTCGGCGATCCTCGTCGTGGTCACCGGCAGCGCCACCCGCCCACTGCGCCGCTCGGCGGCCACCAGATCCAGCATGACGAGCAGCGCCCGGTCGTCCTCGACGATCCGCCCCTTCTCGTCGACCAGCGACAACCGCTCGCCAACCGGGTCGAACCGCACCCCGAACGCGGCCCGCGACGACGCCACGATCTCACCGAGCCGCACCAGCCCCGACCGCCGCACCTCTGCGGACTCCGTGGGCCGCGACTCGTCGAGCCCGGGATTGATGGTCAGCGAGTCCACCCCGAGCTTGCCCAGCAGGCTGGGCAGAACAAGCCCGGCGCTGCCGTTCGACGCGTCGACGACGACCTTCAGCCCGGACTCGCTGATCCCTGTCGTGTCGACATTGCGCAAGAGCGAGCCGGTGTACGAGTCGAAGACGCTGGCAGGGAAGTGCAGGTCTCCGATCTCCCCGGGGAACGCACGCCGGTACTCCTGCCGCGCGAACACCCGGTCCAGCTTTCGCTGGCTGCCCTGCGACAGATCGGCGCCGTTCCCGTCGAAGAACATGATGTCCACGGAGTCCGGTACCCCGGGCGTGGTCCGGATCATGATCCCGCCGGCGCTGCCCCGAGCCGTCTGCTGCCGGGCAACGGGCAGCGGTACGTTCTCCAGATCCCGTACGTCGATGGCGCTGGCCTGCAGGGCGGAGATGACCGCCCGCTTCAGGGCACGGGCGCCACGGGAGTGGTCGCGGGCCGTGGTGACGGTGGAGCCCTTCTTCAACGTCGTCGCATAGGCGCCGGCCAGGCGTACGGCGAGCTCGGGCGTGATCTCCACGTTCAGGATGCCGGAGACCCCGCGAGCACCGAACAGATGCGCCTGGCCCCTGGACTCCCAGATGACCGAGGTGTTGACGAAGGCACCGGCCTCGATGGTCTTGAACGGGTAGACCCGCACATTGCCCTGAACGATCGATTCTTCACCGATGAGGCACTCGTCGCCGATGACCGCACCGTCCTCGATCCGAGCGGCACGCATGATGTCGGTGTTCTTTCCGACGACGCAGCCACGCAGATTGCTGTGCTGCCCCACGTACACGTTGTCGTGCACGACGGCCTTGTGCAGAAACGCACCGCTCTTCACAACGACGTTCGAGCCGACGACGGTGTGCTCACGAATTTCGGCACCGGCTTCGACCTTGGCGTAGTCACCGATGTAGAGCGGGCCGCGCAGCACGGCGTCGGGATGCACCTCGGCACCCTCGGCCACCCACACACCCGGGGACATCTCGAAGCCGTCGATCTCGACGTCGACCCTGCCCTCCAGAACGTCCGCCTGCGCCTTCACATAGCTCTCGTGCGTACCGACGTCCTCCCAGTACCCTTCCGCGACATAGCCGTAGACCGGCTTGCCTTCCTTCATCAGCTGCGGGAAGACATCCCCGGACCAGTCCACGGGCACATCGGGCTCGACATAGTCGAAGACTTCGGGCTCCATCACATAGATGCCCGTGTTCACCGTGTCGGAGAAGACCTGGCCCCAGGTGGGCTTCTCGAGGAAGCGCTCGACCTTTCCTTCTTCGTCAACGATCGTGATACCGAATTCCAGCGGATTCGGCACACGCGTCAGACAAACAGTGACGAGCGCACCCTTCTCCTTGTGGAAATTGATCAGCTCGGTGAGGTCGAAGTCGGTCAGGGCATCACCGGAGATGACGAGGAAGGCATCGTCCTTCAACGCCTCTTCGGCGTTCTTGACGCTTCCTGCGGTACCGAGTGGCTTCTCCTCGTTGGCATAGGAGAGCTCCATTCCGAGCTCCTCGCCGTCACCGAAGTAGTTCTTGACCAATGAGGCCAGGAACTGGACAGTTACGACGGTCTCGTTCAGCCCATGCCTTTTGAGCAGCCGTAGCACGTGCTCCATGATCGGCCGGTTGGCCACGGGCAGGAGCGGCTTGGGCATGCTTGAGGTCATGGGGCGAAGGCGTGTGCCTTCACCTCCGGCCATCACGACGGCCTTCATGTCGGAAGCGTCCTCCTCAAAGAGACGACGGTCTAGCCGACTTCACCCGCCCAGATTGTCCCGCACTTTTCCGCCGAGGGCCATCCGGCCACTACGGCCGCGGCAATCGGCGAGTTCAATCGGCCATGGCGTCCGCGCGGACGAGGCGGCGGACTTGTACCACGTAGAGGACTCCTGCCCACCAATAGAGCGTTGTACCCCATCCAGCGAACGCCCATCCGAAAATAGCAGCGAGTGACGAGATCCATCCAGTTCCGTCACTGAGCAGGAGCAACGGGAAGGCGTACATCAGGTTGAAGGTGGCCGCCTTCCCCAGGAAGTTCACCTGCGGCGGCGGATAGCCGTGCCGCCGGAGGATCCACACCATCACCAGCAGGACGAGCTCGCGCGCCAGAAGTACAGCGGTCAACCAAAATGGCAGAATCTCGCGCCAGGTGAGGCCGACCAACGTCGAGAGAATGTAGAGCCTGTCGGCCGCGGGGTCGAGCAGCCGGCCAAGGCTGCTGATCTGGTTCCAACGCCTCGCCAGCTTGCCGTCCAGGTAGTCACTGACTCCGCTCAGAGCCAGCACCAGCAGCGCCCACGTGTCGCTCTTGGGGCCCCCGAACTCAGGCCTGAGGATCAGCCACAGAAAGACCGGCACGCCGACGAGACGCGCCATGCTGAGGATGTTGGGGATGGTGAGGACCCGGTCCGTCTGGACGCGGGTCTCCTGGACCTCCACCCGGGGGCCTCCTGTGGGAAACGTGCCAACGATGCCCCCTGACCTTACCTCAACGCAAAAAAGCTCTGGCTCTTGGGCTGTTGCCCAAGAGCCAGAGCTCTAAAAGGAGTTCGGCGGCGTCCTACTCTCCCACAGGGTCCCCCCTGCAGTACCATCGGCGCTGTAAGGCTTAGCTTCCGGGTTCGGAATGTAACCGGGCGTTT
>NZ_JBEPBA010000051.1:0-23500 GCF_040298885.1 Streptomyces sp. NPDC001137
CACCCGCCGAATACGAGACCAACCACTACCGCGAAACCACGAAACCCCAGGTCACAGTCACAACCTAGAGTCTCGATCAAACCCGGAACGGTTCAGCAGGGCCTGCATGTTCCCGTCCGGCAGCCGCTGGGCCATCGGCTGGATCGACTTGCGCCGGCCGTCCAGCATCAGCCCCCGCAGATAGCACTCACCCTTGGCCCGCTGATCCTTGCGCGGCACCGAGGCGAACACATCCTCAACGAACAGCCCCAACGCCGCGCGTAATCGGTTCACTTCATGCGTATCCACACACCCAACATGCTCTTGATCAGCGAGAACGCCAAGACCTAACGAAGCACTACTAGGGTCTGTCCGGCGGATCTTGCCGGGCTCTCCCTGAGCACAGCCGGTGCTGTGGCACTTGACGGTGCTTCCGATCAATTGAGTCGACACCCGTTCCGAGCTGCGGGAAACTCCCCGCGATGACTCAACGAACCGACACGCCTCCCACGTGGGACGAGCGTACGCAGCTGGCCACCTTCCTGGACTACGCCCGTGATACCGCGCGAGCCAAGTGTGAGGGCGTGTCCGCCGAAGATGCTCGCAAGGCCCCACTCCCGAGTTCACCGCTGATGACGTTGTGCGGGCTGATCAGTCATCTGCGGTGGGTCGAGTACTACTGGTTCCAAGTGATGTTCCTGGGCGAGGAGCTTGCGGGGCCGTTCACCGAGGCGACCGACGATGATCCCGATCCTGAGATGCGGACAGCAGTCGACATCCCGTTGCCCCAGCTTCTCGCCGAGTACGAGGAGCAGAGTGCCCGCTACCGTCGCCTGGTGTCCGACCACGAGCTGAACTCAACGGCAAAGCGTCCCATCAGCGAGGGCCGCCACGTCGATCTCCGCTGGGTGATCCTCCACCTCATTGAGGAGACGTCCCGCCACAACGGCCACCTCGACGTCGTGCGTGAGCTCGTCGACGGGCGTACCGGCGCCTGAGATCTCGTGCGAGTCATGAGCGGAGCCAGAGCTGGATCGAGGCGAGGGTGACGGTGCCGTGGAACAGATAGGCGCGTTTGTCGAACCTGGTGGCAACGGCGCGGGAGTTCTTGAGTGCCAAGATGGTCCGTTCGACTTCGTTCCTGCGCTTGTAGATCGTCTTCTCGAAGCCGGCGGGCCGTCCGCCCTCGCTGCCGCGGCGTTTGCGGTTGGCTCGCTGGTTCTTCGGCTCGGGGATGGTGTGCTTGATCTGCCGTCTGCGCAGGTAACGGCGGTTGCGGCGGGAGGAATACGCTTTGTCACCGCCGAGGTGGTCCGGGCGGGTGCGGGGGCGTCCGCCGCCGAGGCGGCCGACACGGATGCGTTCCATGACGGGGATGAACTGCGGGGCATCGCCCCACTGGCCTGGAGTGATCAGCAGGGCCAGGGGACGGAGCCCGCCTTCCCCAGCCAGATGGATCTTGGAGGTGAGGCCGCCCCGGGAGCGTCCGAGCCCCTCGTCGGGACGGTGTTGCCGGGGCGCGCGCCTTTTCCCGATCTGCGGGGGCCTCTTGCGCGCTCCGGCCGCGTGCTGGTGGGCTCGGCAGGTGGTGGAGTCCACCGACACCATCGACCAGTCGATGCTGCCCTGGGCATCCGCGTCGGCCAGGGCGGCCGCGAAGAGCCTGTCCCACGTGCCGTCCGCTGACCAACGTCTGTGCCGCTCATACACGGTCTTCCACTTCCCGAACCGCGCAGGCAGATCCCGCCATGGCATCCCGGTCCGGTTCCGGTACAGGATCCCGTTGATGATCCTGCGGTGACTGGCCCAACGACCGCCGCGCTGACCAGCCTTGGGCAGATGCGGCTTCAGCCGGGCCCACTCCTCGTTCGTGAGATCTCCCCGCCCCATGGCCATGCCAACGGACCGAAGCGCGAGAAGTCACATGATCCGCCGGACAGGCCCGAGCGCCCACCCGCGCGCCGGCAGCCTCACCCTCGCCCTGGTCCGTCGCCTCGCCGACGACCAGGCCCACCGCCAGGGCACGCTGCTGCTCAACGACGGAGCGGGCGGATCGTCGATCGAGCAGCTGCGACTGGCGATGCGCATCGGCCTCCCGTCGTTCGCCGGCGGCATGCCGCACCTTCGACCTGTTCGCCCTCGACCCGCGCGGAGTGGGCCACAGCACGCCGATCCGCTGCACTACGCCCCTCAAGCCGGCCGGCGTCACCCACCTCCCGCAAAATAGGGCGGAGTTCGACACGCTTGTGGCTCACAACCGTGCCTTCGCCGCCGGCCGTCTGCGGGAGAACGGCCCTCTGGTCGCTCACACCGACCTGACGAGCACCGCCCGGGACTTCGAGGCCGTGCGAATCGGGCTCGGCGAGAAGCAGCTGAACTGGTACGGCATCCACTACAGCACGCTGCTCGGGCGCACCTGTTCCCCGGCCCACTGCGCACCATGGTCCTGGACACGGCGCTGGACGACACCACCACACCCACCGAGCGGATCCTCCGGGAAGCAGCCACAGCGGAAGAGGCGTTCCACCCCTTCACCGCCTGGTGCGCCGCGTCCACGGACTGCCCCCTGCACGGCAAGGACTCAGCGACCGAATGCGACGCCCTCGTCGCCCGCGCCGACCGCACCCCGATCCCCACCGCCGGCTGCATCCGGGCACTGACCGGAGAAGACATCCGCGCCGCCACTCAGGACTACCTGACCCTCTCCGGCGTCACGTTGCCCGCCCTCGCCCAGGCCGTGGTCAAGGCCCAGGCCGGTGACGCGAGCGACTTCACCTGCGAGCCCGCCGACACCCTCGACCCCGTGCAGGTACAGGTCCCCCCTGCCTGGACACCGCGCCCGGTAACCACGTTCGACCAGCTCGCCCGGTTGCGCGACGACCTGGCCCGGATATCCCCGCACCTGGGCGGCGCCGTGCGCTCGTGGACCGCACTCACCGGCTGCCTTGGCTGGCCGGTGCCCGCCCACGCCGTCGCGGCCGGGTCTTCCATCCACGGCGCACCGCCCGCGCTCGTCCTGCAGTCCACCCACCAGGCGCTCGCCCCGCACAGCGCGGGCTTCGCCATGGCGGCCCAACTGCCCGGCAGTGTCGTCCTCAGCCGCGAAGGCGATGGCCACAGCGCCCACGGGGCCGACAACCGGCGGGCGGCGAACACGGACTCGAGAGTGGCCCTGCGTCGCTGATACGGCCATCCGGTTGTGTCGGTTCCGGACAGCCGCAGCAGATCGAATGCGGAAGCGCACCGGTTCGCAGAATCTCGGCCCTGCGTGGAGGGGAACTCGCGTGTTGGCCGGTGATCTCGGCGATATCGCGGACGGGTTAGAGCATGCACCATGTCCGGCTCCGGGTGCCGCTGGCCTGTTTTATCGATCTTGGCCTGGGGCTCCCTTGGAGACCGCTGATAGATTCCTGCGGTGAGCGAGCAACTGCCCAGCGGCGGGATTGAACTGTCACCCGGCGAGATCGACGCCCTCCACGTCAAGTGGTCGTCTTGCTGGACCCCGAGTGAGGTTGCGCAGCAGTTGGCCGGGATCGGCACGCCCTGGTACGTGGCCGCGGGCTGGGCGCTGGACCTCTTCCGTGGCAGGCAAACGCGCGCTCATGGGGACATCGAGATCGCGATTCCGGCCGCGCGCTTTCCTGAGGTCCGCTACCGCTTCCCCGGATACGTCTTCGACGCGGTAGGCAGTGGCCGGATCTGGGAGGACGCCATACCGGAGGTGCTGGCGCCGTACATCAGACTTGGCTCCGCGATCCGGCCACCGGCAACTACCTGCTCGACGTGTTCCGCGAACCGCACGACGGCGACACCTGGATCTGCCGACGAGATGAGAGGATCCGGCTTCCCTACAGCGACGTCATCCACCGCACCCGAGACGGCATCCCGTATCTGGCGCCCGAACTGGTCCTGCTGTTCAAGGCAAAGCACGCCCGTCGCAAAGATCAATCAGACTTCAACGCGACCGTCCCACACATGTCCCCGGCTCAGCGCGAGACCCTGGCCGAGCTACTCGACCGCGTACACCCGGGGCACCCCTGGATTGCGGATCTGTAGCTGGCTCCCCGAGGAAGCCAGTCTGCGCCGATCTCCTCGGCCAGGGCGTCGGCCTGCTCGACTGCTCCCGCCGCCTCAACCTGGCCCTGAAAACCGTCAAACGCTACGCCCGCATGCCCGAACCCCAGGCCCTGCGCATCGCCCCGCCTACCGGCCCACCCTCGTCGACCCCTACCGCGAGCACCTGCGCCGGCGCCGTGCCAAAGATCCCGCCGTCCCGGTCACCCACCTCCTTGAAGAAATCCGGGAGTTGGGCTACACCGGCAGCGCCAATCTGCTGGTCCGCTACGTCAACCAGGGCCGCGCCGAAGGCGACCGCCCGTCACCACCCCACGTCACGCCAGCCGCCTCCTGCTCACCGATCCCGAAAACCTGCGCCCGAAGGAAACGGCCCTGCTGGAGAAGATCTCTGCGGCCTGCCCGGAGATGACCGCACTCGCCGATCTCGTACGCGGCTTCGCCACCCTGCTGAAACCAGCCGAGGGCAACGACGTGAAACTCATCGGATGGATCACGACCGCCCGGGCCATCGGCCTGCCTCACGTGCGCAGCTTCACCAATGGTCTCGAATCGACCGGGCCGCCGTGAACGCCGGCCTCACCCTGCCCTACCACAACGGCCGCACAGAAGGCGTCAACACCCGCACCAAGAGGATCATGCGACAGATGCACGGACGCGCCGGATTCCACCTCCTCCGCCACCGCATCCTCCTGCCCTGACGGCTACTCCGCGTTACCATCGACTACGGGCCAGAGCCGTTAAGGTTGACACACCCTCTGGGGGCTGCTGTCAGAGCCGGTCTCCGCAGTGGCCGGCGAGACCCGCCGACGGGCGGCCGGGAACCGTACCGCGCGGCAGACGAGGGGCCAGACTCCTTGCGGGGCGAACCGCACGATCAGGACCAGCAGGAGACCTTCGATGACCAGGGACAGCGTCTGCTGGTCCTGGAGCAGACGGGTCAGCCCGTAGTAGACGACACCCACGCCGACGACAGGTCCGAGCACGGTGCCCGCGCCGCCGACCACGGACATCAGGACGGCGTTCAGGCTCCAGTTGACGCTGGCCACGCCGTCTGGGGAGATGACGACAAACTGGAAGGCGATCACTGCTCCGGCCAGCCCCGTAAGCGCGCTGGTGGGGACCAGTGCGGCGAGCCGGTGCCAGTAGACGGACACACCGAGGCCCGCAGCGGCCGGCTCGTTGTCGCGTACGGCGGTGAGCCGCAGTCCGAAGGCGCTGTGCCGGACGTAGAGCGTGAGCGCCATGGCCAGGGCGGCGACGAGGACCGCGATCTGGTACAGGTTGCCGCCGCTGGGGATCCGCTCCGTGGGGAGAGTGAGGCCGCTGGCACCGCCGGCCCAGTTCCAGTTGCTGAGCAGGGCCTGGATGGCGATGGAGACGGCCAGGGTGCCCACGGCGAAGTAGTCGCCGCGCAGCCGCAGCAGCGGTACGGCGAGCAGCAGGGCGAGCAGTGCCGCGCCGACGCCCGCGCCGAGGAAAGCGACGGGCCAGGGCAGGCCGGTGTGGACCAGGGTCAGGGCGGTGGTGTAGCCGCCGGTCGCCATGAACGCGGCGGCGCCGAGGGAGATCTGGCCGCTGAAGCCGGCGAGGACGTTCCAGGCCTGGGCGATGGTCAGATACGTCAGCAGGGTGACGCTCAGGTCCAGCTGTCCCAGGGAGAGCGCCGGGGCGAGCGCAAAAGCGGCGACGGTGAGGGCCGCGAGGGAGGCCGCGGGCCACAGGGCCTTCGATGCCCCTGTTGGGACGGACGGGGTTTTCATCCGGTGGCCGCCTTTCGGAACAGGCCCTGGGGGCGTACGGCGAGGACGAGGAAGAAGGCGAGGT
Organism: Streptomyces sp. NPDC001137; assembly: GCF_040298885.1. NCBI lineage: Bacteria > Bacillati > Actinomycetota > Actinomycetes > Kitasatosporales > Streptomycetaceae > Streptomyces > Streptomyces sp. NPDC001137. The sequence goes on from NZ_JBEPBA010000051.1 coordinate 5,881, forward strand.
AGACGACGACGTCGCGCATGCCGCCGCCGAACAGCTGGACACTGGCCGACTGCAGGACGCCGAGAGCGATGCCGGCGAGGAGGACCCCGCCGACGCTGCCGATGCCGGCCAGGGCCATCACGGCCATGCCGGTCAGCAGCAGTGGCAGCCCGCTGGTGGGAGTGAAGCTCTGGGCGACGCCGGTCAGGACTCCTCCGGCTGCGGCCAGGGCCGCGGCTCCGGCGAAGGTCATGGCGTACACCGTCGACACGTTGATGCCGAGCACGGCGGCGGTGGCCGGGTCTGCCGAGGCCGCCCGGACCGCGCTTCCGGCACGCGTACGGGTCAGGACGAGGTGGGTGGCGGCGCACAGGACGGTGGTCAGCGCGAAGGCAATGAGATAGATCGTCTGGATCCGCAGGCCGAGGACGGAGATGCCCGAGTCGGCGTAGGAGGCGGGCAGACTCTTGGGGTGGGTGCCGAACACGCCCTGGAACAGTGCCTGGGCGAGCAGGGACAGCCCGAAGGTGCCCACCAGCAGCGCGCTCTTGTCCCCTCTCAGGAGAGGGGTGAGCAGATACCGCTGGAGGGGATAGGCGATCAGGGCGACGCCCGCCATGGCGAGGGGCAGGGCCAGCAACGGGTCCCAGCCGGAGTCCACCACCAGCAGGGATGCCAAGTAGGCGCCAGCGATGACGAGTTCGCCGTGGGCCAGGTTCATCAGGCCCAGTACGCCGAACACCAGGGAGATGCCCAGTCCGATCAGGGCGTAGAGGCCGCCGGAGAGGATACCGGCGGCCAGGACGTCGAGGGTCACGATGTGCTCCGTTCGTTCACGCTCGTGGCGGGTCGTGGCGCGCTCATGCCGGGCCTCAGCCGAGCCCGGTCAGCGAGGCGAGCGGGGAACCGCCCTTGGCCGGCCAGACCTGCTTGATGGCGCCGCCTTCCCATTGACCGATGAAGGTGGGGGTCACGCTCTTGTTGTCCACGAACTTCACGGGGCCCTGCGCGGAGACGGTGGTGCTCTTGGCCAGTGCCTTGTTGATGGCGTCGGCGTCGGTGCTTCCGGCGGACTTGATGGCGTCCAGGAGGATGGTCGCCTCGTGCAGTCCGAGGGCGACCGAGCCGAGGTCGGTGAGGTTGGTGTACTTCTTGCCGTACTTGCTGACGATGAGGTTCGTCTCCGGCAGGCCGGCCGTGTCGGACCAGTTCAGCTGGACGAGGGTGCCGTCGCCGAGCTTGCCGAGGGAGCCCCAGCCGGGCGTCTGCGCGCACTGCACGCCGACGGCGACCTTGGGCTTGTAGGCCAGGGCTTTCATCTGCTTCCACATCGCGAAGCAGTCCGGAGGGGCCATGGCTGCGATCAGCACCTGCGCGTGCGAGGACTTCCCGGCCTTGATGACGTCGGAGAAGTCGGTGGTGCCGGTGGGGACGGCCTTGGTGGCGGCGATGGTGAAACCGGCCTTCGTGCCGGTGGCACCCCACAGCTTGCCGGTGGATATGCCCTGTGCGTCATTGTTGGTGACGATCAGCGTCTTCTTGTCGGTCTTGGCCCCGGTGGCGACGGTGTAGAAGTCTTTGGCCCCGTCGGCGAGTGACTGGAAGGAGTCCCAGGTGTAGCCCTTGCCCTTGGGCAACAGCTCGACGGGGAGGGCGCCCATCACCAGCGGCACCTTCAGCGCGTCGGCCTGGCCCTGCATGTCGATGTTCTGTTGGCAGCACGAGCCCAGCAGCCCCACGACGTGGTCCGTGAGCGCCAGGGAACGCACCTGCTGGACCATGGTGTTGGTGTCAGTGCGGTTGTCGAGCACCTTCAGCTCGACCTTCCGCTTCTTGCCGCCCACTTCCAGGCCGCCCTCGGCGTTCACCTTCTGCACGGCCAGGAGGTAGCCGTCGCGGATCTGGTTGAGGACGGTGGTGCCGGACAGCGAGATGCTGGTCCCGATGACGATGGGGCCGCCGTCGTCGTTCTTGCCGCCGCTGCTGCTCGAGGCGTTGCCCGCACAGCCCGCGGTCGCGGCTAGCAGTGCGGCCGCGCCGAGTGCGTGGATGCGGCGGCTGGTGGATCTGATCACGAGAGGTCTCCTTCGGATGCGCTGAGCGGATGGGGAGCGGAGGGGACGGGGGGTGGGGAGGAGCCGGCGGCGGATGCGTCGTCGGCGGTGCCGAAGTAGGCGGCGTCCAGGGCCTGGTCGCTGAGCAGGGCCTCGGGGCTGCCGCTGTAGGAGACACGTCCGCGGGAGAGCACGACGGCGTGGTCGGCGATGCCCAGCGCCCGCTTGACGTTCTGCTCCACCAGCACGATCGCGACGCCCTGGGAGTTGATCTCGGCCAGCGCCCTGTACAGGGCGTCGATGGCCACCGGTGCGAGCCCGAGCGAGATCTCGTCGCAGATCAGCACCTGAGGGTCGGCCATGAGGGCCCGTCCCACGGCCAGCATCTGCTGCTGGCCGCCGGACATGGTCCCGGCCGGCTGGTCGGCGCGTTCGGCCAGCACCGGGAAGATCGCGTGGACACGCTCCATACGACCGCGTACCTCATCCCTGGCCAGTGCCAGCGGGGCACCGAGCATCAGGTTCTCGGCGACGGTGAGGCCGGTGAAGATACGGCGGCCTTCCTGGCAGTGGGCGATGCCCAGGCGCGCCCGGTGGTGGGTGGCCATGCCGGTGATGTCCTGGCCGAGGGCGTGCACGGATCCCGACCTCGCCTCGACGGCGCCCATGATCGTGGCGCACAGAGTCGACTTGCCGGCCCCGTTGGCACCCAGCACGGTCACAATCTGCCCGGCCTGGACGCGCACCGAGAAGTCCCGCAGTGCGAGCATGTCGCCGTAACCGGCGCTGACCGATTCGAGAGCGAGTACAACAGCGGCATCCGATGCCGTGGGGGTGGCCGCACGTCGGGCGGCAGGCGTCCGCGTCTCGTCGCCGTCGCCGAGGTAAACGGCACGCACTTCCTCGTTGGCGGCGATCTCGGCGGGTGCGCCCTCGGCCATGGGGCGGCCCCAGTTGAGGACCAAGACACGGTCGACGAGTTCTCGTACCACCCGCTCGATGTGCTCGACCAGAAGCACGGTGATGCCCTGGGCGTGGACCTGGCGGATCAGGTCGATCGCCTCGTCCAGCTCGCGGCCGACGAGCCCCGCCGCGACCTCGTCGAACATGAGCAACCGGGGACGGGTGGCCAGGGCCCGCGCCACCTCCAGTCGCTTCAGGTCCAGGACCCGCAGGGAGTCAGCGGGACGGGACGCCTTGGTGTCCAGTCGGCACTGAGCGAGGATCTCGTCGATCTCGTCGGAGTGCAGGTGCGGTCGGCCCGCCATGGCTCCGATGCGTACGTTGTCCCGGACGGTCAGTCCGTGGAAGGGCCGCGGGACCTGGTGGGCCAGCGCGACACCGGTGCGGGTGATGCGGTGCACCGGCATCCGGTCCAGTCGCTGCTTTCCCAGCCAGACCTCGCCCTCGGTCGGGCGGTGAACTCCGGAGATCAGTTTGAGCAGTGTGCTCTTGCCCGCGCCGTTGGGACCGATGACAGCGACTGCCTCTCCGGACGCCACCGAGAGGTCGACGCCGTCGAGAGCCGTGACACCGCCGAAACGCTTGGCGAGTCCTCGCACCTGAAGAGGGGCTCCGGGCGAGGTGCCTCGCAGGGTTGCGGACGAGGCTGCGGTACGAGGTTCGGCCCCTGGCGGGGACGACACATCGGCATCGCCACCCCCGGCGTGGGGGGTCGTCTCAGCATCCAGTCTGTTCATGCCGTGACTCCTCACCGCCGCGCCGGGAATGCCCCCGATGTCACGCGGCGAGTGGTTGACCGTAACTTCCGCGAAGCGTACGGTCCCTCATGTCGAAACGCTAGTCCTAATTCACGGGACATTCAGAAGAGGTGCGTCACCACCACCGAGGGTCGCGATGTAGGGTCGGCAGGCAGCGCATCGGCGCCGTAACGGGCCGCCGACTGGCCGACGGATCCGACAGACGGTCCGGGGTGCTGGCTTCCAGGCCAAGGGATACCGGACGATAGACGCCTCGATCTGCGGCCGGCACGTCATCGCACGGCACAGGCGGTTATCCGGCACCACCCCCTGTGGGGGACACCGCGATCCCGCGCATCGCCAGAGGAGGCGACTCCCCGGTGGCCGCCAGAGCCTCTCATTGATGCTAGAGAGGTCCGGGTTATCAGGAGCAAGGTCCGGTCTTTCAGGATTACTTGCGAGCGCGCCCGCGGAACTCGCGCCTGGAGCGCCTCGCCAACCTGCGGCCCTCGCCTCAGGGGCGCGCCTCAGCCCTCGTGGTCGCGCAGCGCCTTCATGCCGCCGGCCCACCTCTTCGAACTCACCTTTACGGGTGGACGAATTCCGATGCAGCCGTCCCGCACATCGCTTGCCGCCGTCCGGCTGCCCCTCGTCCTGGCCGCGGGTGCGGCCGCTTCCTTCGCCGCCGCCGACGGTTCCGGCGGCACCTCGCAGCCGGCCGCCCAGGACAGCTCCGGGGGACGGCGTCGGTCAGACCTGGCCGGCCGACTACGGTGACGACACCGTCTTCGGTCACTTCGCCGCAGAGCTCACGTTCACTTCGGCGAGCCGGATGAACGGGAGGCTCACCGGGGCCGACTGACCTGGCCGAGGGATTCCCTGTACATGTCGGTGAAGGCTTCGTTGAGGCCCGGGCTCGCTTCGATGAGCTCGGTCATGCCGGGAAGGATGTCGCGGGTGTCGAAATAGGCGACACGGGAGTCCGACCCGACGGAGGCCGTGAACACGGTTTCGTACCCTCTCCGGTGCATCGCCTCCACCGCCTCGTCGAAGGCGGTCGTGGCGTAGCCGAAATGGTGGAAGCCGTATCCCCGTTGGGTGATCACGTCACGATGCACGGACGGCAGGTCGTCGACGGGCTGGATGAGTTCGTACTGCATGTGCCCGCCGAAACCGAGCGCCACGTGCGCGCGTGCCTGGGCGGGTTCACCCCGGTAGCGGGGATTCTCGCCCGCGAAGTCGCGCAGGACCGTCCACGGCCCGACCCGGAAGCTCTCGCTGAACCGAGCCATCGCCGCGTCGAGGTCCTCGACGACGAACGCCATCTGGATGAGGCCGTCGGTCGGTTGGCCGAAGTCGAACAACATGGCAAGTCCCTGATGAATCGTGAGCCGGCACAGTCGACCGGCTCCATGACGTATCGGAAGCGTGGTCCGCTCCCGGCCGCTGTCGCACCACTTCCCGCGCTGCGGGCGTGGTGGCAGGGGCACGCTCAGAACGGGCTGCCGCCCATGATCACCCGTTCCTCCGGCGGGATCGGGTCGAGACTCACGTGCACCTCCACGCAGGACGGCCGCCCGCTCTGCAGAGCCTTGGCGAGGGTGGGCGCGAGTTCGTCGAGTGTGCGGACCTGGTGGCCGTCCGCACCCAGCGCGATCGCGGCGGCGGCGTAGGAGCCGTTCTCCAGCCGGTTGTTGACCACCCTGTCCTTGCCGTGAATGATCTCCTGCGCATGCAGAGTGGCGCCCCACGCCCGGTTGTTGAGCACGACGACGACCGCTCCGAGCCCGGCGCGCACCATCGAGTCGAACTCGCCGAGGCTGTAGCCGACGGACCCGTCACCGGTCACGAGCACGACGTTCGTGTCACGAGCGGCCGCCTGCGCTCCCAGCGCTACTCCCATCCCGACTCCCATGGAGCCGAGATAGCCGTGGCAGAGGAACGCGGACACCGGCGTCTCGGAGATCGTCTCCGACAGCCAGAGGTAGGTGAGCGCGCCGTCGGCGACGACCACCGACGACTCGGGCACCGCCGCGGCGATGGCGCGTACCGTGTCGTACGGGTGGATGCGCTCGTCGTGGACGACCTGCGCGGCCACGGCCTCGCGCCGCCGCTGAAGATGCGCCCGCAGGGTGTTCCGCCAGCCCGCCAGATCCGGACCGGTGGCCTGCCCGGCCGCGAGTTCCCGGTTGAGATCCTGGAACACGGGCAGCGGATCTGCGGCGACCGACAGCGCGACCGGCTGCAGGAGTCCCAGCTCGCCACCGGAGGGATCGATCTGCACCACCCGCGCGCCGCGCGGGATCAGCGCACCCGAGCCGTGCGCAGTCGTGAGGCCGAACCGGAGCCCCGCCATGATCACCAGGTCGGGCTCTGCTCCGGACGGCAGCCCGTTCAGCCCCTGCAGCAGACCGAAGTTCACGGGGCTGAGCGTGATCGCGCCAAGGCCCTCGTAGTCCGACATCAGGGGTACGCCGAGTCGCTCGGCGAAGGCCCGTAGCTCGGCGTCGGCGCCGGATCTCGGCACCTCGGATCCGGCGATGATCACGGGCCGCCGGGCCTCCGACAGCATCCCGAGGATCTGCTGCGCCCCGGCCTGTGAGAGCCCGGGCCCATGATCGGCCCCGTTCAGGAGTTCCGTCGCCAGGTCGGGCAGGTCGATCTGCTCGGTCAGCACGTCCCAGGGGATGTCCACGAGCACCGGCCCGCGGGGCGCGGACAGCGCGGTGCGGATCGCGCGGGCCAGGATGCGGGGGATCAGCGACGCACGTGTCACCCGGTGCGCCCACTTGGTGACGGGCGTCGCGATGGCCACCTGGTCAAGGCCCGCCTGCAGGGTGTTGGTCTGGTCGTCGGCGAGCGGTCCGGACGCGGCGAGGTAGAGCACGGGAGTGCGGTCCAGGTGTGCGTTGGCCATCGACGTCACCGCGTTGGTGAACCCGCCGCCGGCAGTGAGCAACGCGACCCCGAGGGCATTGCGCACCCGGGCGTAGCCCTCCGCCGCATGGCCCGCGTTCATCTCGTGCCGCACGTCCACGATGGGCAGCCGATGGTCGAGCGCGGCTTGGTACACGGAGTCGATGTGCGCGCCGTTGATGCCGAACATCCGGTCGACACCGGCCTGTTGGAGGATACGGACGACGAGGTCGCCGCCGGTCACACGAGTCATGGATGCTGCTTCCTTTCCGGACGCCGGGCGTCAGACGCAGGTTTCGCCGCCGTCGACGGCCAGGACATGGCCGGTGACGAAACTCGACTTCGGTGAAGCGAGCCAGTACGCGGCTTCGGCGACCTCCCGCGGCTCGGCCACGCGGCCGAGCGGGGTCCCGGCGGCGACGGCGGCGGCGTCGAGGTTCTCGTGTTCCTCCAGGTGCCGCAGCATTCCGGTGCGGGTGATGCCCGGGGCTATCGCGTTGACGCGGATCCCGTGCCGGCCGTGCTCGGCGGCCGCGGACCTGGTCAGCCCGACGATGCCGTGCTTGAAGGCGGAGTACGCGGCCCCGCCACCGGGGTTGCCCACCAGGCCGGCGACCGACGAGGTGTTCACGATCGCGCCGTGTCCCTGCCGCACCATGACGGCCAGCTCGTGCTTCATGCACAGCCAGACGCCACGCAGGTTCACCGCCTCGGACAGCTCCCAGCTGTCGCTGCTGAGCTGCTCGATCGGGCCGACCGGCGGCGCGATGCCCGCGTTGTTGAACGCGGCGTTCAGGGCACCGTAGGTGTCGACCGCCGTGGCCACCATGTTCTCGACCTCTTTCTCGACCGAGACGTCCACCTGGACGAAGACGGCCTTGCCGCCGGCCGCGGTGATGGTGGCGACGGTGTCCGCGCCGGATTCGGAGCGGTCTGCCGCGACGACGGAGGCACCGCGCTCGGCGAACAGCTCCGCCGCCGCCCGCCCGATGCCCGAGCCGGCACCGGTCACGAGCACGACCGAGCCCTCCATGTCGTGCGTCGTCACTGTCGGGCCTCCGCCGCGGTCAGGATCTCGTCGTAGATGGGGTTGGCGAGGACCGTCCTCTCCACCGCGGCACGGCGCGGGTCCCCCTGGTCGGTGGGGACCGATGCGAGGATCGCGTCGAACCGGCGGGCGAGCAGTTCCCGATGCTCGGCATGCGTCAGCACGTAGAGCCTTTCCTCTCGGATCGCTTGCAGGACCCGCTCGCCGACTTCCCGCGGCTGAATCGCCGTCTCGTGCAGATCGGCCTCCGCGGTGGCGCCCGGCGCGTGCGGCCGCGGCTCGCCGGGGGGTGGCGGTCCCTTGTGGATGTTGGTTCGGACGATTCCCGGCGTCAGGACGGAGACGTTCACCGGGGTGTCCCAAAGTTCGGCTGCCAGCGCCTCCATCAGCCCCACCACACCGAATTTCGCGGCCACGTAGAGCGCTCCGGGTGTGCCCAGCAGACCGCCGATCGACGCGGTCGAGACGATGTGCCCGGGGCGGCCGGAGGCCAGCATGCGCGGCAGGAAGGTCCGTATGCCGTTGAAGACGCCCGTGAGGTTGATGTCGAGCACCCAGTCCCACTGTTCGAACGTCGCCTCGGCCACCGGTGCGAGGAATCCGACGCCCGCGTTGTTGACCAGCACGTCCACGCCGCCGTAGCCACGGTCGAGTCGGTCGGCGAGGGCGGCGAACGCCTCCCGGTCGCGTACGTCGAGCTCGATGGCCTCGGCCTTGCCGATGCGCGCGAGCTCGCGTTGCGCGCTCTGAAGCGTCTCCGGGACGACTCCGCAGATGATGACGTTCATTCCGGCGTGGCACAGCGACTGTGCCACGCCGAGACCGATCCCGCTGTCTCCGCCGGTGATGAAGGCGGTCTTGCCCGCGAGGTCTCGCATGGCCGTCAGTCGTTGCCGCGGTGGACGGCGATGGCGCGGTCCAGGGTGGCGTGGTCGGCCCAGCTGCCGTGGAAGCCGAAGGGCACTCGGCTGGGGAGCTTGACCCGGGCCAGCGGGGTGCGGCGCAGGTCGGCGGCGTCGTGGATCAGCAGTTCGCTGAGGTTGGTGCTGCGATTCCACCACAGGGAGAGCAGGTAGCCGTCGTCCTCGGCGCGGGCGTTCTCGCGGGCGACGAAGACCGGTTCGCCGGGGCTGGTGAGGCCGTCCGGGCCTTCGACGACGGTGGTGCGGTCCAGGAGGTAGTCGTGGCGGGCCAGTCCGTCGGACATGATGTCGTCGGCCAGGCCGCGAGTGGTGACGAAGTAGCCGTAGCGGTTGGGGCGGCCCGTGTACGCGTCGTTGATCTTCGGGAACTCCCCGAGGACGCCGCTGATCATCTCCTCGGTGGCCCTTCCGGTCGCCAGGTCGACGCGCCACCGGTAGGGCTGGGCCGGGGGGAACCACTCGTGGGAGGTCACCGGCGTACCGATGCGGTCGATCGGGGTGCCGAGCCGGCTGATGCGGTGGCCGTCGATGACCAGCCGGCCTTCCTGCTCGTAGGCGTTGAAGAAGTGGGTGTTGGCCCAGTGGCCGCCGAGCTCGTGCCAGGTGACCTCGTGGGTGTGGCGGTTCATCAGGACGATCTGCACGCCGTGTTCGAGGGAGTCCTCGTCCCAGACCACGCCGGGCCTGCTCTGCGCGACCAGGTCGAGGCGGAACTGGGCCGGGGTGACGAAGAAGACGGCGTAGGTGTCGCTGACGGCGAAGTCGTGCATGAGGACCGGCACACCGATGTCGAAGGAGTGCGAGTCGATGATCTCGGCGGTCTTCACGTCGGCGCGGTACCAGGTGATCGTCGGTCCGACGGCGGCGAAGAACAGCATGTCGCCGCTGTCCGGGTCGGTCTTGTAGTGGCCGGTGCACAGCACGTCGATGCCGCCGTGGAAGTCGTACGTGCCAATGGTGCGCAGGGTCTCGGGGTCCAGCGCGTGCGGCAGTCCGCCCTCGAAGTAGACGATCAGGTGGTCGTCGAAGAGGCCTGCGTTGATGTTGGCGACGTTTTTGGCGGGCGGGGCTCCCTCGGGCAGTCGAGCGGGAGTGCCGCCGTTGACGAAGCCGCTGTAGATCGCTTCTCTGGCCTCCACCTCGACCTTCATCGAGTCGGTCTCCACCCAACGTGTGCGGTAGGCGGCCCGGCCCTCGCGCAGGTAGATGCCGCACACCATGCCGTCGCCCTCCCACCAGTGGTAGCGGTCGGTGTTGCGGGGCCGAAAGCGGGGGTTGGAGGAGACGCGGAACAGCGCGCCCGCAAGGTCGGCCGGTATCTCGCCGTCCACCTCCAGGTCATACCCCTCGCTCTCCTCCGTCCAGGGCGCGAAGGGTCCGTTGAGGAACTTGTTGTCGGTGGGCCAGTCGGCCCCCGCGTCGGCTTTCCGCATCTGCCGGGGGACGACGGTGATGGGGTCCATGGGCATGGAACTCTCCTGCAGCTCTGGGGGTTGGGGTGGTCAGAAGGGGTACTGCGGAAGTTCGCCCCGTACAGTGACCCACTGCTGTTCGGTGAAGGCTTCGAGGTTGGCGGCGGCGCCGCCGTGGCGGGATCCGGTGCCGGAGTCGCCGACCCCGCCGAACGGGATGAGCGCCTCGTCGTTGACGGTCTGGTCGTTGATGTGGACCAGCCCGCTGGGCACGCGCTCCGCCAGGGCGAGGCCCTTCATGACGTCCCGGGTGAGGATGCCGAGGGACAGCCCGTATTCGGTGCCGGCGGCCAGGCGGGCCGCCTCGTCGAGGTCCTGGAAGGGGACGACAGGTGCGACGGGGCCGAAGATTTCCTGTGCGTAGGCGGGCGCGGTGAGCGGCACCTCGGTGAGCACGGTCGGCCGGTAGAACAGGTCCTCGTAGGTGCCGCCCGCGGCCAGCCGGGCGCCCGCCTCGACCGTCTCGGTGACGATGCGGTGGATGTTGTCGCGCTGGCCGGCGTCGATGACCGGTCCGAGGGCGACGTTCTCACCGAGCGGATCGCCGACCGGGAGCGCGTCGGCGTGCTGGGCGAGCAGGGCGGTGTAGTCGTCGGCGACCGAGGCGTGCACGAGGTGGCGGCTGCTGGCCATGCAGATCTGGCCGGCATGCACGAAGGATCCCCAGGCGCCCACCGAGGCGGCCTTCTCCAGGTCGACGTCGTCCATGATGACGAGCGCGGAGTTCCCGCCCAGCTCCAGGTGGACCCGCTTGAGGTGCTCGGCCGCGGCGATGCCGATGGCGCGTCCGGCCCGGGTGGAGCCGGTGAAGGCGATGACGGGGATCTGCGGGTGTTCGACGACGGCCGCGCCGACGTCCGCGCCGCCGGGCAGGACGTGCAGCAGACCGGGCGGCAGACCCGCCTCCTCGAAGACCCGGGCGAAGACGACACCGCCGCTGATCGCGGTCCGTGGGTCCGGCTTGAGAACGACCGCGTTGCCCAGGGCCAGCGCCGGAGCGACCGCCCGCATGGCCAGGATGACCGGCACGTTGAACGGGGCGATCACCCCGACCACGCCGACAGGGACACGGCGGGAGAAGGACAGCCGCTGCTGCCCGGAACGCAGCAGCTCACCGTAGGGCGCCCCGGCGAGGGCGGCGGCCTCGTGACACTCCTCCGCACCACCGCTGGTGACCTGCAGGGCGGCGAACGGCCGGATCGCTCCGGACTCCCGCATCAGCCAGGTCTCGATCTCCTGCTGGTTCTCCTCGAAGAGACGCGCTGCTCGGCGCAGCACGGCCGCGCGGTCCGAGTACGGCCGGGCGGCCCACTCCCGCTGGGCCCGCACCGCCTGCTCCACCGCCTTGTCAACGTCGGCCCGCGTGGCAGACCCGACACGCGCCAGTCTCTTGCCCGTTGCGGGCTCGACGGCGTCGTACACCTCGCCGGAGCCGCTGATCCACTCGCCCGAGCCGGAGAAGATGCGGCCGTCCCAGGTGCTGCTGTCCAAAAACGTCATGGTGTCCCGTTCCAGTAGCGCGTCGTGGCGCGAAGGTTATGTGTCGTATCGCGAAAATTGTGTTGCGCGGTGTCTCAGGTCACAGCCGTGGTCTCACCTTGCGGAAGGCTCCAGACAGAGCCAGCGCACCCGGTCCGGCGGCGAAGACCAGCAAGCCGACCACGAGGTACGTGAAATCGATCTCGGCTCCCCCACCCCGTTGGGGCCGAGGACACCGGTGTGCAGGCCGAACTTGTAGAGGCCGTGCAGGACGAACAGCCACCCGGTCACGGCCCGCGGAATCAGGAGCGCGGCGCCGTGCAGCCCGGCCGTCCGGGACGTGGTGCTGCGATAGAAGCGGAACACGGGGATCTCCTTGGGGTGAGTCGGGCCCGCGGGTCGGTGGACGGCCGTGCTGCGGGCGCCCGCGCGGGTCACGGCCGGGCCTGATCGGTCAGTGACTTCGCAGTGCCTCCACGGGACGTCGATCCCGGCGAGCAGCCCGGACGACGGTGGCCGAGCTGGCTCGCCCGGCATCGGAATGGGCCATGAGGCGCCTCCCGTAGTGACTTCAGCGGTCCCGGCAGGCTCCCAAAAGCAGTGCCGACGTCCCGCATATTCGGACATGTATGTCTCGATGCAGGACGCTGCACTGAAAGGGCGTGTGACGTCAAGAGGCAGGACGCTGTTTCCTCACGGTTGACCTCGGCCGCCTGGAGGTCTAACGTCCTGTAAAACGAAACCTTAGTCCTGCAAAAGGAGACGCATCATGGCCATAACCGGACTGGGGCACACCGGCTTCTGGGTCGACGACCTGGAGAAGATGCGCGACTTCTACGAGCGGGTGCTGGGTCTGACCGTCACCGACGAGGACGAGGAGAAGGGCATCGTGTTCTTCTCCTCGTGCCCCGAGGAGGAGCACCACGAGTTCGTCCTGCAGCGGGGCCGAACCGCACCCGCCGGTGCCAAGCTGACCCACCAGGTGTCGTGGCGCGTGGACTCCCTGGAGTCGATCATCGACTTCCACCACCGGTTCCGCGCCGAGGGCATCGAGGTCCAGCAGGAGGTCACCCACGGCAACGCGATCGGCATCTACTTCTTCGACCCCGAGGGCAACCGCAACGAGGTCTACCTCCGGCTGGAGCGTGATGTACGCCAGCCGTTCCGCAAGACCCTCGATCTCGACCTGTCCCCCGAGGAGATCTTCGCCGAGGTCGAGCGGCTGCTGAGCGAGGGCGGCCCGGCCTACCAGCCGGTCCAGTAGCCGGCGGAACGACGGAAGGTCCCTCATGACACCGCCACCACCGGACGTGCTCGTCGTGGGCGCAGGCCCGACCGGACTGACGGCCGCCCACCTGCTGGGCTCCCGGGGCGTACGGGTGCTGCTGGTGGAACGCAACACCACCACCAGCAACGACGCCAAGGCGATCAGCCTCGACGACGAGTCGCTGCGCACCCTTCAGTCGGCCGATGGTCTCGACGAGGCCGTCTACCCGATCCTGGTGCCGGGCACCGGGACGAGGTACTTCGGCATCGGTGGGCGAATGCTCTTCCACGCCCGCGGCACCAGCGACCAGCGCTACGGACATCCCTTCAAGAACCCCTTCGCCCAGCCCGACCTGGAACGAGTGCTGCGCGAGGAACTGCGCCGCCTCCCCACCGTCGACGTCCGCTTCGACACCCGCCTGACAGATGTCGTCACCCAGCATTCCGACCTGGTGCGCGTCATGCTGCGTACGGGCGGGGAGGACGGGCCGGTCGAGAAACTGGACGTGTCCTACGTCCTCGGCTGCGACGGCGGCCGCAGCACCCTACGCGACCTGCTGTCCATCCCGATGCAGGGTCGCAGTTTCCCGGACGTGTGGCTGGTGGTCGACACTCTTCAGGACACGCACGACCAGCGTTTCGGCATGCACCACGGCGACCCCGACCGCCCCGTCGTCATCGTCGCAGGACGGGACGGACGTTGCCGCTACGAGTTCCGCCTGAAGCCGGGCGAGTGCGACGCCGGCACCCCGCCGCCGTTCTCGTTGGTGCGCGAACTCCTCGCGCCCTACCGGGAGATCACATCCGAGCAGGTCGAGCGCGCGGTCGCGTACAGCTTCCACGCGCTGCTGGCGGACCGCCTGCGCGACGGCCGCTGCTTCCTGCTCGGCGACGCCGCGCACATGATGCCGCCGTTCGCGGGGCAGGGCCTCAACTCCGGTGTCCGGGACGCGGCCAACCTCTGCTGGAAGATCAGCGAGGTCCTGGCGGGCCGGGCGAACGACAGGCTGCTCGACACCTACGACACCGAGCGGCGTCCCCATGCCCGGGCCGTGATCGACCTCTCCGTACGCCTCGGCCGGATCGTCATGACCACCAGCCGCCCCCGCGCCCTCCTGCGCGACCTGCTGATACGCACTGCCATGTACACACCACCCGGACGCCGCTACCTCACAGAGATGCGCTACCGCCCCGACACCCGCGCGACATCGGGCGCCGTCGTCGGCATCGACGGACCGGGCCGCGGGCTCGTCGGCACGATGCTGCCGCAGCCGCGGGTGCTGCGGGGACAGGACCACCACGTCATACGGCTCGATGACGTCTTGGGACAGGGCTGGAGCCTGCTGGGGGTCGGCGTGACCGACGCCGACTGGACCGCCGTAGCACGGACCGGTCTCCCGGACGCCGTCTCCGTGGATGTCCTCCTGGACGACCGCGCACCGCGCGACCGTGCCGGCCGGGCAGAGATCGCCGACGCCGACGGTCAGCTGGACGCCCTCTTCACCGGGCTGGCCGGGCACTTCGTCCTCGTACGCCCCGACCGTCTGGTGGCCGCCGTGTTCACCCCGGATAAGGCCGAGTACGTCGACGCGAAGCTTCGGCACTTCACCTCCCCCTTCCCGGCCCTCACCATTCCCGACCCCGAGATCCAGCCTGATTCCCCAGGAGTACGCCGATGAGGCTCAGCACCGTCCGTGTCGCCCACGACCACGGGACCGCCGCCGCCCGGCAGGACGGAGACGAACTCGTCCTGCTTCCCTTCTCCGACGTCGGCGCGCTGCTCGCCGCAGGAGACGACTGGCCGCAGCGGGCGGCCACCGCGGACAGCGAGCGCCTGCCCCTGGCCGAAGTGTCGCTCGCCCCGCTCGTCCCTCACCCCAACAAGATCATCTGCCTCGGCCTGAACTACGCCACCCACATCAAGGAGATGGGCCGCCCCACCCCCGCCCACCCCACCCTCTTCGCGAAGTACGACGGTGCTCTCATCGGCGCACACGACGACATCCACATGCCGCCCGTCAGCGACGACCTCGACTGGGAGGCCGAGTTGGGGGTGGTGATCGGACGCCCCGGCCGTCACGTGCCGCGCGAGAAGGCCCTGGAGCACGTCGCCGGATACACGGTCGCCAACGACGTCACCGTCCGCGACTGGCAGCACCGCACCAGGGAGTTCCTCTCCGGCAAGACCTTCGAGGCCACCACCCCGGTCGGCCCCGTCCTCGTCACCACGGACGAACTCCCGCTCGGCGCCTCCGGTTTGGACATCTCCTGCAGCGTCGACGGCCACACCATGCAGAAGTCCAACACCGCCGACCTGCTCTTCGACGTCGCCGACACCATCGCTTACGTCAGCACCATCATCACGCTGCTGCCTGGCGACCTGATCCTCACCGGCACCCCGGGCGGCGTCGGCGCCGGCCGCGACCCGAAGGTCTTCCTGCGCCCCGGACAGGAACTCGTCACCGCGGTCGAAGGCATCGGAGAGCTGCGCAACACCGTCGTCAAGGACCGGCTGTAGACCGGACAGGCGGGCGGATGGGCGCGGCCCGCAACGGCCCGCGACCATCCGCTACAGTGTCTCGCATGTCAGGAAACGCGTCCCCCAGTTACCGCGACCGCAACTCCACGGCCGACCGGGCACTCGACATTCTGGCCATGTTCGACGACGTCCACCTCGTCATCTCCGGAACCGCCGTTGCCGATCACCTCGGCGTGGCACGCTCCACCGCCTATCGCTACCTCCAGAGCCTGGTGAACGGGCGCTTCCTCGAAGAAGCCCCCGGCGGCGGCTTCCGGCTCGGCCTGCGGGTGCTGGAGATCGCCCGGTTGGCCCGCCGCAGCTACGGCCTCTCCGAGGTCGCGCAGCCGTCGATGGAGACGCTTGCCGAGGACGTGCACGAGACCGTGCTGCTGACCCGGCGCACCGGGGACCTGGTGGTCTGCGTCGACCGCGCGGAAAGCACCCGCGCGGTGCGCATCTCCTACGAACGCGGCAGCGCCCTGCCCATCAACGCCGGCGCCTCCGCCCTCGTCCTGCTCGCCTGGAGCCCCGAAGAAGAAGCCCGCAGACTGCTGGAGAACGCCGTACTGCGCCGCTTCACCCCGGCCACCCTCACCGACGTCGACGCCCTGATGGAACGCCTCGGCCGGATCCGCCGCCTCGGCTACTCCGTCACCCGCGGCGAACTCGACCCCGACGTGGTTGGCATCGCTGCCCCGATCCGCGACGAGAACAAACAAGTCGTCGCCGCAGTCAGCGTCGCCGCCCTCGCCTCCCGGATCTACCCGGAAGCCGAGACGGAGATCGCCCAGAAAGTCCTCACCACAGCCGACGAGATCAGCGACCGGATGGCAGTCGTCGCGGGATGACCCCGCCCGCACGGTTGGCGCACGGCCCCGAACCGCGCTGGAGGAAGTTCTGCCACCAGCCGCTAGGCAGCGCATGACGCCCCGGCACCTTGTCGGCACCCGCTGGACTGTGGGCGGTCCCCCGCTTCGGTGAGGCGCCGCTGTGGATGTGCGGGTCCCAAGGGGCGGAGATCGCCCCACTTCGGGTTAATTTCCAACACCTTTGCCCACACATCCCCCAGCGGTCGTCCAACGCTGCATCGGTGTCCTGCCAGCGTTTGACCAACAGGGGGAGTGCGAGGGCAGATCGGGAGTTCCGGGGGAGAGACCTGCTCCGGCACCCCAGCGGCGCTCGGCGGTCGGGCCTTGTCGGTGATCGTGGAGATGGGCTCCTTCGTGGTCGTCATCCCGTAGGTCTGGGCGAGGTGGGAGACGATCTCGCCGGAGGTCAGGCCCTTTGCGGTCAGCGAGATCACCAGGTCGTCCAGCGCGCCGGTGCGGGTGCGCGGGCAGCATCCGGGGCCGGAAGGTGCCCAGCCGGTCTCTGGGGACCTGCACCGTCACCGCGCCGACCTCCGTCATGACCTCCTTGGCCTGGTAGCCGTTGCGCATGTTGCCGCCCGAGCGGGACCCGCGCCCGCTGGTCCGGCCGGCCTCGGCGGCCAGGTGTTCGTCCATCTCGGCTTCCAGGGCGGCCTGCATCAGGTGCTGGGCCAGCTCGGGCAGCAGTCCACCGTCGCCCATCAGCCGCAGCCCTTCCCCGCGGACCTTCTCAGCCGCGAGCGCGGCGAGCTCCTCCAGCAGTTCGCTGGACAGACCGTTCGGCGATACCGGCATCGACTTCACGTCGGCACCCTCAACACTGCTGGCGGCCACGGCAAGCGACACGCTGCTGGAGGTCTCGATCCGGTGATCCATCGTCGTACTCATCAGGTGACTCCTTCGTGGAGGCTCACACCTGATTCATGACACTCCCGGTCAAGGCATGCGGCTGTAGAGGGGCTGGACAGCGCTGCCCGGTCAGCGGATCCGGGGCAGCGCCTTGTCGGGATGCGCGGTGTGGACGTAGCGGACAGCGGTGCCTGGATGGATACCGAACAACTGCACCAGGTGTACGGGATCGGCGGTTTGTCGGGCCTCGTCCAGTACTCGGTCGCTCCACAGCTGGCGAGGGGTGATTCCGGTGCGGTCGAATGCGTGGCGCAGGGCGCAGTAGCTGACGGGTGGGAGGGCGGGGTGGTGCGCTGAGTGCGTCGTGACCAGCAGGTGTGGATTGGGAGAGGCGGGCCACTGCTGCTGCCGCTCGTGGAGCCAGTCGTCCACCAGGCGGCGGGTCAGTGTGAACCGTTCCGGGTTTGATCGAGACTCTAGGTTGTGACTGTGACCTGGGGTTTCGTGGTTTCGCGGTAGTGGTTGGTCTCGTATTCGGCGGGTG
>NZ_JBEPBA010000052.1:0-21862 GCF_040298885.1 Streptomyces sp. NPDC001137
GGATATTTACGGGGTGCTGCCATGGTGCTGGTGGATCTCCTTCGCCAGGACCGTAACCCTGGCATCAGGGACTCCACAAATCTCAGTACAGCTCAAGGAGAATGCGGCGTCGTAGGAGGTCGAAGTCGGCCTGGTCGTACATTTGTCTCTTCAGCAGCTTGTTTCCGGTGAGGTGGTAGACACGATCGTCCGAGCTGAAGAGCCCGCAGTCTGCCTGCCGAGGGCAGAGGGGGGCAGGTCAGCTAAGGCTGAGGCGGCTGAGTGCGGTGGTCCAGTCGGTGACGATCGCCTGTTGCGCGGCGGCAAGCGACACCTGGCAGGTCATCATCAGCGCGGCCAGGACGAGGAGGAGCCAGCCGACCGACCCCGACGGTGGCTCTCGCGCGCACCACGGGTGAGCCTGCGCGGTCGGGCGACCCGGGCTGCGGCAGAGCCTGCTACCCGTCGGGTGTTCCCGCTCTGCGCCCTTTGGAGAACTGATCGACAATTGGATGGTGAGCGACGCCTGGCGGGGCCTGGCGCGCCGAGGTCTCCCGCGGGTTCCGACGTCCGAAGGAGGTCGACCATGTGCAGATGGCTCGCCTACTGGGGCTCTCCCGTCCGGCTGACGGATGTGCTCTACACACCGGTCCACTCGCTGATCGATCAAAGTCTGCACTCCAGGCTCGGTGCCGAGACGACCAATGGCGACGGCTTCGGCGTGGGCTGGTACGACGAGGGCACCGACGCGCCGGGGGTCTTCCGCAGCACAGAGCCGGCGTGGAACGACACGAACCTGCGTGAGTTGTCGGCGCACACCACCTCGCCGCTGTTCTTCGCGCACATCCGCGCCGCAATCGGGTCGTCCGTCCAGCAGACCAACTGCCACCCGTTCCGGCACGGGCGGTGGCTGTGGATGCACAACGGCTTCATCGACGGGCTCAGCGACATCAAACGCGATCTTGCCTTCGCAGTCGACCCCGCGCTCTACCTGAGCATTGGCGGCACGACCGACTCCGAGCTGATGTTCTACCTGGCGCTGACCTTCGGCCTCGAGGACGACCCTCCGGGCGCTGTCGCGCGCACGATCGGGCTCGTCGAGACGCTCGGCCGCGAGCACGGTCACCAGTCGCCCTTCCAGGGCACGATCGCGACCAGTGACGGTGAGACCCTGTGGGCGTTCCGGTATTCGAGCGAGGGGCGGACCCGGTCGTTGTACTTCAACCGGAGCGTCCCGCAGCTGCGGAAGCTGTTTCCCGACCGGGCCGCCCGCCTTGAGAACGTGGCCGACGATGCGCGCCTGGTGGTCTCCGAACCGGTCGGGGACCTGCCGGGAGCCTGGATCGAGGTTCCGGAGGCCACCTACGGAGTGGTCGGCAAGGGCCGGGAGGAACTGCTCCCCTTCGCCTCCCAAGCTGCGGCCTGAACGGGAAAGGCCGCGAGGACAGCACGCCGCCCCCGCCCGCCGGCCCATGGCTCTTGCGCGGAGCCAACTCAAGCCATCCCTGATCTTCACGTGGGTGAAGCGGGAACCGGCGGCGTCCACTGTCTGGCGCCAGGAGCCGGCCTCGGCAGCGTGGTAGTCCATGGTGGCGGGCCCGCCCGGCCACGGGACTGTGCCGGTGCAGGCGGTGGCGAGGAACTCCTCGATGGCGTCGACCGCCTCGGTCGTCGGCAGCTCCTGCGGGGTACCGCAGGCCAGCTGGGCGTCGTAGGTGTGGATCAGCGTTTCCGGGACGCGGCGGCGGGCCACGGCGGCCGCCGTGGGCGGCGAGGTAGGGCTTGAAACGGTCGAGGGGCACGTTCCTGCGGTCGCGGGCTGAGGCGAGCAGAACGTCGAAGTTGGTGTCGCGATAGCGGCGGACAGTCTTGCGGTCGAGGCCGAGACGACGAGCGATCTCACTGATCGGTAGCCGGCATCGACCATGCGGTTGATCACTTCGTGCCTGCGTCGGACCCGGTCCATGATCAGCGTGGTCGGCACGAGCTCCAAGGTGGGCTGCCGCGGCTGGGCCTGCTGCTGTTCAGCGTATTTTCGCAGGCAGGCGAGGTGCTCGTGGCAGACCCGTTCGACGGCAAGTGACAGGTTGCGCAGCAGGTGCCAGCGGTCAGCGACCTCAGTGGCGTCGGGGGCGGCTTCCTTGACGGCGCGAGTGTAGGCGCTGGCCCGGTCACGGCACACGACCTCGGCACCGGCATGGTCGCGGAGCCAAGCGGCCAGCGTCTCGGAACTCCGGTCTGGCAGGACGTCGACGAGCTGATGGGTTTCGACGTCGACGAGAATGGTTCCTCAGCGACGGCCGCGGCGGAAGGCGAACTCGTCCACGCCGAGCACGCGTGGGGCCCGGTTCGGCACGACCGGAGCATGCAGATGCCCGAGGAGCCGCATCCGGCCTGCTGGAACCGAGAGCTTCCGGCACAGCCGTGCCCCAGGGCGTCCACCCATTTCGGCCGCCACGGAACGAAGCACGTAGCGGAGGCCGGAGGTGGCCCGCTTGTAGGGCTCGCTCACACTGTCGATCTGCTCAACGAACGTCCTGCGTAGGCAGGTTGAGGCATCGCAGAAGAACCGGCGCACGGTCAGCCGAACCAGCACCGGCCTGCCGGCGATGGGACAGTCGTCCAGCTGGCGACCGTAACGGCTGTGGACCCGGCGGGATGCGACACCGCAGTCCGGACACTCTCTCGACGAGCGTGTGCTGGACAGCTGGACCAGCGTCCCGCCCGCGAGCGCCGCCACACACTCCGCCCGTACACCGGTAGTCCCGGGAAAGAACACGCCCTCGGCCGATAAGCAGACATCCCCCATGACCCGGGCATTCCCATTGGCGCAGCCGCTTGACCTTGGCATTCACGAGATCGCTGACAGAACCAATTTCACGCATCCGCATCAATGCCCCGGCGCGACATCGCCGACCTCCGGCTCGTGGGGGCCCACGGCTGTCAGTGGGGCATGGCTGTGGACGATCACGTGATTGCCGCGACTCCGTGAGCGGGCGCGCTCAGTCGGCCGAGCCGTCGATCACCACACGGCAGCCGAGCACCGTCCCTTCGTCCCCGAGCGCATTGATCGCGGCGGTAAAGGCTCCCCGGCGACGGCTGATGTCTGCCTGCCGCTGACCTGTGTTTTCACGGAACAGCGGTCAGATTCATTCTCGGTCCGACGAAATGCGGGTCCCCGAGGTGACGGTTGGGCGGAGCGGGGTCAGCGGGCCGTACGGCCGCCTGGTGCCTGTCCTGTCTCATCGAAGGCTGAGCGTTCTCACCGAAGCTAGCTTGATCGGCGCTGAGTTCAGGGTTTGTCGTCGCGATGATCTTGTTTGTCGCGGCATCAAACACCGATCGATACGCCCCCGATACACGCCGTTGGTGAGACTGCCCATGGCAAGCGGATGGAAGCAGAGGGGTGGCAGGGTGCGGCTCGAAGGATGGCACGGCTGGGTCGGTACGTTCACCGGGGTGGCGCTCCTCACGGTGGCCGCGTTGCCGTTGGCAGCGCTGGTGGCGTGGTCTCTGGCCCGCTGGCGGAGGCTCGCCGGTGCCAGGGCGGCGAGGGCGTGGCGCATGTCGCTCGCTGAGGTCGGCGTCGTCTACGGGACAGTGCCGCCGGTCTGGTTGATCCTGCTGCCGGGCGACGAGGACGGGGCGGTCGTGAACCTGGTGCCGCTGCGGGACCTGCTCACGATGGACGCGGGCCAGATCGTCGGCAACCTGCTGGTGTTCGCGGCGCTGGGGTTCCTCGGCCCGCTGCGGTTCGCGGCGCTGGCATCGGTACGGCGGGTTCTCGCGCTTGGGGCGGGCTGCTCGGTCCTGGTCGAGACAGCGCAGTACGTCCTGCAACTGGACCGGGTGTCGTCCGTGGACGATGTACTGCTCAACACCGCCGGCGCCGGTCTGGCCGCACTGGCGTCACGCCGCTGGTGGCGCGCCGACAGGAGCCCGCTCCCCGTGGGAGAAACAGGCGGGGCGGTGAGCGGGAGATCCACATGACGTGTGACGACGACCGTTGGCAAGAAGGCCTCCGGAAAGGAGCCTCTTCGGCGAGTAAAGACCTCGAATCAAGGGGCTCATACCGACGGAGAGACAGCCTGAACTCTGAGCCTGGTCCCTGTCGCGGACCGCTCAAGGTTCGGTGAGAACGCTCAACCTTCGATGAGACAGGCCAGTGCCTGCAGGGAGGCCGTCGTGCAGTTGCTCGATCGGTGGGGCTGCAGCGGCAGAGGTGTCTCAGGGCTGTGCTGGCGCGGGCACCTCGCCCCTGGACATCTGCCCGCCGGGCCGGCGCTGTGGGACGTACGGTGGTGTGGCCCCGGACCAGGGCCGGCCGATGAGCAGGAGCCTGGGCACCCCATTGGCTGTTGCGGGGGCCGCTGACAGCGCGCACCCGGGCCACAACCCGGGCCGTGACGTCCTTGAGGCGGGGCGGCCGAGCGTGACGTCTCGCGGGCGTTGAGTACCGTTCCGGCCTGTCCATACCTCCGGCGCCGCGGTCTCCGTACCAGACACCTCCCTCCCCCTGGGGCGCTGTACCCCCTGCCCCGCCGCATAAAGCCGGGGTGGCGATCATCGGCGGGGTCTTCCTCCTGATCGTTGTGCTCCTGCTGACGCTGGTGCTGGCAGGGAAGAAGCTCGAGAACAGCTATCCCCGGGCCGAGTTCTCCCTGACCGTGCCGCGGGCACTGCTCGAGGGTCACTTCAAGCTGGCCAAGGACGACTCCCCGACCAAGGGCCGGGCGCTGCAAAGGAGCTGGAGGCACAGCTGGGACACCGAGGCCGTCCAAGGCGTCGTCGCTGTGTACCAGTCCGCCAGCGTCGAACGGGGTGATCTCGTAGTGACCGGCATATACGGCCGGCTCAAGAACACCGACGAGGTGCGCTCCCGCGTCCTGGCAGGCAACGGCTCCAAGAACAGCCAGGTCAAGGTGCTCACGCCTGCGGAAGATGAGACCCCGCCCGGCTCCCGCATCAAGATCAGCTGCGAAGCGGTGACCCGGACCTGGGCCGACGGATCGACGCTCACCTACCCCGTCTGCGCCTGGGTGGACGGCGCCACCTGGGCCCAGGTGGCGGACATGACCCTCCTTGCCTCGATGAATCTCGACTTGAAGGCCACCGCGAGGAGCACCCTCCAGATCCGCTCCGAGATGGTGGTGGGTGGTCTGGTCGGCAGTGCTGCGCCGTGAGTGAAGTGCGGCCGCAACTCGCAGAATTGCTGTTCTCCTGACTGCCGCCTGCCCGCCTGGCCATCGTCTTGCGGCTGGCGGCCTGGTCATCGCGTGCACCTGCCACGGCGGCCAAAGAGCCCGTCATGGCCCGCGCTGCGATCAAGGGCTCATCCGCCGTGAACTTGTCTGGTCAAGTTCGGGCGGAGTTCTTCCGCTTGACAGCGACAACCAGTAGTCATGTCCCGTTCGTTGCGCGCCTTCAGGCCGTGCGGGCGTGTCCTGCACAGCATCCTTATCAAGGGGACGAGGTACCACGTATGCGACTGCGCTGGAGATCCCTCGGCGGGCTTCTCGCCCTCCTCGGAGCACTGATCATCGTCGTTCCTTCCCCCGTCCGGGCAGCCGAAAGCAGCGGCAATCTGATCGTCAACGGCGATGCGGAGAGCGGCGGTTACTGCACCGGCGACTGGGCGGCGGCCACCACGGTCCCCGGCTGGAGCACCGAGGCCGGCGGTTTGAACGTCGTGTGCCATTCCGTGGCCACCTTCGGGTATCCCAGCGACGGCAAGACCCCGGGCAAGGCCTTCTTCGGGCCTGGAAACTTCGGCGACGGCGCGATGACGCAGAGCGTCGACGTCTCCTCGGCCGCCTCGGCCATCGACGGCGGGAGGGTGCACTACGACCTGTCCGGCTGGCTCGGCGGCTGGACGACCTACAGCGGCCATGCCGCAGTGAGCCTGCACTTCCACGACGGCAGCGGCCACCCGATCGGCCCCGTCGCCAAGCTGCCCACGGTCTCCGCGAGCGACCGGGGCCTGGCCACCAAGTTCCTCTCGCGCAGCACCACCGGCGCAGTCCCGGCCGGCACCCGTTCCATCCAGGTCGAGGTGCAGTTCCTGTCGACGAGCAGCGAGACCGGCTACCTCGACAACCTCGCCCTCACCCTGGACACCCCGCTCGACGCGCCGGCCCCGCTCGCCCCGCCGGTCTCCAGGGTCCCCGGCTACGACCACGTGTTCATGGTCATGATGGAGAACACCGACTACTCCGAGGTCATGAACGACCCGGCGGACACGCCGTACATGCACAGCCTCATGAGCCAGGGCGCCACGCTCACCGACTTCCACGGCGTCTACCACCCGAGCGACGAGAACTACCTCGCCATCGCCGGCGGCGACACCTACGCCAAGGGCGCCACGTACTTCCCCAACATCAACTCGCCCCAGCGCAACCTCGCCGACACCCTGGAGGCGGCCGGCAAGACCTGGAAGGCCTACGAGCAGGGCATGGGCACCCCCTGTAACACCAAGAACGACCACGACAGTTACTACGAGCCCGACGACGCTCCCTTCATCAACTACACCGACATCAGCGGCAACGCCTCCCGCTGCGCGGCCCACCTGTTCGACACCACGCAGTTGACCACCGACCTGAAGTCCGCGGCCACCACCCCCAACTTCTCCTGGGTCGCCGCCGACGACTACTACGACGGAGAGGCCTCCGGCAACGGCAATGCCACCAGCCTCAAGACCCAGGACGGCTGGCTGAAGCAGACCCTCGCGCCGGTCCTCGCCTCTGCGGCCTTCACCCAGCAGCGCTCGCTCCTGCTTCTGACGTGGGACGAGAGCCAGGGCGAGGCCTACAACCACATCGTCACCACCGTTGTCGGCTCCCAGGGCACCGTCCCGGCCGACACCAGCAGCCCGCTCCACTACGACCACTACGGCATAGGCCGCACCATCGAGGCGGCCCTCGGCCTGCCCGCACTGACCGCCAACGACACCTACGCCACGCCACTCAACGCCGCGTTCGCGCCGTCCACCACGACCATCCCGACGCTCACCGGCAACCTGAACGCGGTCGCGAGCGGCGGAAACGTCACCTTCCGCTACTCGGTGCCATCGGCATCCCAGGTGAGCGCCAAGAACTGGATCGGTATCTACCCGGCGGGCGTCACCCCCGGCAAGCAGGCTTCCCTCATCTGGTCCTACGCCCCCAACGCCAGCGGCGCCCTGACCTTTTCGACCGACAAACTGGGCGGCGCGGGTAGCTACGACGTGTACTACCTCGCCAATGACGGCTACTCGGTGCTGGGTGGCCCCTTCTCCCTGACCGTCGGCTGACCGGCCACAGGACGGGGGGAACGCCCTCCCCTGTGCTGGCCGTCCTGGTCAATAGGAAGCGACGGATGGTGCTGTGCCACTGGGCGCGTGACGGACCGGATCCGACACGTCGGCACACATACGTCATGACGTCGGAACACTGTGGCTCGCAGGGCGCAGTGGGCCATGCACGGTGAGGGTGACGGAGTGTGTGGTCCTGGTGCGCCCTCTCGCCTGGGCGGGCAAGTCGTTCGACCGGGCGGTGCCACTCGCTGCAGGGATGAAACACCCGGCATGGGAGGGCACGTGGGATCAGGCGGCGAAGCCGAGGTTGGTGACGTACTCGTACTGGCCCCATTGCGATCCGAGGTCGACGATCTGCTCGATCCAGGCGTCGTCCAGGGCCCGGTCGTCGCCGGTGGACCAGGCCGCTACGAGGGCCTCCCAGTAGCGGATGTTGAGGGTGCGGAATTCCACGACCCGCTGGTGGGAGGACGTTACGGCCCCGGCTCCGGCTGGTCTCCCCCGTCCAGCCGGAGCTTTCGCGTGCCGGCGGCCGGCTCTTCTGCACCGTGTAGTGCTTCTGCGGACCCGCCCCCGCCGCGATCGGGACGGACGACCCGCCGGCCGGCGCGGCCGTGCCCGATGCACCCGCTACCGGGCTTCAGCTTTCGGACAACGTCGACGTGCCGAGCGAGCCGGGCTTAGGACTGGATTCATAATGAGGTCTCTGGGCCAGGGGATGACGGTGTGTCAGTGCGGTGTGGCGCGGCCCGGGGGCTTATGGAAGCTGGACTCCGGACCAGTCATCGACTTCGCACTGTCTGTCGGCATTGTTGCCTGCGGTCACGACTGTGCCGTTGGCACGCAGGCCAAGGGTGTGCGTTGAACCGGCCGCCACGGCGACAATGTCGCGCCACTCGCCGACTTCGCACTGTCCGTAGCTGTTGTCTCCCGCCGCGAGGACCCGTCCGGACGCAGTGAGTCCGACAGTGTGATAGCTGCCCGCGTCGAGCGCCACCACGTCTTCCCACTCATCGACCTCGCACGCCCCTGTTGCCCGGTCTCCGGTCGCTACTGCCCGCCCGTCGACTCTGAGGCCGACGGTATGGAGATACCCGGCCGAAATGGCAGCCAGGTCACGCCACCCTTCAACGGCGCACTGCCCTCGCCGGTTGTTCCCCGCGGCCAGTGCAGAACCGTCCGACCGGACGCCGACCGAGTGCCAGTCACCACACGACAGGACGACCATCTCGCGCCAGGACTGCACGTCGCACTGCCCTTCTGAACTCCGGCCAACCGCCAGCACCCGGCCACTGGCGAGTAGCCCGAGCGTGCGGCGCCAGCCTGCGGCCACGGCCGTGACGCCTCGCCATCCGGCGACATCACATTGCCCATCGCCATTCCACCCCGTTGCCAGCACCGTGCCATCCGACCGGAGTCCCACCGTATGAGACCGGCCCGTGTTCGTCGCGGTATGGACGTTGCCGGCTGCCACCGCGACGACGTCTTCCCATCGCTCCACACGACATTCCGCGGCTGCAGTATTGCCCACGGCAAGAACGGTTCCGTCCCAGCGCCGTCCGACCGAATGACGCCTTCCGGCCGCCAGCGCCGATGGGTTGGCGAGCATTTGCGCCTCCTTGTGCCCGGCGCGAGTTCGCGACATGGGATGGCACCTTACTTGGGACTCGAATCAGAGAGCGTCCTCAATCGTCGCCAGCAGGTGACGGCACAACCGAGCATGATGAAGGCCCGGTGGATATCGTCCCGGACCTCCCAGCGGATGCGTAGGCGGCAGAACCAGTGCAGCAGTGCGATGGCGCCTTCCACGACCCAGCGGTGGACGCCGAGCCCGGAGCCGTCTTCGGTGCCGCGTCGGGCGATGTGCGGGGTGATTTCGAACCGCAAGTCGGGGCGTGGAGACTCTTCGCGTGCGGCGGGCCGGAAAGGAGATCGCCGCATCCATTGCGACGTCAGGGGGTGGCGGATGTGCCGGTTCGTTCGCGCAGTTCCGGCCCCGTGGGGTCGGAACTGCCCGCGGGACGTCGGGGTGGGTCACTGGGTGTAGAAGGTGGCGTCTGCCTGAGCGGTCGTCGTGCTGACAGCCTGGACGTACAGCAGGTAGTTGTAGTGGCGTATGTATCGGCCCGGGAAGTTGAACGACTCGTACGAGACCCCGGCGGAGTCCGCGAGGCCGGCCCGGGCGGTGAAGGAGGCGTCACCGGCGAACAGCGTCGTTCCGTCGTTCTTCTCCACCCACACCTCGTTGTTCTTGTGGCGCAGGTAGTAGCCGGGGAAGTTCGCCGATTCCAGGGAGACGGTGCCGGTTCCGGTGAGTCCGGTGACGACGCGGAACTGTGAGTCGGCGAGCGGGGCTACGTCCGCCTCGATCTTGGCGCGGTAGTCCCAATGCCGGATGAAGCGGTCGGGGTAGTTGTAGGAGCAGAGCCGGATAGGGGTGAGGCCGTCTGCGACCGGGATGCCGAAGTCGGGGGTGCCGTCGGCCTTCCAGTAGATCTTCTGCACGCGGGTGCGGCGGTTGGGGTCGTTGAGCGGGGAACCGGTGATGTCCTTGTAGCTGCGGTCGTGGTAGACGAGGATGTCCGAGGTGCCGTCCTCGGAGACCGTGAACTGGTTGTGCCCGGGGCCGTACTGGCTAGTGGCGGCGAAGCTGGCGAAGACCGGGCCGGTGCTCTTGGCCCACGACGAGGCGCTGAGCAGGTCGGCTGAGGCGGACGCGGTCAGCATGCCCATGCAGTAGTTGGCGTCGGTGGCGCTGGCCGAGAAGGTCATGAAGACCTTGCCGTTCCGCTGGAGCACGGCCGGGCCCTCGTTGACTGTCTCGCCTCCGGCGGTCTCCCAGGCGGCGGTCGGCCTGCTGATCATGACGGGTGTGCCGGTAATGGCCCACGGGCTGGACATCTGGGCGAGGTAGATGTTGGTGCCGCGGCCGACGGCCGGGTCGTTCTGCGCCCAGGCGAGGTAGCGGGTGCCGTTCACGGCGAAGGTCGTCGCGTCCAGGGAGAAGGTGTCCAGCGGCAGTGCGATGCGACCCTTCACCGTCCAGGTGCCCGTGATCGGGTTCGCGTCGGCGCACTCCAGGACGTAGGGCCGGATGTGCCAGATGTCGTTGGCATCACCGGCGGCGAAGTAGATGTACCACTTGCCGTCGATGAAGTGGATCTCCGGGGCCCAGATGTAGCCGCCCATCGTGCCGGTGGCGGGCCTGGTCCAGATGGTCGCCTCGGAGGCTGAGGACAGCCCCTGGATCGTGGTGGCCCGGCGTAGAACGATGCGGTCGTACGCCGGCACGGTCGCGGTGAAGTAGTAGAAGCCGTCGGTGTGCTTGAAGATGTGCGGGTCGGCCCGCTGCTCGGCGATGGTGTTCGTGTACGTCACACCGGGCGAGGCGGGCACGGCGGCGCGAGCGGTGCCGGCCGAGACGCCGGTGAACGCGGCGGCCGCCGAGCCGGCCATCAGACCGAGGATCGTCCGACGGGTGAGTTCAGGCCTCACGGGTTGCTCCCTTGGTGCTCGCGGGGCGGAGGTAGCACCCACTCCCACATTGCCGATATATCGAACGTCGTTCGTAAACTCGACCAGAAGGTAGGTTCTGAGCCTGTCCCAGTCAACACTTCCGTCACACAAAGTTTTCCTGGTGCACTCCTGCTCAGGTCCACGACAGGCGCAGAATCCGCCCCACGTGACGCGTCGCGACAGCAGCCGGCGGCCACCTGATCGAGGAAGGGGATGCTGGCGCCCTCCCCGCCGACGGTCTGGTCCGCTCCCCTCGGCTGATCGTCGCCGCCCGGCGCCGCAACGCCATCCCTCGGACGGCGGCGGCACGGCCGCAGCGACGGCAACGACAAGGAAGGACCGGTAGCCCTGACGCGATGACGGATCTGTCCATCGCGGCATGCCTGGGCGAGGACTTCCTCGCCCAGGCACTGCACCGCGCACACCGCCACGTACCGAGCACGCTCGACGCTGAGGTCGATGATCGAGCGCACGATGTCGTGGCTGTCTGCCTACCGCAGACTCAGCGCCTGCCACGAGCGCAACCCCCGCAACTACCTAGCCTTTCACGGACTCGCCGCCGCCCTCCGCTGCTACAAGCGCCTCGTCCGCCTCACCACGTAGGACACGGTCTAGCTAACGACCTTGGGAGCGATATCAGCTCTCGGATCTGCCTGGCGGCCTGGGGCTCTGCATGATCAGGACGCCGCTGAGGAAGAGTGACGTCGGTCAGACGGATCGCGGTCGCCGCAGTCTTGACCAGCGCGTCTTGGTCAGGGAGCGGACCTCAGCGGCGGTGCCTGCCACGTCATCCCGGGCGGCTGGAGTAGGGGCGAGGGCTCGGGGCCAGGGTCATCCGTGACGACGACTCCGGCGGCCGTGTGGTCGAAGTCGGCGGGCCAACGGGTGTACTCACTGGACAGGGCGCCGGTCAGGCGTGCTTCGACAAGGTTGGCGGTGCTCAAGTCCGTGCCACGCAAGTCAGCCATGCGGAGGTCAGCGCGGTGGAAGACCGCGCCGTGGGCGTCGGCCTTACGCAGGTTCGCCTCGCGCAGGTCGGTCTCGGTGAAGTCGGCGTCACGCAAGTCGGTTCCGACCAGCTTCGCGGCCCGTAGGTCGGCCAGAATGCAGCGGCTCCGGCGGAGAATCGCAGTGGTGAGGTCGGCGTGCCGCAGGTTGACCGAGACCAGGGACGCCTGGGTCAGATTGGCGTGGTACAGGCCCGCCGCCTCCATGCAAGCGCGGTCGAAGTTGACCTCGGGGAACCACAGTCCGTCGCAGTCGGCCCGGCGCAAGTCGGTGATGCTGAGATTGACCCAGGACTGCTCCCGGTGCTGGCACAGCACGCCGAGCGCGGTCAGCGCCACTTGGGCGTCGGCGGCGCGGGTCTCCAGGGGTGCGATGTCGTTGATGTGCACGTCTGCCGCCGGTGATTCCGGCCCGGCGGGTGGCCAGCGCAGGTGTGTACGCAGATACGCGGCCTGGATGGAGATGATGGCCTCCCGGTCGCGGGCGGACTGCTCCGCGATCCGCCACAGCGCGTGCAACCCGCCGATGCGCACATCCAGCTTGTCGCTGCCGAGTTGGTCGACGGCCCGGCTGAATCGGTCGGTGACGTAGCCCTCCTGGGTGGCGCGCAAACCGTCCTGACTCACCCGCAGTTGCCGCCAGGTGGCGTATGCGCCGAAGAGCACGACCAGGCCGCCGACCACCTGCAAAAGCGTCGTGCGGACCTCGTTCACCGCCGTCAGTCGATCCTGCGCGGCGATTCTCGCCCCGGCGAGATCGTGGTCGACCACCACCCCCGGCAGTACGACGAACAGCGTGCCCAGAATGACCAGTCCCGCCCCGGCCAGCAGGCCTGCGGCTACACGATGCTTGACCAGCCCGTCGTGCCGTGCCCGCCCCCCGCGGTCTGGTTCCCCCATCTCCATGGGCATGGGAGCCTAGGCGCCGCTCAGAAGACGATCAAGAGTGCTGTGCCACTGGCCCGTAACATGAGAATGGCCGTACTGGTTGGGTGAGTTGTGAGCCTTACCTGGGCCCGTGCGGCCTGTTCCCATCCTGCCCTGTCGGGCATCTCGCACGCACACTTCGGCGAGTTGCTCGAAGAACTCGCGCCCCGGTGGCAGGCCGCGCGGGAGGCGGCGCTACACGAGCGGCGTGGCGGAGACGGCGAACTCACCGTGCAGGGTTGAGAAGGCCCGTCGTGCCGGAGGCGCCACGAGAACGCCGCGACAGCCGACCCCCATCCCCGCCCTGCGGCACGCCCAGACGCAGGTTGATGGATACACACCATCAACGGGTGCGCACTGGGCGACCTTCGTACGGCAGAGCTGGCCGACTGGATGAGTGACCGGTTCCGGCGTTGCCTCAGGTGGCGGCGAGGATGTCGAGGACCGAGATAACGGTGGCGCCGGGTGCCAGGCCCTTCGGAGGATGCAGACCGTACGCCAGTGGCGCGGGAATGACGGCGAGCACGCGGCTGCCGACCCGCTGGCCGACCAAGGCGCGGTCCCAGCCGGCGATGACGTTGCCCCGGCCGATCACGACGGGCAGCGGGCCGCCGTCCGCGTGGGAGCTGAGGACGAGGTCCGCCTCGTCCTTGCCGCGAGCCGCCTCCCAGGCGGCCGAGGAATGCTGGAGGACCAGGGTCTGCCCGGCCTTCACCACCGGGCCGGCGCCGTCCACCAGGCGCTGGACGACCAGGCCCTTGGGGGCCGCCTCGTCGGGGACGGACAGAGTCGCGGTGCCGTCGCCCTTGTTCATGTGCACCTCGGGCAGCGCATCGGAGAGCGAGTTCTGGTCACCGGGGACGAGGGCGTGGGCGTCGATGACGTCGAGGATATCGACGGCGTAGACGATGGTGTCCTTGCCGGTGACGTGGAGCGGGGCGCTGCCGGTGGTGCCGTAGGCGGCTGCGGGGGGTGCGACGACCAGGACCCGGCTACCTGCCCGTTGGCCCTGCACGGCCCGGTCCAGGGCGGGCAGCGTCACGCCCCGCCCCACGGCGAACACCTGGGGGCGTGCCCCCTTGTCGTACGGGCCGGGAAGCACCTTGCCGGTGCGCCACACCTTGGCGGTGTAGCGGACGATGGCCACGTCTCCGGTGTGTGCCGCAGGCCCCCGCCCCTGCGTCTGCGGCGCGACGACGAACTTATCGCTCGGCGCAGACTTCGGAACCGAGATCGTGGCCCGGCTCCCGAACTGCCCCGAAACGGTGGGCAGTACGGCGTCCGTGTGCACCACGGCGGGCACGGCCGCCTTTGTTTGCACCGGCGCCGAAGGGGCCGCGAGCGGCCGGTGGTAGCCGTCCGGCTGCTGCCGATCGGATGACGATTCACTGCTGCACCCCACCAGCAGGAGGGCGGGCGCTATCAGCAGCGCGACAAGACGACGCATCGATCTCCACTTCCACAGATACTTTCCGACTGCTTCTCAAATCTGGAAACAATCAGGACGAGCTACATTTAACGGCCACTTTTGCCATACGAAATGAAGGGCCACGGAAGCAGCCAGGGCCATCTCAGGTAAAACGCGGCCATGCCACGAACGGGATTTTCGATCAAGGAGTTACGAGTGGGAGTGATCCACACCCCCGCCAAGGGCCCGGTACGAGAACCGGGTGAAGTCTTGCACCGCGACTCCTCTCCTTTCCGTGTGGGGGTGGGGCCATCGCGGAAGACCCGCACGGGAGCGGGGAAATCACGTAGGCCGACGCAGCCGGTCAGTCCTCGTCGTACAGCCCGGGAATGAACGGCGCGCCACCTGGCCGCTGTACTCCACTACATGCGCCAGCTCCGCACGGGCGCGACGAGGGAATCTCCAAGATCACCGGCGCTTTGAATCCGCCCGGCCCTGCGGTGGCTGCGCATGGTGAACGCACGCCAGCCGCAGGGCCGAGGAGGCGGTGGATTTCGACAGCGACTGGGGCCCGCCGCTACTTGGCGAATCTACATTCCCAGGATTCCCCAAGGAAGCGTACGACTTCCTGGTCGTATTCTCCAGGATCCCAGCCGTCGATCACGAATAGGGCCGACACTAGGTCCGAGTCGACGCTATTGGGTGCCACGCATGCGGATCTTTCTCCTTTGCTTCTGGCTCGATTGTGGGCGAGGTCTACAGCCTTGCCCGGATTCACAACGGCCAGACGGTAGGAAACGTTCAGTTCGATCTCGTTCTTTGCGATGTCGCGTAGGTTGGGATCGGTCGCATGCGGAGTTGTGGCCATTTCCCTGAATGGATTCCCTGCACCCTCCTTTGCGTCGCCGAGGAGGTTGCTGTAGCACTCCATCAGCGTCCGAATGCTTTCCGCTTCTGCTGCGAGTGCGCCAGGGTCGTCGGCGGCGTAATCAGCCATTAGGGCGTGCCGCTGAACAGCCTGCGCGATTTCGTCAGCCAGCGACAGAAGATTCTGTTCACCGTCAGTGCTGTTCATTCTTCCGTCCTTTACGGCCTTATCTTCAATATCCACCGGTAGTGGAACGTGTGCATCAGCTCTCCCCATTTATTGTAGTAGTCCACGTGTACATGGTCTCCGGCTCGGCAGACCCCTCGGTACCGGCAGCGTCCGCCGCTTTTCGCGGCTTTCCGCGCTTCTCGTTCCGCTTCTGCCTGTGTCCGGTAATTGTGGCCGGCGTTGGTCTTATTATGTTTGACTTTCCTGGCAAAGACGGCGGCTCCGGCACCCCCGTATGACTTACACCAATCCAGCCAGGTGCAGTTGAAGTTGAGAGCGCGATGATACAAATGCCGCCAACTTCCCCATCCCCACTGTCCGTTCAAGTCGTAGCAGCTGATGGGGTCGGAGGTGCAGTAGTCGTAGGCGTTGGCGTTGCCGCCGGGAACGGGGTCGACGGACAGGAAGCGTCCGGTCGTGGGGTCGTAGAGGCGGACACCCATGAGGATGGCGCCGGTGACCGTTTCACTCGAGCGTTGTTTGCCGCCGAGCCAGGCGTAGCGAGTTGCCGTGGTGTCGCTCTCCTGGTTGCCGTACTCGTCGAACGCGAGCGCGGTCGGTGCCTTGCTGGTGTCCAGGGGGAGCTGGACGGCGACGTCTCCGTGGAGGTCCGTCAATTGGAGCACGGTGCCGCCGGTGGCGCTGGTGATCGCCTCCAGGTCGCCGCTGCTGCCCTGGACGTTGCGGCTGATGGTGCCTGTGGTGTCCTCCTGGATCCAGTCGGGACTGTCGCCGTCGCTGCCGTAGTGGTTGACCTTGCTGCCGGTCTGGGTCCAGGTGCCGGCGTTGTTGATCTGCGTCGTCCAGGCAGCGAGGCGCTGGGCGGCGTCCAGTGTCCAGGTTTGCCGGCTGGTGCTGCCGCCGGAGGTCTGCTGCTGGACCAGGTCGTTGGTGTAGTAGGCGATGGTCGCGCCGGACGCCTGCGTGGTGGTGCGGCCGAAGGCGTCGTAGACCGTGCCGGACGTGACCAGCCGGTCGGCGCTGTCGTAGGTGCTGTTCGTGGTCGTGGCGCCGGTGGAGGTGCATGCCGTGCCAGCGGCGCTGACGCTGGTGGCCAGGGCGGTGCGGTTGGTGTTGTCGTCGAAGCTGTAGCCGCGGCGGGTGCAGGTCCCGTCCGGGGCGGTGTCGTCAGCCTGGGTCAGGCGGCCAGTGTTGTCGTAGGTGTAGGCGCGGGCGTAGGTCTGGCCTGCGGTGTCGGTGTCGTTGACGGTCTGGGTCTGGATGGAGTGGTCGGCGGTGTCGGAGGCGACGACGGTGCCGTCGCTGTCCTTGGTGTAGACCCGGGAGGTCTGAGCGCCGGTCTCGTCCTGGGTGACGGTGAGGGTGTAGCCGCCGGGCAGTTGCTCGGTGGCCAGTGCACCGTCCGCGTCGTAGGTGGCGTTGAAGGTGCCGGCGACGGAGTCGGTGCGGGAGGTCTCCACACCGCGTGGGTCCTTGGTGGTGTCGTAGGTGAAGGTGGTGGTCGACGGAGCGGAGTCGGTCACCTGGGTGGGCCGGTCGAGCGCGTCGTACTGGGTGGCCGCGGTGTTGCCACTGCCGTCGTTGTAGGAGATCTCCCGTCCCAGCATGTCGGCGACATGCGTGATGGTCTGGCCGCCCGCCGTGACGGTGGCGACGTCGCCGTTGGCCGTGTCGTAGGTGGTGGTGGTGTCCGGAACCGCGGTGCCCACCCCACCGGTCACCGACACCAGGGTCGGACGCCCGGCCGCGTCAGAGGTGGTCGTGGTGGTGCGAGTGACGCCGTTGGCGGTCTCGGTCACCTTCCAGGTGTTGCCCCACCTGCCGTATTCGGTCGTCTTGGTGGGCAGTTGGGTGGGGTTGGTGCCGCCACTGGTGATGTCACCGGCAGGACCCACTGAGCAGACCAGGTCCGCCCACTCGGGGCGCCCGTTGCACGCGCCAGTACCCGTTGCCGAGTAGTAGGTGGTCACAGTCGCACCGGCGTCGGTGGCGTTCGACTTGGGCAAGGTGGTCTTGGTGACCCGGCCCTGGGCGTCGTACGTCATGGTCTTGACGAGGTTCAGACCGCCCGGGTCGTCCGTGGTGGAGGTGGGCAGGCCCTTGGCCCAGTCGTAGGCCGTCTTCGTGGTGCGGGTGTCGCCATCGGAGGGGTATCCGTCCACGTACGCGCCGATGGTGACGGTGGTGGGCTGGTTGGACACGGTGGCCGTACCGTCGGTGGGGCGGCCCTCGTCGTACGCGGTGACGGTGTGCTGGCGTGCCGCGACCTCGCTGCCCGCGGGCAGGTCGGTGCCGCCGGTGCCAGCGTGCAGGACACCGGTCAGGGTGACCAGGTGGAGGGGGCCGAAGCTCTCCAGCTCGCGCAGCCCGTCGCTGGAGTACACATGCGTGGTGGACAGCCGCTGCGCACGGTCCGCCGTGGACAGGCCGTTGATCCCGAGCAGGGTCAGCTCGGTCAGTCCCGGACCGTTGGTGGCAAGAGCCAGCTCTCGGTTGCCCGCGGTCAGTTCACGGACGGTGTCGCCCAGGTGGTCGTACTCGGTCACACTCAGGTGCCCGCCCGGGGTGGAGCTGTTGACCTCACGGCCCGAGGCGTCAACATAGGAGATCGAGGCGCGGGTGTAGCTCGTCGAGGCCAGGGCCGACCCGGTGTTCGACGCGGGCACAACGTCCGGTGGGAAGACCGCGGCCGCGTCGGTGGGTACGTCCGTCTGGCCCCAGGCCGCCACATCGGTGGCGCCCATCTGGTAGGGGGCGTTGGTCCCGGTCAGCGGTACGTCGTAGACGACGCTGGTAGTCGCGGTGCCGCCGTCGGTCTGCGTCTTCGAACCCGCCGCCAGGGTCGGCCGTGAGGCGGCCAGCAACATGCCGGGGCCCGCGGTGGCCGCGTTGCCGGCCGTGCCGTAGGTGAAGGTCCAGGGGAGCTCACCGGGCGGGGTCAGGGTCTGTACCCGGCCGGAGCTGTCGTAGGCGTAGCTGGTCTTCAGCGTCGGGCTGATCCTTGGGTCCCACTCCTCGCGCAGCCGGCCGGAGTCGTCGTAGTTGTATGCGGCGATGGAGGTGACGGTGGATGCGGAGGCGCCGGGGTCGGTGGCCCACAGGCGGATGCGCTTGACCCGGCCGACGTAGTCACCGAAGGACGTTGACGTAGCGGTGGTGGAGAGGGGGTAGAGGAACTCCAGTACGCGGCAGCCCTTCACGGAGGGGTCGGTCTGACAGGTGGCCGCATCCACTGCGGAGGTCGGGGCGATGACGTATTTCGGCCGCGCCGCGGGCTTGCCGCCCACGGTGGTCTTGGTGGAGTACACGGTGGTGGTGGAGTTGCTGGTGGCCAGCTTCGTGGTGGCCACGTTCCATGTGGTCACCTGCGCGTCGGAGGCGTCCACCTTGGCGAATGTGGTGGTCGTTCCTTGGTCGTCCGTGAGCGTGAACGAACCCGTCAGCGAACCGGTCAGGGTCAGGTCTTCCGCGCCGGGCTCGGGCTTCCACCCGCCGGAGCTGGTGGCGGTGAAACCGGTGGCCTTCCCGTCCACGTCGACCAGGGCCACTGAGGCGGATGAGGTCTGGCGCACGTAGGCCCAGTGGGAGTCGGTGATTTCCGCGACCGTGCCGGAGGTCCATTGCGGGCCGAAGATCGGGGCCTGACCCTCCTGTTCGGCACCCGCGTTCGGGCGACGGGAGGACGCGATACGCGAGACAGACATGCCGAACGCCGAGGCGTCAGTGGCCGACAGGGTGTAGTCACCGGTCAGAGCATTCACCGAACCGGGCCCGACCTCCTGGCTGGGTGCGGTTCCCGCGTTGCGGTCCACGGTGACCGTCGACGACGGCGAGTACCCGGTCGTGGTTCCGTCGGTGAACGCGGCACGGACGTCGACCGGGCCGTCCTCGGTCAGTGACGTGGTGATGTTCCACGTCAGCGCGGGCGGCGCACCACTGGGAGCGGCCAGCGGCCAGGCCGTCACAGCCGTGCCGTCGCTGTTCTTGGTGACGTCCGCAAGCGGCACGTTGTGCCAGCCGTCGGTCTCCCCGCGGCGGTACTGGTAGGTGACACCGGTGTAGGTGGGCTTGCCGGTCGCGGACAGGGCCACCCTGCGCGCGGGCCGGTCGCCGTCGCCGGGGCTGAGCAGCGCGGCACCGTCCGCACCGACGCCGAAGGAGTACTTGGTGTTGGTGGCCGACAGGTTTCCGCCGGAGTCGATGGTCTGGGCGTACAGCGTGTGCCAGCCGTCGGCGGGTGTGATGGAGATGTTCTGTGCGTTACCGCCGGTGCCGTCCACCGTGTCATACACGCTCTTTGCCATTGTCGGGTCGTCCAGGCCCCACTTGAAGCCTTGTCCGTCCGTCGACGTCGTGTTCAGGGTGCAGGTCACCGCGCCGGGCGCCTTCGCCGACCAGGTGTCCTGCGGGTATGAGGGACAACTGATGGACGGGGCCGCTGGCAGCATCGTGTTCACGTCGAAGGGGATGTACCCCGACCAGGACCCGTAGTCGGTGGAGTCGTACCCGCGCGCCCGGAGCCGCAGGTGGTCCCCCGCCGTCAAGGCGTTGCCCGACGGGATGGCCACGGTGGCCGTGGAACCGGACGCCACACCAGCGCTGGTTGCGGTGTAGGTGTAGGTGGTGTCGTTGTACGCGGGGTCCGGGGTCAGCTCGAACTGGGCCTTGACCGTGCCACCGTCCGCGTCCGTCACCTTCGCCGACAGGGTCGGCGTCCGCGAGGTCACGTACCGCTTGCCGTTGTAGGCGTTCACCGTCGAGGGCGAGGCCGCGGCCGCGGTCGGCACGCCGGGGTAGGAGTTGTAGGTCACCACCAGCTTCGGCGCGTACCCGGACGTGGAGTAATTGGCCGAGCGGAAGCGGCGCCAGGTGGTGGAATCACTCTCATTGGCGCTCGCCAGCTGCAGACCGTAGTTGGCCGCGCCGTTGGCCCAGTCCTGCACCATGGCCTGCAGGTTCCAGTTCGACCAGGCTCCGGGGCAGGACGAGTCGTAGCCCGAGCGCGCGCTGTTCGACGCCTTGTTGGTGGTCGTGGTCGTCGGCTGGGCACCCCACGTGATCGACGAGGAGGACCACGAGGAGGTGATCCGCTTGGCGTCCGTGGTCGCACCCGATGTCGAGCAGGTCGACGAGTAGTAGTTGTACAGCGACATCGTCGCCGACTGGATGTGCTTGCCGGTGAACGGCGACACGTCGAACTTCAGATACGACCGTGCCACGTCCGTGCCCGCGTCGTAGGTACCCGACTTCAGCTCCTCGGAGGAGACCTGCGAGTCCGGGTAGTCGGGGTTCTGTACCCAGGTGTCCGTCGTGACGGCCAGCGTGGACGTGGGGTCCACGGTCACCGGATAGGCCGCGGTGGCCAGGAAGTCCTTGTCCGGGGTGAGCACCAGGGTCTGCGAGCCGTCCGACGCAGTCTCGATCGTCGTGGCGACGCGCTCCCGGTGCGCCGACTCACCGGAGACCTTGTCCTTGGACGCATCCCACATCATCGGGGCCGGCGCCTCGGCCACCAGGTCACCGTCGCCGTTCTTCAGCAGCAGGTGCCCGGAGTGCGCCTGGGACAGCTTCAGCCCGTCCAGGTTCAGCGGAATCCGGTAGGACACCGTGTCGTTGCCAGGCTGCTGGGCGAGCTTGATGTTCTCCGAGAAGCCCTGCGCCAGCGCGGTGACTGACAGAGTCTGCCCGCTGCCCAGGTTGTAGGAGGCCGTGGCGCCCTTCAGCGATGGGGTGGGCAGCTTGTGCTGCCAGCCCAGACCGAAGGACTCCTTCCCCTTGGCCACCGACGCAAGCTGGGTGTCACCGCCGTCAGAGACCGCGATGTCCGCGGCCGCCGCTGCCGGCGTGAGGTCGGTGCCGGTGTCGGACAGCGAGGTGTCGATGTCCTTCCAGGCCCCATCCTGCTTGACGCCGGATCGGACCGGCGTACACCTCGGTCTGCAGTTCGCCACCGGGCAGCGCATACGTTGTCGAGTCCGCCGTCCGCGCGGACAGCACCTCGATCTTCCGGTTCTGCAGACGGGCCATCAGCACCGCTGACGCCTCATCCTGCGCCTCCGCAGGACCCGACACCTTGGATGAATGGGACGGTGTGGACGCGGATGACGTGGTGGACGTACCCGCGGCGAACGCCATCCCGGTGTCTTCAGCGACCAACGCGGTCTCCACCGCGATCGCCAGCACCACACTCATGGCAATCTGCCGCAGCCGCCGGGCCTGTCTCTTCCTCTTCGGTCTGCCACGAGTCGCAGGTCTGTGACGCATGATCAGTTCCCTCCCTGACACTCCGCAATGCGGAGCCAACAGAAACGAACTGATCTTCACGGGAGGTGCGCAGCTCACCCATGACAGCTAGACGGAAAACTCATGCAAAAACCAAGAAATCACCAAGGCGCACAAAAGCCGCCATGCTGGCTGACCTCCAGAGGTAGTCCTATTGCGCGTTTCATGCACTTCATCCCAGTGCCGCCTGACGCTGGGAGTCACACTCACGTTCCCTGACCCACTTCAAGACTTTGCCAAGAAAAGAAAGAAGAAGTGGATCAATGGGTAAGGAGTCGACAAGACCCTGGTGGGTCACTTTGAACCGTTCCGGGTTCGGTAGGGACTCGATCGTTTGAGAGGATCGAGTTATGGCACGCCCTTCCCAGTACCCGCTTGAGCTGCGCCGTCGTGCG
>NZ_JBEPBA010000053.1:0-11515 GCF_040298885.1 Streptomyces sp. NPDC001137
GGCCACCGCCGCCCCCCCCCCCAACCTATCCCACCCGGCCCTCCACACACCGCCGGGGCCGCGCCCCGCGGGGGCCCCCCCGGCCGCCCCCTCGCCACCTTCCCCGTCCGTCAGCAGCCGCACCCTGCCGTGGTGGCGGTGGCGGTTCCCGGGCGGCGTCTGCACCTGGCCGAACCCGGGCCATCGAGTACACCACCCGTGCGCATCCGAACGCCCTGGCCGGCGCGATGCGCTGACCAGGCGTCGGGTCGAGACGGAAGGCATACCGAAGCTGCACGATCCGGACGCTGGCACCAGTCACTGACAGCGGGACGGAGCAGCTGAATCCAGCTCCGCTGGAACGATTCGGCGACGCTACGCGTCGCCACATCCAGCTTCGGCTCGTTCAATGCACGCCGGGCGCCCTCGGTAACGCCTGCGCGCGATGGGCCGCGAGGAGCCGGCGCAAGGCCTCGATGCTCTCCGCGGTGCGCTCCGGTGCGCCGGATGTGACCTGGTGGAAGACCAGGCCGTCCAGGGCCGCGAAGACGATCTCCGTCATCTCCTGCGACACGCCGAAGCAGGCGAGTGCCTCGCGGACGGCATCACGGTAGGCGTCGTAGAGCAGGTCGACGTGATGGCGCAGCTCCGGCCGCCGCCTGGATTCGAGCTTCAGCTCGTACTGGAACGCCTGCAGATCCGGATCAGCGGCGATGAACGCGGCCAGCGTCGCGGCGAAGTCCTCCAGCCGGCCACTG
This sequence comes from Streptomyces sp. NPDC001137, assembly GCF_040298885.1. Classification (NCBI taxonomy): domain Bacteria; kingdom Bacillati; phylum Actinomycetota; class Actinomycetes; order Kitasatosporales; family Streptomycetaceae; genus Streptomyces; species Streptomyces sp. NPDC001137. The sequence continues at coordinate 738 of NZ_JBEPBA010000053.1, forward strand.
GTGGGCACGAGCGACGACGTCTCGATGCTGCGCCGCACAGCCCAGCCCAAAGCCTCTTCGAGCAACGTGTCACGTGATCCGAAGTGGTGGACCACGAGGCCGTGGGTCACACCGGCCTCAGCAGCCACGGACCGGTACGTCAGCTTCCGCAGGCCCCCTCGCGCGACGACCTTGACGGCCGCGGCCATCAAGGCTTCCCGTCCCTGACCGTATCCCGGCCGATTGTCGTGGCCGCCGGTCCCCTCATCGACCGCCGTATCCGTCATGCAACCCCCCATCCCTCTCCCCCTGCGCACCCTGACAAGCAAAACTATCCTATTGACAAGTTATCCGAATGGATAGATTCTCGGCGGTGCCTCACTTCCTCCGCCTCACTGGAGCTCCCATGGCCCTGCCCGAAGGACTGCGCAGCACCCCGTTCTCCCCGCGGTACGACGACCGCGTCGAGGAGTGGATGGACGTCTACGGCCATGCCGTGCCCCTGTACATCACGGACCCGGCCGAGGAGTACGAGGCGTTCCGCACGGCCGCCGGTGCGCTGGACTACTCGATGCTCTACAAGTGGCACATCGAGGGCGAGGACGCGCTCGCCACCGTCGACGCCGTCTTCTCACGGAGCGTCAGCGGGCTCGGCGAGGGCCGCATCGCCTACGGCGTGGTCGTCGACGCGGACGGCTTCATGGTCGACGACGTGACCGTGGCCGTCCTCGCGCCCGGCCACGTGGTCGTCACCGGCGGCAACCCCGCCACCCAGCGATCGCTGACCGCGCACGCCTCCGACGGCACCACGGTCACCGAGCGTCGCGACGAGTTCGCCGTACTGGCCCTGCAGGGACCGCGCAGCCGCGAGGTTCTCCAGCGGCTCACGCACGTCGACGTCTCCAACGCCGCCTTCCCCTATTACACCTTCGTCCAGGACGTCCCGGTCGCCGGCATCGGTGCGCAGGTCAGCCGGATCGGGTTCACCGCCGAACTCGGTTACGAGATCCAGGTGCCGCGCGAGCGTGCGCTGGACCTGTGGGACGCGGTCCTCGACGCGGGAGCCGGCCTCGGGGTGAAGGCCGCGGGCGCGCTCGCCCTGCTGACGTGCCGCACCGAGGCCGGAATGATCATGGGTGAGCTGGAGTACGACCACACCGTCACCCCGTTCGAGTGCCGGATGGGCTGGGCGATCGACTTCGACAAGGGCCCCTTCCAGGGCCGCGACGCGCTGCTCGCCAAGAAGAGCACCGCACAGGGACGCGTGGTCAGCGTCGTCGTGGACGCCGCCCCCGAGGCGGCCGAGGGCGCGCGCCTGGAGCTGGACGCACGGGACGTCGGCTACGTGACGATGGCCGTGCCCTCGCCCGTACTCGACGGCGCCACCCTGGGCCTCGCCCGCGTGCACCGCGACGCGGTGAAGCCGGGGACCGCGCTGACCGCGGTCGCCGCCGACGGTTCCAAGGCCGACGCCACGGTGACGCCCACCCCCGTGTACGACCCCGAGCGCACCCGCGTACGGGCCTGAGCAGGAAGGCACCGCAGCCATGCAGCGCTACATCCTCACCGTCAGCTGCCCCGACCAGCCGGGCATCGTGCACGCCCTGTCCGGTGGCATCACCGAGGCCAAGGGCAACATCCTGGAGAGCGCCCAGTTCTCCGATCCCGGCACCGGCACGTTCACCATCCGGGTGCTCCTGGAGACCCCGCAGGCCGACGTCGAGAGCCTGCGGGACGAGCTCTCCCTGCGCCTCGCGCGCTTCGACCCCGTGCTGTCCCTGCGGCCGGAGCAGCAGCGGCGCCGGGTCCTGCTGATGGTGTCGAAGTTCGACCACTGCCTGGTCGACCTCCTCTACCGCCGGCACCTGGGCGAACTGCCCATCGACATCCCGCTCATCGTCTCCACCCCGACCTGGCGCCCGTCGCGCAGCGCTACGGCATCCCGTTCGTCCACCTCCCTGTCACCCGCGACACCAAGCCGGAGGCGGAGGCCGAGCTGGTGCGGCTGGTCGCCGAACACCGGGTCGACTTCGTGGTCCTCGCCCGCTACATGCAGGTCCTCTCCGACGACCTGTGCCGCAAGCTGTCAGGGCGGGTCATCAACATCCACCACTCGTTCCTGCCGGGCTTCAAGGGCGCCAAGCCGTACCACCAGGCCCACGACCGGGGCGTCAAACTCATCGGCGCCACCGCCCACTTCGTCACCGCCGACCTGGACGAGGGCCCGATCATCGAGCAGGACGTCGTGCGCGTCGGACACCGGCACACCGCGCCGGAGCTGGTCGCCATCGGCCGGGACGTCGAACGGGTCGTCCTGGCACGGGCGGTGCGCCTGCACGCCGAGGACCGGGTCGTGCTGACCGGCTCCCGCACCGTCGTGTTCTCCTGACCCGAGAGGCTCGTACGACCATGACCACCGCGACGCTGCTGGACGGCAAGGCCGCGGCAGCCGAGATCAAGGCCGAACTCACCTTCCGCGTCCAGGCGTTGAAGGCACAGGGCGTCACCCCGGGCCTGGGGACCATCCTGGTCGGCGACGACCCGGCCAGCCACTCCTACGTCGGCGGCAAGCACCGCGACTGCGCCCAGGTCGGCATCGCGTCGATCCGGGTGGAGCTGCCCGCCACCGCCTCCCAGGCCGACGTCGAGGCCGCCGTGCTCCGGCTCAACGCGGACCCGGCCTGCACCGGCTTCATCGTCCAGCTGCCACTGCCGGCCCACATCGACACCCACGCCGTACTGGAGCTCGTCGATCCCGCCAAGGACGCCGACGGACTGCACCCGGCGAACCTCGGGCGCCTCGTGCTCGGCATTCCCGGGCCGCTGCCCTGCACGCCCCGCGGCATCATCGACCTGCTCCGCCGCAACCAGGTGGCCATCACCGGCAGACAGTTCTGCGTGATCGGCTGCGGCATCACGGTGGGCCGTCCGCTGGGCCTGATGCTGACCCGAAGCACCGAACACGCCACGGTCACCCTGTGCCACGAGGCCACCCAGGACATCGCGGCCCACGCCCGGGTCGCCGACGTGGTCGTGGCCGCGGCAGGCGTGGCCCACCTCGTCGGGCCCGACTGGATCAAGCCGGGCGCCACGGTCCTGTCCGTGGGTATCACCCGGACCGTGGAGGGCATCCTCGGGGACGTCCACCCGGACGTCGACCGGGTCGCCGGCTCCCTGGCCCCACCGGTGGGCGGAGTGGGGCCGATGACCCGGGCCATGCTGCTGACCAACATCGTCGAAGCCGCCGAGCGCGGCCGGCCCTGACGGGAAAGCTGTGGGGCCGAGCCTGTTCGGGCTCGGTCCCACAGCCGTGCGCGCGCTGGCGGGCAAGGCACCGGCGGCATCGCCGCCAGGCAGTACGCGCGCATGCTCGCCATCTGCCCCCCGCCCACAGGCCCGGCGAGCCGTCCGCACGATCACAGGCGGTCGGCGTAGAAGGTGCAGCGCTCCAGTGGTTCTCCCCCGTGGCCCCTTGGCCAGGGCGTCATCAGGCCGTCGATCACGGTGAAGGCCGAGCGGCCGTCCCCGGTGCGGCCGGCGCGCACCAGTCAGTAGGCAAGCAGCCCGAGGTCGGCGACGGCAGCGGCCTGGCGCAGGTGACCGGGGCTCAGCCAGGAGATCAGCGCCTGATCCACCCATCGTGCGACGTTCGGCTGTGTCCGGTAGTGGCTCGCCCCAGCCCTCGGACTCCTCCTCCGTCGACGTCGCGGTGGTACTGCCGTACGGCGGCCGTCAACGGAAGGCATGCCGCCGGAGCGTCCGGCGGCATGACGGCGACGTCGTCGAGGAAGTCCCGCGACGCGCTCTGCTCCCCTGCGCCTCCGGGGACAGTCAGCCCAGGGTCTGCAGATGCGCCTGCCGGTGCCACGGATCACACGCGCGGATCTCCTCCCAGAGCGGTGCGCGCTCGGCACGGGGCCGCCCCGGCGACCGCAGTGCCGCCGGCGCGCCCACTCAGGGCGTCGGATCGCCCGGACGCGCCTCGGCGGCGAGGCGGCAGAGCGCGAGGGCACCCCCAGGGATCCGTGGCCGTCCGGCCAACCCGGCGAGAACCAGGCGTCCGCATCGCGGCCAGCGCTTGTGCCACCCGCGGGCCGGCGTGGGAACAGCCTGCGCGAGCACGGAGATCCGGTGGCGGCGGTCATAGTCGGGCGCGGTGTCCCGCAGGGGGCTTCGGTCGCCTGGTGCTGCCGAAGCATGTCATCTGCGGTGTCAGCGTCTGTCGTGGGCGGCTCGGACCAGGGCGTCGAACAACCCCTGCTGGGTGGGGTCCTCGTGGGCGGTGTCCTCCGGGTGCCACTGGACGGCGGTGAACCATCCGTGGACACCGGGGAGTTCGAGCCCCTCGACGGTGCCGTCGGCCGCGCGCGCGGAGACCGCGAGTCCCACGCCGACACGGTGGACGCGCTGGTGGTGGTAGCAGGACGCCTCGATCTTCTGCGCGCCGGTGGCCTGCTCCAGCAAGGTGCCGCGCTGGATCGCCAGGGGGTGGACGACATGCCGGTGCTCGCGTTCCGGGCCGCCCATGTCCTGCTCCAGGGTGCCGCCGAGGGCGACGTTGACGACCTGGAGGCCTCGGCAGATGGCCAGCAGCGGCAGGCCCGCGTCGATGGCCTGGCGGGCGATCTCGATGTCGAAGTCGTCCTGGATGTCGTCCACGTCGTAGACGCTCTCGTGCGTGTTGGCTGCGCCGTAACGGTGCGGGGCGAGGTCTCCGCCGCCGGGGAGCAGGACGCCGTCGAAGCGAGCGAGACGCTCGGCCACGTCTTCGGAGGCGGGGTGGATGCTCGCCGGTTCGCCACCCGCCCGCCACACCGCCTCGATCAGCGCGCGGGCGTTGACCTCGGCGGCGTAGCGCAGCGCGGAGGTCGTCGCGGCGAAGCGGGCGGGCATCGCGATCAGGGGTCGGGTCACAGCTGGATCCAGGTGGTCTTCAGTTCGGTGTACTTCTCCAGGGCGTGGGCGGACTTGTCGCGGCCGTTGCCGGACTGCTTCATGCCGCCGAAGGGGACGGTCAGGTCGCCCTCCTCGTAGCAGTTGACCCAGACGGTGCCGGCCCTGAGCGCGCGGGAGACCTGGTGGGCGGTCGACAGGTCGGAGGTCCACAGGCCCGCGGCGAGGCCGTACTCGGTGTCGTTGGCCAGCCGGACCGCCTCGTCGACGTCGTCGAAGGTGAGGACGGACAAGACGGGGCCGAAGATCTCCTCGCGGGCCAGTTGCATGCCGGGGCGCACGTGGTCGAAGACGGTGGGGCGCAGGAAACTGCCGCCGGTCTCGGCCAGGGTGCGGCCGCCGCCGACGCGCAGGCGGGCGCCTTCCTCGAGGCCGGATTCGATGTGGCCGAGGACCCGTTCGAGGTGGCTCTCGCCGGCCATCGCGCCCATCTCGGTCGCCGGGTCGAGCGGGTCCCCGACGACCAGTTCCCGGGCCCGCGCCACGATCGCGTCGGTAACCTGTTCGGCGATGGAGGAGTGCACCAGCAGCCGCGAGGGAGCGGTACACATCTCGCCCTGGTTGAAGAAGATGCCCCAGGCGGCGGTGGCGGCGGCCTTCTTCAGGTCGGGCGCGTCCGGGAAGATGAGGTTGGGGGACTTGCCGCCGAGTTCGAGCCAGACCCGCTTGAGGTTCGAGTCGGCCGCGTAGTGCAGGAAGTGACGGCCCACGGCGGTCGAGCCGGTGAAGGCCAGGACGTCGACGTCGGGGTGGAGACCGAGGGCTCGCCCGGCGACGGGTCCCTTGCCGCCCACCACGTTGAGCACACCCGGCGGCAGGCCGGCCTCGGTGGCGAGCCGGCCGAGCAGCAGGGCGGAGAGCGGAGAGTTCTCCGACGGCTTCAGTACGACGGTGCAGCCCGCCGCGAGTGCCGGGGCCACCTTCCAACCGGCCAGCGTCAGGGGGAAGTTCCACGGCACCACCGCGCCCACGACACCGGCCGGCTCCCGGGTGACCAGCGCCAGTGCATCGGGGGCGGTGTGGGGCGACTCGTCGGTGAGTTTGTCGGCCAGCTGCCCGTACCAGCGGAAGGTGTTGATGACGGCGCGCAGCTCGATTGCGTACGCGTCCGTAATGGGCTTGCCCATCTCCAGGCTGACGGTCAACGCCAGTTCCTCGCGGTGCTCTTCGAGCAGGTCGGCGATGCGCAGCAGGATCCGGCCGCGGTCGGCCGGTGCGAGGCGGGGCCACGGGCCGGAGTCGAAGGCCCGGCGGGCGGCGGCCACGGCCGCGTCCACCTCTTGCGTGCCCCCGTCGGCGACCTGGGTCAGCACCTGGCCGTCGCGGGGCGAGACGGCGGCGAAGGTCGCCCCTCCCCCGCCCTCGTCGACACCGTCGATGTGATGCGCGCCGGCCAGGTCCAGTGCCTTCGCCCGGCGCAGCCATTCCTCGTGGGTGATGTCCAGCATGCAGAACCTCCGGATATTTTATTTGATTCCAAACGATATGGTGGGGGCTCGGCCGCCACAAGAGTTCACGGATCGATCCCACGGGTCCGTGAACACAGGAGGGAATAAGCCCTCCGCGGGCGGGTGGGAGCCGGACATGGCCGGCCCGGTCCCGGGAGAGCGGGAACCGGACCGGTCACACCGTGAGAAGCAGCCTCCTCAGACCTGGTCCGTCGCCCGGTCACGCGTCACGCGGGCGATGACGACACCGAGGACCAGGACCGCCGGGACGGCGAGTTCGAGCCAGGTCGCCGTGGTCGAGTCGCCGCCGATGAGGGTCGTGAAGTTGGCCAGGATCAGCCAGATCGCACCGGCGATGCCGAGTGCGCCCAGGATGGGGGCGATCAGAGTGTTCCAGGGGCGGGTGTCCAGCCGCTCGCGCCGGAAGAACACCACCACCGACACGGAGGTCAGCAAGTACAGGAGCATGATCCCCAGCACGGCCACCCCGCTGAACCACGAGAAGAGGGTCAGCACCGGGTCCTTGCCCAGCAGCGCGAAGGGCATGACGAGCAGCAGGGAGAGCACGGTCTGCACACTGCCCGCCACCCACGGGGAGTGACGCCGGTTGATCGCGGTCAGCCCGTGGGGCAGCAGGCCGTCGCGGCCGAGGGAGAAGAGGTAGCGGTTGGCGGAGTTGTGGAAGGCCAGGAGGCCTGCGAAGAGAGAGGTCGCCAGAAGGATGGGCAGGACGTCGCCCACCCATGCGCCGAACTGCGCGGTGATCGGTGCGAAGACCCATGCCGTGGCGTCACCGTTCGCCAGCGCCTTGCCGGCCTCAGCGGTGGCGCGGGAGGCGCCGTGGGCGGAGACCAGCATCCACGAGGTGAAGGCGAAGAAGCCGGTGATCACGGCGACGGAGAGGTACGTGGCCCGGGGCACTGTCCTGCGGGGCTCGCGCGCCTCCTCGCCGTAGATGGCGGTGGCCTCGAAGCCGAACATCGACGCGACGGCGAACATCAGGGCCACGCCGGGAGCACCCTGGAGCGCGGCGTGCGGCGAGAAGCTGTCGGCGAAGCCCAGCCCCTCGGGGCCGCCGCCCTTGAAAAGGGTGACCAGGGCGAAGACGAGCAGGATGCTGAACTCGGCCAGGACGAACACGGCCAGCACCTTGGCCCCCATCTCGATGCCGGCCGCGCCGAGGACCTGGACGATCGCCATGGTGACCAGGGTCCAGACCCACCACGGGGCGTTCAGACCGGTGTACTGCTCCACCAGGGCGCTGACGATCGATCCGTACAGCCCGTACATGGCCGCCTGGACCGCACAGTAGGCGAAGAGCGCGACACCGGCGCTGCCGGAGCCGGTCGGACGGCCGAGGCCTTTGCCGATGTACGTGTAGAAGGCGCCGGCGTCCACGACATGGCGTCCCATGGCGACGAAGCCCACGGAGAACAGCAGGATGACGATGCCGGCCCCGGCATAGGCGGCGGGCGTACCCGCGCCGTTGCCGATGGCGACGGCGATGGGCACGGCCCCGGCGATGCCGGTCAGGGGGGCCTGTGCGGAGAGGACGAAGAAGAGGATGCCGAGGACGCCGAGGGAGTTGGGCTTGAGTCGGCCAGCGGTGGGTTCGTCCTGCACGGTCTGGTTTCTCTGGACCGTTTGACTGTCCACGGGGATCACCTGCCAGGGAGCGGAGCGAAGGAGGTTTATTTTGGAGCCAAACGAGTTGCCTCATAGTGGAGGTGGAACTATCCACATGACAAGGGGTTGAGCGATGATTTTCCGCCACCGCCCTGCTTCTTACACGGCCGTAACCGGCTCACTCGTGGACCGTGATGGCCTGCAGCGGGCAGACGTCCGCGGCTTCCTGCACCTCGTCGACGTTCGCCGCGTCCAGTTCCGCCGTGTACAGCTCGGTGGCCTCGTTCCGCAGGGACAGGCGTCCCTGCTCGTCCAGGGCGAAGAGTTCGGGGGCGGCGTAGACGCACTGGCCGTGGTCCTGGCACTTCTTGAGGTCGACTTCGACGCGCATGATGACTCCTGAGCGTGGTGCTGTGCTGTGTACTGAGGGGAGGAACGGCCGGCGTGCGGTCAGCGCAGCCGGATCGGCAGGTGGGCGATGCTGCGCAGGAACTCGGTGTGGGTGAAGGTGGGCTCACCGGCGAGTTCGATCGCGCTGAAGCGGTTGACCAGCGTGGTGAAGACGACGTCGGCCTGTGCGCGGGCGAGCACCTGTCCCGCGCAGCCGTGCTGGCCGGAGCCGAAGGCCAGGTGCTGGCTCGCGGCGGCCGGACGGTTGTGGTCGAAGCGGTCCGGGTCGGGGAAGGCTTCCGGGTCGCGGTTGGCGGAGCCGATGAGCAGGACGAGGACCTCGCCGGCGGGTACGGTCGTGTCGCCGATGACCGTTTCCTGAGTGGTGAGCCGGGAGACCATCTGCTCGGGGGTCTCGATGCGCAGCACCTCGTTGATGAAGCCGGGCCGGATGTCCGGCTGGTCGCGGTAGATCCCGATGTACTCGGGGTGTTCGGCCATGTGCCGGATGCCCTGCACGATGAGGTGCTTGATGTCGAGGTGGCCGACGGCGAAGAAGAGCAGGATCGAGAAGATGACCTCGTTCTCGGTCATGTTCCCCGCGTCCTGCTCGGCGAGGAAGTGGTCGATCAGTCCGCTGCCGGGGTGGGCGCGCTTGTGGGCGATGAGGGCGCGGTTGTGCCGCTCGTACCACTCGAAGGCTTCGCCGGTGACCCGCCAGTCGTCTTCGTCGGAGCCGGGCCCGAGGCTGACGCCGATGTCGTAGGTGGCCTTCTGGATCTCCAGCATCTTCGTGGGCTCGACACCGAAGATGTGACAGATGGTTTCGAAGGTGGAGCGCAGGGCGAGGTCGTCGACCGCGTCGAGCGTGCCGCCCGCCTCGACCGCCCTGTCGAGCACGGCGTCCACGGACGCCTGCATCACCTTGGCCCACTCCTCGACCGCCTTGGGCGTGAACCAGCGGTTGGTGATGCGGCGCAGCCGGGTGTGGTCGGGGGCGTCCTGGCCGAGCACCGTGTCGTGCAGTGGGTCGGCCACGCCGAAATCGAGCTTGCGGACACTGAGGGTGGGATTGCGGATCAACTTCGCGACGTCCTCGTAGCGGGACACCGCGTACACGCCGATCGGATGCCGGTAGACGGGCGCCTCCGCACGGAGCCGGGCGTAGTACGGAGCGGGGTTCGCCCGGTAGCCGGGGTCGCGGAACGGAAGCAGCTCGGCTGCGGGAGCCTCGAAGGCCATGGGGATCTCCTAGGGATGCACGGCGGCCGCGGACGGTCCCTGCCATGCAGGCGAGAATTATCCATCTGGAAAGCTGCGTCAATGATTCCGGCGGCCGTAACCAACTCTTTACTCGTACGGAATCAAACGAGATCCTGGCGCCGAACAGCGAAAGGCTCCGGACACGGAACGTCCGGAGCCTTGGAACAAGCAGGTCAGAGGGCTTTTCAGCCGTCCTCGGCGGTACGGTCGCCAGCACCGTCACCATCGGCGTCGAGGAGCCTCAGCAAGGAGCGCAGCTCTTCCAGTGCGGCATCCGTGACCTCGGGCTCACCGAGGACGAGCTGGTGCAGTACGAGGCCGTCGAGCGCGGCGAAGACCAGCCGGGTCAGTGCCTTGTCCGCGCCGGCGGGCAGCATGCGGGTCAGTTCGCGCTGGGTGGCGTCGAAGTACTCGTCGTACAGTGCGCGGATCTGGGGCAGCAGCTCCGGGCGGCGGCGCGATTCCAGCAGCAGCTCGTACTGGAACGCCTGGATGTCCGGATCCGCCGTGACCATCTCCGACAACCCCGCCGAGAAGTCCGCGACCTTGCCGGTGCCCGGTTCGAGCGCACTGGTGCTCAGCGAGGTGCGGATGGTGTGGGCGAGGGTCTCCTCGATCAGGGCATCGCGCGAACCGAAATGGTGCACCACGAGGCCGTGGGTGACCCCGGCCTCCTCCGCGACGGCCCGGTAGGTGAGCCGGCGCAGGCCGCCCCGCGCCACCACACGCACGGCGGCGTTCAGCAGGGCTTCCCGGCCCTCGCCGTAGTGCAGGCGCTTGCGTGCGGGCCGGCTCTTGGGGGCGTCGGTGGACTCGGTCATGGAGGCGACCCTACCTGGGCGGGCGGCCGCACCGGACGCCTCGGTCGGCAGGCCCGGTGCGGCGCCGTTCATCGGGTTTCCTCCGTGGATACTCCGTCCTTCAGGGCGGAGAGGAAACGGACTCCTGCGGAGCAGGGCAGGGGGCTGCGATTCGCCGGCAGGGCGGATCGCAGTGCGCTGTCCGGCAGGTTTGGTCTTTATGTATGGCCTCACTAGTTTGTGAGGGTGACCACAACGTGTGTGAAGCGGGCTTTCAAGTACCGCTTCTACCCGACGGAAGCGCAGGCGGCCGAGTTGT
>NZ_JBEPBA010000054.1:0-7791 GCF_040298885.1 Streptomyces sp. NPDC001137
TTGTTGTTCGCAGGCTGCGGGCCCGGATGCGGCTGGTCGCGCCCGCCCGGCGGAGCCGCACATCGATACAGCCCCGCGCCCCTAACGGGGCACGTCAGATGTCCGCTGTCAGTAGTCGGTAGCCGACGTCGAGTGAGTCGCGGGTGAGTAGGTCGGCGTGCCGGGTGTGCCAGCGGCCTGTTGTCAGGTCCTCGGAGAGGGCTGCCAGGCCCGGTGCGAGGGCCGCTTCTGCGGTCTGGGCGAGGAGGGAGATTCCTGACCGTACCTGGGGGTCCAGGTAGGCGTGGGGGCGGCGCCAGTACGCTGCGGCGAAGCCGTCCGTGCAGTCGTGCGGGACGGGGACGGGCTGCCGGCGCGCCGCGCCGAGCAGGTCGGACAGTCGGTCCAGCGGCAGGGCGCGGGTGTCGTCGAAGGCGGCGGCTTGTGGGAGGTAGTCGCGGACGAGCCAGAACCGCTCGCGGAAGATCTGCTGGTCCCAGGTCAGGATCACGATGCGGTGGCGGGCGACCCGGCGGAGTTCGGCGATGCCGGCCGTCAGGTCGGTCCAGTGGTGGATGGTCAGCAGCGCCATCACGGCGTCGGCGGCGTTGTCGCGGACGGGGAGCTGTTCGGCGACCGCGCGCACTGCGGGCGCCGACCCGGGCGGGCGTTGCGCGATCATGACCTGGCTGGGTTCGACGGCGAGAACGGTCTGCGGTGGTTCGTAGGAGCCGGTGCCGGCGCCTACGTTGATCACGTCCGCGGCGTCTCCCAGCGCGGCGCGAATCTGCGCGGCGATCCGTGGGTCGGGCTGCCGGTTGCGGCCGTATGTCGCGCCGAGCGTGTCGTAGAGGGCCATGCCGGTCAGTATGCGAAGCGGCGCCGTGGATGTGGGCCCGCGTCAGGTTTCTCCCATCCCGAACGAGTCGTGGACGGGTCGCACCTCCACCGCCACGACGTGGAAGTCCAGGACGCGTTCGGCGATCTGCCGTGCTCGTTCCGGGGTGGCGCAGTCGATCACGTAGTACGCGGTGAGGTGGTCGGTGGTGTCCGTGAGCGGGCCGTTTGTCGTGGTCGGGGCCGTGCCTTCGCCCTGCCACCGGATGGTCCTGGTGTCCCGGGGGAAGGCCAGCCCGGCTCCGTTCAGCATCTCGCCGGTGCCTTCCAGGTCCTGGTGGAGTGCTTCGTGTCGGCGGAAGACCTGCGCGCGTTCGGCTGCGGTCATCGCCTCGGTCGCCGCGGGATCGGCGTACATCAGGACCAGGTACTTCACGCTGCCGCCTCGACAGGCGGGACCAGCGACGTCGCGGCCCGGACCAGTGCGGCGGTGGCCGTCGAGCAGGACTGCTGGGGCCAGGCGATCGACAGGGTGGCCGGTGGGGCGTCCGGGACCTCGCGGTAGGCGAGGCCCGGGCGCGGGTAGCGGGTGGTGACGGATTCGGGCAGCAGGGTCACGATCTCGCCCAGTTCGACGAGGGTGAGCAGTTGGGGCAGGTCGGCGATGCCGTGGCGCTCGACGATCATGTCGAGGTAGCCGGCCAGGCCGTCGAGGCGACCGGATTCGACCCCCGGGATGGCCAGGTCGGCGAGGGTGAGGTGGTCGCGGGCGGCCAGGAGGTGGGTGGCCGGGAAGGCGGCCAGGCGGCGTTCGACGGTGACCGTTTCGCTGTCCAGGCCGGTGTGGTCGAAGGGTTCGTAGATCAGCGCGGCGTCCGCCTCGCCCTGGCGCAGCAGACGCGCCTGGTCGCCCCAGCCGGACAGGCGGAGCGTGACGGGGAGGGCGGCGGGTTCGGTCGCGTAGCGGGCGAGGATGGGTTCCAGCAGGCCGCCGTCGCCGTCGGCCTTGAGGGCCAGGACCAGCTTCGCGTCCTGGGCGGCCGCGCGCTGGGCCCGACGGCCGGCCGCCTGCAGGGCGTCGAGCGCGATCCGGGCCTCCCCGAGCAGGACCGTGCCGGCGGGGGTCAGTTCGACGCTGTGGGTGGTGCGCTCGAAGAGGGTGACGCCCAGGTCTGCCTCGAGTTTGCGGATGGCGCGGGAGAGGGGCGGGGCGGAGATGCCCAGCCGTTCGGCGGCGCGCGCGAAGTTGAGTTCTTCGGCCACGGCGACGAAGTAGCGCAGTGATCGGGATTCCACGATCCGGCACCTCCGTTCGGTATTACCCAGAGGGTAACAAGCGGGATTTCGTCGGTCCTTCCGTCTTCCAGGGGCGCGCCGCAGGATCGAAGCACGCGGTCCCCCCCGGTCCGTCCAGCCGACGGCCGGAGGGTGCAACTGCCTTTCCAGCGAGCCCTCTTGGAGCTTTTCCATGCTTGTCATCACCACTCCCACCGGTCAGATCGGCCGCCAGGTCGTCGACGGTCTCCTCGCCGACGAGGAGCCGGTCCGCGTGATCGTCCGCGATCCCTCCCGGCTGCCTGCGCAGGTACGCGGACGCGTCGAGGTCGTCCAGGGCTCGCACCGTGACCTGGATGTCGCCATGGAGGCCTTCGCGGGCGCGGACGCGGTGTTCTGGGTGGTGCCACCGGACCCGCGCGCGGAGGACGTCGAAGGCCACTACGTGGACTACACGCGGGCGGCCTGTGAAGCGATCGCCGCCCGGGGCGTCAAGCGGGTCGTCGCCGTGTCGACCATGGGCCGCGGAATCGAGAAGAACGCCGGGCACCTGTCGGCGTCGCTCGCCAAGGACCGGATGATCATGGACACCGGAGTGCACTTCCGGGCGCTGCAGCCGCCTGCCTTCATGGAGAACCTGCTCTGGCAGGTGGCCGCGATCAGGGACCAGGGCGCGTTCTACTGGCCGCAGCCCGGCGACCGCGTCATCGCGTCCGTCGCCACCCGGGACATCGCGGCCAAGGCCACGGAACTCCTGCGCGACCGTTCGTGGAGCGGTCAGGAGGGTGTCCCCGTGGTCAGTCCCGACGCCCTCTCCCCCGACGGCATGGCCCGGGTTCTCTCGGAGGTGCTGGGGCGGCCCGTCCGGTATCAGCAGCTGCCCCTCGACACCTACCGGGCGACGATGCTGGAGCACGGCGCGAGCGAGGCATGGGCGCAGGGGCTGGTCGACATGGCCGTGGCCCAGATCAAGGACGCCTACGACGAGGACCACCGCCTCGCCTCCCCCAGCCCGACCACGTTCCGCCAGTGGTGCGAGGAGGTGCTCAGGCCGGCGGTCCTGGCCTGAGCACCTCGCCCGCCCTACTCCTCCGGCCCGGCGAACGGATTGCGGATCGCGGCCGGCGGCCAGGCGGGGGCGGTGTACGGCCGCCGGAAGGTACGGCGGCCAGAACCGACCTCGAACGGCTCCCCCTCGCCCGGGAGTTGGACCTCCGCCCGGGTGTTGGGTGGGACGAGCACCTCCACCACGAGCGTGCCGTCCTCGATCCGCCAGCCGGCCTCGGCGCGGCCGTACGGCGTGTCATGCGCGGCCTTGGCATACGTCAGGTCGCCGCCGGGAACGGGCGCGATGCGCAGCCGGCTCCAGCCCGGCTCGGCGGCTTCGAGGCCGGCGACCGTGCGGTGCAGCCAGTCCGCGACGGCACCGAGGGCGTAGTGGTTGAAGGAGGTCATCTCGCCGGGGTTGATGCTCCCGTCGGGCAGCATCGAGTCCCACCGCTCCCACACGGTCGTCGCCCCCATGCTCACCGGGTACAGCCAGGACGGGCAGCCCTTCTCCAGGAGCATCCGGTACGCCAGCTGCGCTTCCCCGGCCGCGCACAGGGCGTCGCAGATCAGCGGCGTACCGGCGAATCCGGTGGCGATGCGGAAGCCCGCCTTGCGCACGATGTGGGCCAACCGCTCGGCGGCGCCCCGCCGTTGACGCTCCGTCGGCAGCAGCGCGAAGCACAGGGCGAGCGCGTACGCGGTCTGCGCATCGCTCGACATCCGCCCGACGGGGGTGACGAACTCGTCGGCGAAGGCCGCCCGCACCGAGCGCGCGAGCTCCTCGTAGCGGACGGCGTCGTCCTTCTCTCCCAGCAGCCGCGCCGTCTCGGCGAGCACGTCGGCCGAGCGGGCGACGTATGCGTTGGCGACGAGATCGCCGTCCGTACGGGCGTCTCCCGGAGCGTCCGGCGGGGCGGCCGGGTCGAGCCAGTCGCCGAGCTGGAAGTCCTGCCGCCACAGGCCGCCGCCCTCCTCGGTGAGGCGGGCGGCGGTCTCCACCCAGGCGCGCATGCTCGGGTACTGGGTGCGCAGCACGGCCGGATCACCGAAGCGCCGATACAGCGTCCACGGCACCAGCACCGCGACGTCCGCCCACACCGCGTGCGGGGTGCCGCCGAAGCCCGAGGGCAGGACGTCGGGCACGACCAGCGGGGGTGTGCCGTCGGGGCGGGCGAGTTGTTCGGCCGCCAGGTCGCGCAGCCAGCCGCCGAGCATGCCCGAGCAGTCGTAGAGGAAGGAGGCGGTGGGGGCGAAGACCTGGATGTCGCCGGTCCAGCCGAGGCGTTCGTCGCGCTGGGGGCAGTCGGTGGGGATGTCGAGGAAGTTGCCGCGCATGCCCCATACGACGTTCTCATGCAGGCGGTTGACCAGCTCGTGCGAGCACTCGAACCAGCCCGTGCGGGTCATGTCGGTGTGCAGGACGACGGCCTCGATCGCGGACGGGTCCAGCTCGCCGGGCCAGTTGTCGATTTCGGCGTAGCGGAACCCGTGGAAGGTGAAGCGCGGTTCGTACGTCTCCTCGCCCGTGCCGGCGAGGGTGTACGTGTCGGTGGCGGCGGCGAGACGCAGGGGCCGTACGCCGAGCTCGCCGTGCTCCAGAACTTCCGCGTGCCGCAGGGTGATGGTGTGTCCGGCCGGGCCCGAGACGCGGATGCGCAGGCGTCCGACCAGGTTCTGACCGAAGTCGAGGACCGTCTTCCCGGATGGCGTGCTGATGACCTCGACCGGGGACAGGGTCTGGGTACGGCGCACGGGCGGGCCGGTCGGGGCCACCAACTCCGCCTCGGAAAGCGGGAGTTCGGTGACGGGTGACCAGGCGGAGGTGTCGTGGCCCGGTGCGGACCAGCCGGGGCGGGCCGACCGGGCGTCGTAGACCTCGCCGTCGTAGAGCTCCGAGCGCAGGATCGGGCCGGTCGTGGCGCGCCAGGTCTCGTCGGTACCGAGGGTGGTGACGGTGCCGTCGGGGTGGGTGACCTCCAGTTGGGCGAGGAGCGCGCGGCGTTCGCCGTAGAGGTTGCGCCGGCCGCCGTGGAAGCCGAGCCGGCCCGTGTACCAGCCCTCGCCGAGGAGTGCGCCGATGGCGTTGCCGCCCTCGTGCAGCAGGCCGGTGACGTCGAAGGTCTGGTAGCGCAGCCGGTGGTGGTAGGAGGTCCAGCCGGGGGCGAGGACGTGGTCGCCGACACGATTGCCGTTGATCTCGGCCTCGTAGACGCCGTAGGCGGTGATGTACAGGCGGGCCGAGGCGACCGGCTTGGCGAGGGTGAAGGTGCGGTGCAGCAGCGCCACCGGGAGCGGGGCGTCGGACGGTTCACGGTCGGGGGTGACGGGCCGGGCGGTCCAGTCGGTACGGGCGAGCAGCCCCGTCTCCGCCCAGGTGGGCGGCGACCAGGCGGACGGCTCGGCGCCCTCCCCCCACACCTGCACACGCACCCCGACGCGGCTGCGGGAGGCGAGCGGCTCGCCCGGCCACTCCACCAGCACCGAGTCGGCGCCCTCGACGCGCCCGGTGTCGGTCAGGACGGTGCCGTCGGCATCGGTGATCTCCAGCCGGTACGCCTGCTGCGTCCAGCCGGGTGCGTCGGTTTCGGTGCGCCAGCTCAGGCGGGGCCTGCTCTCGCCGATGCCGAGCGGCTCGCGGTGGTGTTCCAGGACAGGCGCGGTGACGCGCATCAGATCGCCTCCTTCGCACGGACGCCGGATGTGGTCCCTGTGGCCGCAGCCCGCCCCTGCGGAGCGATGGTGCGGACGACCCACACTCCGATCAGACCGGACACGGCCACACACGCCGTGGTGATCCACAGGACGGCCGAACCGCTGACCGCCATCAGGGTCGGGGTGGCGAGGCCGGCGAGTCCGCACAGGGCACGGCTGAGGCCGTAGGTCAGTCCCTGGGTGGTCGCACGCAGTTCCTCAGGGAACACCTCCTGGGACCAGACCTTGTAATTGGCCTCACCGGCGAACTGGTTGACGACGTTGTAGAGGAGCAGGAAGAACACCATCGCCGCGATCACCGCGCCGCCGGTTGCCGCGGCCACGCCGAAGGCAAGGACCTGGAGCACCGCGCAGACGTAGAACAGCCGGTCGCGCCAGGGTGTGTCGGCCAGCCGCACGAAGGCGAGCGAGCAGACCAGCCCGATCGGGAGCCCGGCCAGGCCCATCCCCGTGGCGAGGGTCTGGGAGGCGCCGCTGACGGTCGTCAGGAAGTACGTGCCGTACTGGCCCATGGTGTTGGCGGCGAGGTTCCAGGCGAGGTAGAAGCCGCCCGTCGCGAGGAGCGGGACGAGGACCGGCTTGGCGCCGAGGCGGCGCAGCGCCCGCGCGTCGATGCCCTCGCCACCGCCGCCGCGCTCGGCCTCCTCCAGCACGGGAGACAGCCGCATACGGTTGCGCAGCACCCAGCTGACCAGGGCCACGAGGGCGAGGTGGGCGAAGAGGAGCTGAGCGGACAGATAGCCGAGCGTGGAGGTGCCGAAGCCGATCACGATCGCGGCGGTGATACCGACGACCCACATGGTCTGCGTCGCACCGATCAGCCGGCCGCGTACCGAGCGCGGGGAGTGCTCGGAAACCATGGCCAGTGAGGTCGGCAGGTCGGCGCCGGCCGCAAGACCGCCGATGATCATGCCGGCGAAGAGGAAGGCGCTGTTGGGGGCGAAGACCAGCAAGGCGGCTCCGATGGCGTAGACGAGGATGTCGATCCCGTACACACGCTTACGGCCGAAGCGGTCGGCGAGGCGGCCGCCGACGAGTGAGCCGATGGCGATGGAGAAGGTCAGCGCCGCGCTCAGTGCGCCGAGCCCCCAGGAGGACAGGTGGAAGCGGCTCTGCCACAGGCCCAGTGACAGGCCCGAGGAGACGATGATGCCCGAGTCCAGATAGGAGGCCATGCCGGAGAGGACGGCCAGGCGCCACTGGGAGCGGGTGACCCGGGGTTGGGCGGGCCTGCGGGAGATGGCGTCGTTGCTCATCAAGGCGGCCTTTCGGAAGGGGAGTTCGGGGACGGAGGGCCGGGTGAGCCTTCGGTGATGACACGTGTAACCGGCCTTCGAAACCCTCGTGAAACGTTTCACGGCATCGTGGGGCTACGACGGCGGCTCGTCAAGGGTTCCGGCAACGAAATCTCCGCACTCGCGTGAACGGCCCAGAGTGAGCGCGCGGACGTCTTGACGACATCCCATCAGTGGGACTACGTTCCCTGAAACGATTCAAACCGTGTTCAGAGGTGGTCATGCCAGACCAGTCCGCCGTGAAGGCAGCACTCGCGGCGCAGAAGATCGAGACACCGTCGTGGGCGTACGGCAACTCCGGTACGCGCTTCAAGGTTTTCGCCCAGCAGGGCGTGCCGCGCGACCCGTGGGAGAAGCTGGCCGACGCGGCACAGGTGCACGCGTTCACCGGTGTGGCGCCGACCGTCGCGCTGCACATTCCGTGGGACGCCGTCGAGAACTACGGCAAGCTGGCGGCGTTCGCGCGAGAGCAGGGGGTTGCGCTCGGTGCGATCAATTCCAACACGTTCCAGGACGACGACTACAAGCTGGGCAGCATCTGCCACCCCGATGCGGCGGTGCGGCGCAAGGCGGTCGATCACCTGCTGGAATGCGTCGACATCATGGACGCCACCGGCTCCAGGGACCTGAAGCTGTGGTTCGC
>NZ_JBEPBA010000055.1:0-6598 GCF_040298885.1 Streptomyces sp. NPDC001137
ACAGGCCCGCCCGTTCCGCTGGACCAAGACAGCCGACCAGATCATCGACCGGATCTGCCACTACTGCGACAGGATCTCCGGACCAGCTCACTAGGTCGACAGCCCCTGGCCATGGCGAGGCGGCCGAGCTACTTCGAGGCGGAGGACATCGCGATCCGGCGCCTGATACTCGCACACCTCAAGGACTACGCCCGGCTTCTGGAGGAGGCGATCGCCGCCGCGTTCGACTAGGCCCAGGCCCGTGACCGGGACCATAAGCGCACCTGGGTGCTGGTCGACGGGGCCCGCCACCAGCTCGAGTTGATCCAGGCCGAAGCCGGCCGGCGCCACCTCAAGGTGCACGTCCTGCTCGACTTCGTCCACGTGGTCGAGTACGTCTGGGGCGCGGCACACTGCTTCCACAAGGTGGGCACGCCCGAAGCCGAAGCCCAGGTCGCCGGCCACCTCACCACGATTCTCCACCGCCAGGCCGCCCGCGCCGCGACCGAGATCACCGCTCAGGCCGGTCAGAACGGGCTGCGCGGAACCCGGCGCGAGGGAGCCGACGCCTGCGTCCGCTACCTCACCGGCCACCTCGACCACCTCCACTCCGACACTGCGCTCACCGCGGGCTGGCCCATCGCCACCGGCCCGATCGAAGGCGCCTGCCGTCACTTGATCGGCGACCACCTCGACATCACCAGCAGCAGCTGGGGCCTGACCGGCGCCGAAGCCGTGCTCAAGCTCCGCGCTCTCATCGACAACGGCGACTTCGACACCTACTGGGCGCTCCACCTCGCCCGAGAACACCAGCGCCTCTATTCCGCTCCCGACCAGCACGATTACGGCCTCACCGCCTGATCAACCGCCGGAAGCGACCAACTGCTCAGAGGTTCATGGAGCATCATCAACACTCCGTCCCGCCGCACGATGACGTTGGTGCCCCGCTCCTGACCGGAACGTGGCGGGCCTTCGACTACGCCGATCCAGGCGAACCGATAGCGGCATACCGCCACACCGGGTGTGAGCACGGGCCACTCCAGGTCCCGGACCTCATACACCTCGTCGAGGATGGTCGAGAAGGTTGGGGCGCACATGCACCGGTACGAGCTGGCGCCGGCACTGCCGGAGGCGGAGATCAGGGCGTTCGAGGAAGTTCACGGCATCGATCTGCCGACTGAGTACCGGTCCTTCGTCGCGGAGGTAGGCAATGGCCCCTCCGGTCACGGTCACGGGTTGATGCCGTTGACCGTCCCCCGCCCGGAGGGCCGGCGAGGAGTGGGCGGGCCAGTCCACCGTGGCGGGTGGCGGCATCGACGGGAGATGCGGCCGTGGTGCTGGTTGCGGCCGCGGTCCATCCAGGCGCTGATCCCTGCTCTGTCGTAGAGCAGCGCCAGATGCGGGGCGACTGCCTCGCGTCAGCTCAGGCCACCTCTGCCCCAGGACCAGCCTCGAAGCGTCTCAGGCAGCTTCGCTTCTGGATGCATCCTTCTCGCCGCCAGTAGGTACGCCACGGGAGAACGAGCTATCGCATCGCGGCGTGCCTTGAACGTGCCTGCCAGATATGGCAGCACGGTGATAGCCACGGCAGCGCCGGCCAGCGCGACGTGGCCGCCTGCCGCGGCCACCCCACCCAGGAGGGTCCCGGCCGCTGCGTTCACGTCGACCTTCAAAGTCAGGGCCTTCGCGCTGGTTTCGATGCCGACTCCGCGCAGGCTCCCACGCAATTCGTCGAGCTGCGGCTTGGTCGTACTTCTGTACAACGAATTCAGATGGGCGTGCGCGACTGTGATGTCCTCTACGGAGGCGACAGCTTGGAGCTCTTCGCCCAGTGCGGCCACATGCTGATGGAAGGCGGCCAATTGGTCACGATGTCGTTCCCGGAAACGGATGAGCGTCGTCAGACTCGGCCTCTGCCCCTCGAAATCCACCGCCGCCTGAAGCGCCAGGTGCACATAGGCGTTCGTCGGGTTCTCGACGGCGGGTACGGGCAGGGGCGTCCCGCGCAGAAGGTCCGGCAGGCGGTCCAGGGCACCGCTCGCGCGGTGCATCCTCGGGTCATCGGTGGTAAGGGCGAGCCGGTTGCCCGCCGCGACGACGTCGGCCAGAGCCGCCAGATAGATCGATCCCAATCGGTTGGGTACACGAATCCATGAGCTGCCTCGGTTTTCGCCGGAGCGCGTTCGGTGGGCGACGCCCACCCTGTACTCGGCCAGGAGTTCGCCAAGCTCGCGGCTGATCAAGGGGGTGGGGGGACCTGCGTACAGGTCGAAATGGGGCGTCCCGCCCCCGTTGAGGCTCTGGCTGGGCGGTGGGTTGAAGCGCGCGTCGTCGAGGCCATCCAGGGGTGGAAACCACTGCGCGAGCGGTTCACCCTGCGTGTCGATGACTTCGGTGAATGCATCTGTGACGGTCGCGAGGTCGGCTGGGCTCGGAGTGATGTCGAGGATGAAGTCCGTCTCCTCCCGGACTTGCCGAACGCGCTCGGAGTCGGCATCGCGCAGGCCCGCAGGGCGTAGGCGTGTAACTCTGTCCCAGGTGAGGAGGGCTTGCAGTACCCATGAATCCTGTTGGAAGTGCCTCCACGGGTAGTACAGGGCAATCGGCGACACCAAACCTCCGGGCCAATTCACCGTGCGCATCACGTCGTCCCGTCAGACACAAGGACGCGGCAGGACGGTACCAACAGCGATGGAGCATTGGGGTCGCGTTGGCGGATCTGGGTGTGTCAACTGTCGACCAGCAGATGGAGAGAGGCAAACCAGCAGAGCACCAATCTTTGAACACCAACATGCCGCTCCACCAGAGCGGACACCGGACAACGCCAGACTGTCCATTTCGGATGGACCCAGCAGGGCAGACAACCGGCCTAGTTCAGTGAAGTGACCAGGCCGAACGAGATGGCACCGCTCCAGATAGTTCCGGGCATGGCAGTCCCTCCGCAGTAGCCCCGAGCACCACCAGCCTACGAAAACGAGCTGCTCACGGCACGGGAAGCGGGCTCCCCTGGCGTTCGCTGTTCTGTGGCGACCTTCTGAACGAGGGCGCCCTTGAGTGAGGGGATCGGGCTGGCCAGGCGAGGTGAACCCCGGCGGCGGGCAGGATCGGCCGGACGTAGACAACGCACGAGCAGAACGGTCAGTATCGGTTCGTGCCGTGCGTGTGATCGTCGGTACGCGCCTCCGCCGATTCCCAGAGCAGGTCGAAACGCCTGACCCGGGACGCGATGTCGTCGGAGCGCACGTTCAACGTGGTCCTGCCGCCCAAGCCGGCGAAATCTTGTTCTACCTCGTAGGACAATGACTGGTCAAAGAGGATGAAATCCTTGATCACGCCACGTCTGACGTACAGCGGCAGTTGTGAGGGGACCAGCACGCGAGCTTCAATGCCCAGCCCTCGCTGGTCCTCGCACAGCCGTTCCAGTGAGTCGTCGACGTCCTCAGGCCGCTGCACGATGAAGAGTCGACGGATCTTCACGCCGCGCTCCTGCACCGCGTCGGACTCGGTCTCCAGATAGCTGGGGGCGTGCGGGCCGAACCAGAGGTCCCTGGTTGCGCTGGTACTGACGGCGTCGATGGTCTTCTTGGCGCACTGGGTCAGGGAGAGTAGCCAGTCCAGGTTCTCGCCCTCGTAGTCGGCGATCCGCGAGTTGAGATTGCCCATCAGTGTTGCCAGGCGGTCGATCTCTTCAGTGGCGAAGTCGCGAACGATGTCCGGACTGTCCACTCCCAATTGTGTGACGCTGCGGGCCAGCTGTGCCACTCCGTCCGAGCGCAGCACGGAACTGTCGACCTGGCTGAACAACTGGGTGGCCTCGTTGACACGGGCGAAGCTCATCTCCACGACGTCTGCCAACTCGCGGCTGCGCGCGCTCACAGCCTCCTCCATGGTGTCGAGGCGCTCCCCGAAATCAATCAGGTACTGGATGATCAGTGCGCTGCCGCCGATGAGTACGGAGACGGCCAGTTGCCACAGCTGCGACTGCTTAGCGGCCATGGCATTGGTGATGAGGTAGGTACCTGCGGCGACCACCGACGTCACCAAGGCTTTCCGCAGCACGTTCGGTACTCGGACGGGCCGAGGAGTGGCTCTCGGCCGCCGCTCTTCGGGCGTCGTTTCCATGGTTTCGTCCCCCTGGGTGGGCTGATGTTGGCGTGTCGTGCGAGACACCTCCCGCAGTGCGCGGGCGTGGGTGGCTGAGGCGGTGGCGACGAGGTGATGCTCCGGCCCCAGACGCCTCGTCGCCATCTCCACGGCCGACCGGAGGGCTTCCACGGCACGGTCGAAGCGCGGGCTGTGAGGATGAGCGGCGATTCGTGCCGCCTCGAACTCGGCGCAAGCGAGGTTGACCATGGCGGTCACCGTCTGCGGATGGTCGGAACCGAGCGAGGATGCGGCCCTCGCGGTGATCGTCTCCAGGACAAGGACGAGGCGGTCGAGTTCGTGCGTGTCATGCTTCGCCCGCGCCTGCGCGAGTTCGACGACAGCTCTGCTGACCAGCAGGGAGATCTCTCTCGACTCGTTGCCGGTCTCGGCGTCGAGATCTTCGAGTGAGAACTGGTTGACTGTCCGGAAATGGGCGACCGCAGCCTCCTGGGAGGCCTTTCCTGTCCCGTGATCGGCGACGGCGAGCTCTACAGCCGCCAGGATGTTCCTGATGCTGGGATCTTCTGCCCCGGCCGAAGCCCCGGTGGCGCCGAGATACCCGTGGCTTCGCCGCATAGACGCTCGAGCCTGTTCCACCATTCCCAACTGCACTTCTACTGCAGCAAGATTGGCGTCGATGCGGGCGCGCAGTGAGGGTGTCACGGGCGGGCACTCCTCGGATAGCCGCCGCAGCACGTTGTACGCCGATTTGACATCGCCGAGGGACGCGGCCATCACGCCCAGCTGGTTGAGAGCCGCACCCCATTCGGGTGTTCTGGATGTGCGCGGTGAGGAGAGTGCCGTAGCCGCGGTCCGTATCAGGCGCAGCGCGTCGTCGCGGTGGTTGAGAGAGTTGAGCAGCGCCGCCACGTAGCAGACTTCTCTCGCCGACTCCGGGTTTCGTAGGACGGAGTCCGCGACCATCCGGTCCGGTATGTCGGACAGCCGGAACGGCTCGTCCTCGTCGTCGCCTTCGGTATAGGTCAGAGCGCTCTCCGCGCGACGGATAACATCAGTCAGCGTCTCGCTGGTCACGGGTGCCGTCACCTCCAAGCGTTCTGCCGATCATCGCTTTGACTGCGTGTCCCGTGAGACTGACCACCTGGGCCGGATCGAGCAGACCACTGTCCGACCACTCCTTGAGTCGGACGAGGAGGGTCTCCGTCCTGTCCATTTCGGTGTCCAGGCCGACGTCGTTGCCGGGTGCCGCCCCCAGGGTTCGCTGTACCTGCCGGCCTTCCAGAACCCGGTGGAGATGGCCTGTCCGGAAGTACTCGAAGCGGCTCATGGCCTCGTGGATGGTGGCGGCGAACAGCACGTTGGCCGAGCGTCGGGAGTCCTGCCGGTCCGGGTACTGCTCGATGAGGATCCCGATGACCGCTCCGTCGGAGCCCGGAGTGGTCTTCTCCACCGGGCCACCGGAGTAGCCGGCGTAGTCGCCCAGGGTCTGCTCCACGATTAACTGGATTGCCTCGATGAAGGCCCCACCCTCGCAGTGGTACTTGACGGCGTACGCGTCCACCAGGCCGCCCAGGTCAGGGTCGCTGGGCGTGGGGCGGTGCAGCCCGCGCCAGCGGTCGCCGCGGCGCGCATGGTCGGCGTTCGGCAGGGCGAAGGGGACTTCCTGTGGCCGGAGGATCTCCACGATCGCGAGATCCGCCTCCTTTACCCGCCGTCGGACGCACCCTTCCAAAGTCCTACCTGACTCGAAGCGCACGAGTACCTGATCGTCCTGGTGGGACAGTGCGGTCAGGCAGTGGTCGGCAGTGAGGACATAGCAACGAGTCAGCAGGAATCCGGCCCCCAAGTAAACGTCTCCCTGACAGATGTCCACGGCGTAGTCGCGACCGGGCACTGTCGGCCTTCAGGTTCGTTCCACTGTGACGACGACTTCGAAGGACGCCTCGGCGGACGCCTTGGAAAGGATCACCCCTGCCTCCGCCGCGAGCGTCACACCGAACGTCACCTCCAAAGAACTGACGCGCCACCCGTCGCGCTCTTGGAGTCGAGCCAGGGATCTCTGCGCAATACCGGAGGCTGAGACGATCGCCTCCTCCAGTTCCGCGGACCGTTCCTCCAGTGACGCCGTCCCGCGGTTTCTGGCCCGAATCTGACGAGACCCCTGCGAGTCGAGCTCCACCGTCTCCACTCGCACCAAAGAATCAGACATGTCCCCCCACCCCGCCCCATAGCCAGACTTCCGCTGAGTCAGGCATCGAAAAGGGTAGCCAGCTAGGCCGCGCCGCACAGCTGTTATGACCGGAAGAGTCAGAAGCGACATCCGCAACTGCCGGTCTTCGGACCCGGTCCTGGACTGTTCGATTTGCCGTGCCCCGTCGCCAATTTGGGGGTGCCAGTCGGTTGATCAGGTTGACAGGTGAGCTGCCCCGAGTTTCGTAGAGTCCGATCTTGATTGGTTCAGGCGGACTGCGGGGTTTGCTCCTGGCTGCGCCAGAAGGCTTCCTCGTACTCG
>NZ_JBEPBA010000056.1:0-5906 GCF_040298885.1 Streptomyces sp. NPDC001137
GAGACGACACCCGGGCCCTCAGCCTGCCCGCCCTCCACCACCGACAACAAAATGGGCCGCCGACTTCGTCGACGGCCCACCACGAAAGTTCGAGGTTAGCGCGTCCCGGTTCAGCGGGGTCCTACGTATCGCACGTCGGCCTGGTTCAACTGATCAAGAACTTTATGGCTGGACTTAGCTACGCCAATTGCAGTAGTTGGGACGGGCATTCCGGACTACCGATCCATTTACTGAAGGCCACAGGGGGCGTAACTAACTGTAATCACGTAATCTCTGTGCGCCTGGGGGGCGGTTCCGAGCTGGGCCTTTGCCGTGGACCTTGGCTCTCGCGTGGGCGGCGGGATTGAAACACGGACGGTCACTACGCATCAGAATTGATCACAAACGGTCACACCAGAGTGGTGGTCTATTCCCTTTGCCTACCCAAGGTTTGACGGAGCGTAAGGAACTGATGGACTGCCAGGGTTACTCTGCGTTGGTAGTTGGCCGAAGGCACGGGGGTGCGACGGCCGTCCTTTGTGTGATGCGCCAAAGCGCCTGGAAGCCAAGGAACCAACGTGGGATACGAGATCGATTTTCTCCCTGTGGGGGAGGAGTCCAAGGGCGGCGATGCCATTGTCCTCCGGTACGGGAACCTCCATGGGAAGCGTGAGGAACAGACCGTCATCGTGATCGACGGCGGGTACACCGAGTGCGGTGACGCCCTCGTCGAGCACATCAAGGAGCGCTACGGCACTGACCGGCTCGACTACGTCATCTCGACGCACACCGACCAGGACCACATCTGCGGTTTGAAGACCGTGCTGGAGGAGCTGCGGGTTCGGAAGCTCTGGATGCACCTGCCCTGGGACCACTCAGAGGAGATGGAGCGCGCGCGGACTTCAAGCCACTGGCGGAACAAGCTGAACGATCCAGCCCGCCGGATGCTGGAGGCCGCGACGGAGCTGGAGGCCCTGGCGCAGGAGCAGGGCGTCGAGGTGGTCGAGCCGTTCGCCGGCATGAGCACCAAGGACGGCGTCTTCAATGTACTTGGGCCGACTGAGGCGTACTACGAGGAGCTCCTGAGAGAGCTCGTGGGGCAGGTCGCCAAGTCGGCCGCGCAGCAAGCGCTCGAGAACTTCATGCGGAAGATGCTGGAGGCCGCGAAGAAGTTGGTCCCGGAGACCTGGTGGGACGAGACCTTGCGGAACGACGGCACAACCACACCCACCAACAACGCCAGCGTGGTCTCACTGCTAGAGGTCGACGACAGGAAGCTGTTGCTGACCGGCGACGCTGGAATTCCGGCCCTCACGCATGTCCTTAACGGTCTTGAGGAGAATGGATTCACCCCCGGTGACCTGCGGTTCGTGCAGGTGCCACACCACGGGAGCCGGAACAACGTCGGCCCGGCTGTGCTTGACCGCTTGCTGGGCTCGACGGTGGAGGGTGTGACGCGTGGCGTGGCGTACGTCTCGGCCCCGAAGAAGAACCCGGAGAACCGGCACCCGGCGAAGAAGGTGACAAATGCCTTCAGGCGGCGTGGCTATCCCGTCCACGGCACACAAGGGGTGTCTCTCTTGCACTACTACAACGCTCCCGAGCGCTCGGGTTACGGCCCGTCAGAGCCCATCCCGTTCCATTACACGGTCGAGGATGACGGGGGCGCGTGAGCGTGCTGATCCTCGATGACTACGAGCGCCGGGCACGACTTGTGCCCGGCCTGCTCGCAATCCTTCCGTTCGTTGTTCTCTTCGCGGTACTTGGGCTGCGCCAGATTCCGGCTATTTCCTACGTTCTCGGAATTCTCGCGGTTGCGGGCGTGGGTCCTGTCGTGATCGCCGGAGTAGTTCGCAACTTCGGAAAAGGCGCTGAACGGCGGCTGTGGAAGAGTTGGGGCGGACCGCCAACGACTACGTGGCTGAGGTTGGACTCACCAACTGAAAACGAAGTACAACGCACCATGTGGCGGAAAGCAGTTGAGGCTGTTTCTGGCGTGCCTTTGCCCTCGCTACGTGCCGAACGCCGAGATGCGGTCAAGGCGGACACTGTTATCGAGACAGCGGTAACACGCGTGCGCCGAAAAACTGGGGAGGAGAAGTTCCCTTTCCTCTTCAATGAGAATCGGAACTATGGCTACGAGCGCAACCTTTACGGAGTGCGCTGGGCTGCAAGAGGGGTGAGTCTTCTATCTGCGCTTGCCTTGGCGGGCTACATGGCGTGGGTCGCGCCGTTGGTGCATCGGCCGCAGGTCTCTGCTGGGAACCTGTTCGGTATCGTGGCATGCCTCATTTGCTTCGTCGCCTGGTTCATCCTGCCGTCTAAGAAGCGAGTGAAAGATGCTGCCGACCGCTACGCCAATGAGTTGCTTCACGCGGCAGTGACGTTGCAAGAGGAGTCCGAAGCTCCTGATCAAAACGCAAGTACTGCGTCGTGAAAAACCGCCCCGCTCGCTTATTGCCTCCTGCTGCACTCGACCTGCCGTGGACGCTCGTGGAATGGGTGACCGTGCTCGGCGTCGCTGGGGAGGGCTACCGGCGCTGCTAAGACGTCATTTCACTTGGCCAGTCGGCGGTGACATATGAGGGTCGCGGCGATGGCTGTGAAGGCAAGGAAGTGTTCCGGCTTGCGCTCGTAGCGGCGGTGCAGGCGGCGGCAGCCAGACAGCCAGGACGTTGGGTCGGCCGCGTGGCGAGGTGTCTGCCGTGGCAGCTCCTTTTCCTCGCGGCCTCCCGCCGAACCGGGCTTGACGCTTTCGCTATCACCCGGCTCTCCAGTGATCACGGCGTGAATGATCTGGCTGCCTGTGCCTCGTGGATGCGATCGTGGCAGGTGTCGCAGGCCACGACCGTTTTGCGGCGCCGGTCGAGCATGACGCGCGCCCAGTCGGACGGCGGCCATCCGGCATGAGCGAGGTCGGCAAGGGCGCGGATGTGATGCACCGTGACATCACCAGTGCTCCCGCAGATCTCGCAGGTGTCCGCCAAGAGCCGCGTGACCAGCTCTTTATGCGGATAGTCCACCCAGACGGGCCGGCGGTCCACAATCTTCGCCGACCGCTGTCGATATAGGGGGATTCCTCCGAACCGTGCCACCAGCGGCTTCCTATGCTCCCGCTCGATTCGGGCCTCGAAACAAGTTCGGAGACCGTGGTCCGTGTCGATTCTGGTCTTGTGCTTGGCGGCCATCTTCGGCACGGTCGAACGGTGCTTTGCTGCAAGGGTCTTGAGCATGGATGTCTCCATGACCCAGCGCAGGCGGTGCAGCCGGGAGACATCCCCGGCGAGCAGGTAGTACTGGACGATGCCCCGGTAAACGGCCCCGAACGTGGCAACGATCGCGTGATCGGTGCTGTTGACGAGGTCCTTTCGCTTCGCGGGCTTTCCGCGGGCGAGATAGGGCACGCATTTGGATTTGATCACGTCCCGGGGGACACGGAGAGCGATCTGTCCGTTGACGCGTCGGTAACGGCCGGTCTTCTTCGTGTCGTTGTGCTGGACCGTGATCTCATAGCCGAGGAACCTCGCTGCCCCGGTACGGGCATGAGTGATCAGCGTCTTCTCCTGGGAGAGTTCCAGCTTGAGTTCATCATGCAGGAACGCTGCCAGGCGTTGCTTGATCTGCTCGGCCTCGACTCTTGGTCCGGTGAAACCAAGGAGATGATCGTCCGCGTAGCGGGTGTAACGCAGTCTCCGGTAGTGCGGATCATTCGGGTCCGCACTCGGCAGGCTGGTCATCCGTCGACGCACGGCACGAGCCAAAGGCCG
The DNA here is from genome assembly GCF_040298885.1 of Streptomyces sp. NPDC001137. Lineage (NCBI taxonomy): Bacteria > Bacillati > Actinomycetota > Actinomycetes > Kitasatosporales > Streptomycetaceae > Streptomyces > Streptomyces sp. NPDC001137. Next base: position 3,747 of record NZ_JBEPBA010000056.1, read on the forward strand.
GTCGCCGTGTTGACGGACTGTCCGCAGCAGACTCTGTAACTCCAAATACGCCGGGTTGCGGGCCCGACGTTCCCCTCGGGTGTACTCCGGAATCAGTACTGTCTCTACGAACTCGTCCAACTTGTGCAGGTAAATGTTGGACAGGATCGGGGAGGCCACTCCGCCTTGCGGTGCCCCGGAGAGCGTGGCTCCCCACCTCCAGTCCTCCAGGTATCCGGCTGTCAGCATGTTCCGCACCAGCCGCAGAAACCGCTGGTCACGGATCTTCTCGCCGAGGATCGTCAGCAGGACCTGGTGGTCCAGACTGCCGAAGCAATCGGCGATGTCGCCCTCGATGAACCAGGCTGTCCCGGTCCAGGTGTGGGACACCTCCCGCAAAGCGGTATGGCAGCCACGGCGGGGGCGAAATCCGTGCGAGCGGTCGGAGAACGTCGGCTCGTAATGCGCTTCCAGCAGGAGGCGCACGACTTCGCCAACGAGCTTGTCCGACCAGGTCGGTAGCCCCAGCGGACGCGTCTTCCCATTGCTCTTCGGGATATGGACGCGCCGGACCGGACGGAAGCGGTATCGCTCGTGGCGCATCGCCTCAATTATCCGGGCTATCTTCCGCTGTGACATGCCGTCCACGGTTTCCGGCGTGACCCCGGGTGTCATCGCGCCATGGTTGGCGTAGATACGTCCGTAGGCCAACAGATACAACTGCGGGTTGAACAGCTGTCGATACAGTTCACTGCACGGCAGACCACGCCTGCCGCGTTCACGCAGGACACCCAGCACCGTTGCGGCGCTCTGCATTTCGCATACCTCCCGGATCCTCGGGTGTCCGAACCACCTGGTCCCCTTCGCCCTGCGGACGGCTTTCCCGTCCTCCCTGGCCGGGCGTTGCTCCGGCGACTACTACGGGACCTCCGTCGCCATAGGACTCGCGTCCCGTAGGCGATCCCACGTTCGTCTCTGCTGTACGTCATAGCGCGACGTAGGCGTCCCACTCATCTCCTTGAATGCCCTCGCTGGGCATCGCTCCGCGCTCCGGAGGTGCACCGGCCAACGATAGAAACCTGGTGCAGAACGCGGCGCCGGTTACAGCTGTCTTTCCGGCGGATGGGAACTTGCATCTGCTGGAGATTGGGCTTCAAACAATTCAGTCTTCGCCATATCGCGCGGGCCACCCAGCACACCGTCCCCGACAACTGAGCCCGGTCACTGGTTTACTGACATGCTTTTGTCCCATCAGCCTTTCGACATCAGGTAAGTCATTGGCCCAGGAACCTCCTTCCGAGTTCCTCCCGGCTCAGCCGGGGATACAAACAGAGCGCCTCGTGGCGCACACAGTCCGCTCCACCACCCAGCGGTGCCGACCCAGCCGCTGGGACGACTCGATGCCCTTGCGGGCAAGGCGGTGCCGGATGCCGCGGGAAGCGAGCCATCGCCGCAGGTGGTGGTAGTCGTATCCCTTGTCACCGTGCAGCTTGGCGGGCCGTCGGCGTCGCGGGCCGCGAGGGGAGCGAATGGGTGGGATGCCGCGGACCAGCGGGATGAGGGCCTGGCTGTCATGGAGGTTCGCGGCGGAGATGCCGATCGACAGCGGCAGGCCCCGGCGATCGACGATCAGGTGGATTTTCGATCCGTTCTTGCCGCGGTCGGTCGGATTCGGTCCCGTCAGCTGCCCCCTTTGAGGGCACGGACGCTGACGGAGTCGATCGCGCACCGCGACCAGTCCAGATCGCCGCGGGCACCAAGTTCGTCGAGAACCAGGCGGTGGAGCTTGGCCCACACCCGGGCCTCCGTCCACTCGGTGAACCGGCGGAAGGCCGTCACGCCCGACAGTCCGAAGCCTGGTGGCAGTTGGTTCCAGGTGCAGCCTGAGGTGGCCACGAAGATGATGGCAGCCAGTACCTCGCGGTCCCCTCGCCGCCGGTGCCCTCCACCCTGAGGGCGGATCGGCGCCGGCGGGACCACACGCTGGAACAACGTCCACAGCTCTTCCGGCGCCATCCGCTCGACAAGCGCAGCAGTCATCACCCCAGCCTGCCAAAAGATCACACCAACTGAAATGGCGTCTAAATAGCTCCGTCCGTCCCAGCGTCGATGGCGGCGACGCTGGTGTACCTGCGCGAGCACACCTCCCTGGCGAGGATCGCTGGCGGGTTCGGGATCAGC
>NZ_JBEPBA010000057.1:0-2461 GCF_040298885.1 Streptomyces sp. NPDC001137
GTCAATCTGAACGCGCAGTTCGCGCTGACCCGGGCGGTCGGTGCCGCGATGGTGGCCCGCGGCCGGGGGAAGGTCATCTTCACCGCTTCGCTGCTGAGTTTCCAGGGGGGCATCACGGTGCCCGGCTATACCGCCGCCAAGCACGGCGTCGCGGGTCTGACCAAGGCGCTGGCCAACGAGTGGGCGCCGCACGGGGTGAACGTCAACGCCATCGCGCCGGGCTACATCGCCACCGACAACACTCAGGCGCTGCAGGACGATCCGGTGCGCAGCAAGGCGATCCTGGACCGCATCCCGGCCGGACGCTGGGGCAGCGCCGACGACCTCGCGGGCGCCACCGTGTTCCTGGCCTCGGACGCGGCCGCCTACGTCCACGGCGTGATCCTGCCCGTGGACGGCGGATGGCTGGGCCGATGAACAGCACCGACCCGGCCTCGGTACTGGCCGGAGCGCGGCTCCTGCCGGTGCTGGTCGTGCCGTCCACCGCGAGTGCCGGCCCGCTGGCCGACGCGCTCGCGGCGGGCGGCGCCCGCTGCGCGGAGGTCACCTTCCGCACCCCGGACGCCGAACAGGTCGTGAAGGTGATGGCCGCGCACGGTGGGCTCACCGTCGGTGCGGGCACGGTGCTCACCGCCGAGCAGGCGGAGCGGGCGGTGGCGGCCGGGGCCCGCTTCGTCGTCTCGCCCGGCTTCGACGAGGACGTCGTCGCGAAGTGCCGGGAGCTGGGGGTGCCCGTGGTGCCCGGCATCGCCACCGCCACGGAATTGATGCGCGCCCTGAAGGCGGGCCTCGACACCGTCAAGCTCTTCCCCGCCGAACCCCTCGGTGGCCTGCGCACGCTGCGGGCGCTGGCGGCCCCGTTTCCCGGGGTGCGGTTCGTGCCGACGGGCGGGATCGACGCGTACCGGATGGCCGCCTACCTGGCCGACCCGGCGGTGCTGGCGGTGGGCGGCAGCTGGATGGCCACCGCCGCTCTCCTCAAGAGCGGCGACTATGCGGAGATCCGCCGGCTGACCGCCGACGCGGTCGAAAGGAGCACGCCATGACCGATGTGATCGCGCTCGGTGAGGTGATGCTGCGTTTCGACCCGGGTGAGGGCCGCATCCGTACCGCCCGCACCTTCCAGGTGTGGGAGGGCGGCGGCGAGTACAACGTCGTGCGCGGGCTGCGCCGCTGCTTCGGCCTGCGCACCGCCATCGTGACCGCGCTGGCCGACAACGCGGTGGGCCGACTGGTCGAGGACCTGATCCTGCAAGGCGGTGTCGACACCTCGCTGATCCGCTGGGTGGCCGACGACGGCATCGGCCGCACCGCCCGCAACGGCCTGAACTTCGTCGAACGCGGCTACGGCATCCGCGGCGCGCTCGGCGTCAGCGACCGCGCCCACACCGCCGTCTCCCAGCTGCGCAAGGGCGACATCGACTGGGACACGGTCTTCTCGGCCGGGGTGCGCTGGTTCCACACCGGCGGCATCTTCGCCGCCCTGTCCGACACCACGGTCGACGTCGCCGACGAGGCCATGGCCGCCGCCCGCCGGCACCGCGTCACCGTCTCCTACGACCCCAACCACCGCCCCAGCCTCTGGGCCGGCCGCGGCGGACCGGAGCGGGCCCGCGAGGTCGACCTGCGCCTGGCCCGCCACGCCGACGTCGTCGTCGGCGCCCTGGGCCTGGCCGGCGCGCATCCAGGCGCCGAGCGCTTCCGGGCGCACGAGGTGCCGGGCGCGCTCGCGGAGGTTGCCGACCTGCTGCCCGACGCCCACGTGCTGGCCACGACCCTGCGCGAGGTGCCCTCGGCGGGCGTCAACGACTGGTCCTCGGCCGCCTGGTCCGCCGAGACCGGCTACCTCACCGGACCGGTCATGCCCGGCCTGCACGTCCTGGACCGCATCGGCTCCGGCGACGCCTTCGCCGCCGGACTCATCCACGGCCTGCTCGCCGGCCACCCCCTGGAACAGGCCCTGGCCTACGGCACCGCCCACGGCGCCCTCGCCATGACCACCCCCGGCGACGTCTCCATGGCCACCCTCACCGAGGTCGAGGCCCTCATCGCCGGCGGCTCGGCCCACGTCCGACGCTGAACCACCCCCTCAGGAGCCTCTCTTGCACCGCCGGAAGATCCCTCACACCCCCGTCGAGATCACCGAACTCGGCTTCGGCGCCTCCGTGATCGGCAACCTCTACCGCGTCACCCCGGCACACGAGGCGGCAGCCGCCGTCGACGCCGCCTGGCAGGCTGGCATCCGCTACTTCGACACCGCACCCCACTACGGCCTGGGCCTTGCCGAACGCCGGCTCGGCGCCGCCCTGCACGACCGGCCCCGCGACCAGTACGTCCTCTCCTCCAAGGTGGGCCGCCTCCTGGTGCCCAACGAGCATCCACGGGGCGTCGACGACCAGGGCTTCGTCGTCCGCGACGACCTGCGCCGGCACTGGGACTTCAGCCGCGACGGCGTCCTGCG
>NZ_JBEPBA010000058.1:0-2307 GCF_040298885.1 Streptomyces sp. NPDC001137
CCGCGAGGGGGATCGAGGCGGCGAGGACAGCGCCGACAAGCAGTCCTGCACGGCGTCTTGATGTCGAGAGAGGTCTCACTTGTTCTCCTCGTGTCATGTTGTGTCGTGGCGGGTCGTGTCGTGTCGTGGCGGGTCGTGGCGCAACCCGGACCTGGTTCCGCCACACCCGCCCTGAGGACGGGACTAGGCCGCTACCTTGGCGAGTCGACGAGTGCGGGCCGTGGCCCCTGCGGCGGGCTCGGCGACGGCAGCCGCCCGGCCGAGGTTCTTCAGGCCGATGGTCACCAGCGACGTGACGACGACACCGGCCAGGACAGCGCCGGAGAAGACCCACAGGCCGCCGAAACGCCCCATCGCCAGGACCCCGCCGAAGGGGGCGTACGTGCCGGCGCCCAGGCCCATGACCATGGCGGCGCTGGTGGCACAGCCCGCCATGCAGGCCGGGATCACCCGCAGGGGATCGGCGAACGCGAAGGCAAGCGCGCCCTCGGGGACGGCGATCGCGCCGAGCAGCCATCCGGACCTTCCGCAGTCGCGCTCGGCCTTGCTGAACAGTGCGGGGCGTATGACGGTGGTGAGGGTCATCGCCAGGGGCGGAACCATACGCGCCGCCACGACCGCGGCCATGATGGTGAGGTTCTGCGGCGCCGCGTTGGCGGGGTTGTCGCCGCTCAGACCCGTGATCCCGAACGACAGGGCGGCCCCTCCCAGGGCCCCGTTGAGGTCGAAGCCCGTCATGAGTCCCAGGAGGAGACCCACTACGACGACATGGTGGAACTGCAGTCGGCCCATGTGGAGGTCGAGCCACTGGGCCAACGCGCCGAGCTGGGGTCCGACGAAGGCGAAGAAGGCGACCGTGGTGCAGGCCGCGGACACCAGTGGGACAAGGACAGTGGTCGCGGTCTCCCGCAGAACCGACGGGAGGGGGATCCGCTGGAGTGCGAGGGTGAGTACACCAGCCATGACACCGGCCACCACACCACCGAGGTATCCCGTGCTGACGGCCATGGCGGCCATGCCGCCGACGAAGCCGGATATCGCTCCTGGCACGCCGGCCACACCGTAGGCGAGGTAGGCGCCGATCAGCAGGGGCAGGAACGACAGGACGCTGGTGCCGGTCTTGAAGAGCAACACGCTCCAGGTGGCGGCCTGCGTCCAACCGCCGCCGTTCATGGGGGTGGAGGCGACGTCCGGACCGCTGATGATCAGGCCGAGGGCGATCAGCAGTCCGCCGGTCACCGCGAGGGCACCGAGGTGCGGGGTCCCGGAGAGCATCCAGCTGCCGAGTCGGACGCCGCCGCCCTGGCCCGGTTTGGTGCTCGGACGCGCGGATACCGCGGATACCGGGGTGGCCCTCTTGCGCTTGCCGGAGAAGGGCATGGTGAACTCCAGACGAGTACGGTGCCGCCCTCTGGGCGGGACGTGCGTGGGTCGGATGTGACGGTGGGGGAGGGGGCTGGGCGAGGGGGCGCTCGGGCAGACCATGGCGGGCGCAGACACCCCGCCCGCCACGGTCCATCGCGGGCGCCGCCGGTCAGGTCGTGAGCGCGGTGCCCGACTCGTTCAGAATGGCGTTCACCTTCACGCCGACCATGTGGCCGTTGACGACGCCCTCGTGCATACCGACGAGCATGGCTCCGCTGTCGGTCGTGTCCGGTTCGTAGACGGGGGCGCCGGAGTCACCGCCCTTCGTGATCTCCCCGTTGCAGTAGCAGGGGTTGTTCGTTCCGCCGCGGTCGTACACGAACCCGTTGCCGTTCGAGACACTGACGCCCGAGTTGGGCCACTGGACGCTGAACCTGTCGTTGCTGATCTTGTGGCCGCAGTGGTTGAAGGTGGTCTGTCCGCTCACACACACCTTGACGCCGACGCGTGCCGCCCGCGTGGTGTAGATGAAGTGCGTCGCGGTGCTGTCGTGGGTGCCGCCGGTGTAGATGTTGTGCGTGTAGCTTCCGTTGCCGATGAGCTCGAAGTCGTTGTCGGCGAACCTGAACCGGACGACACCGAGCGTCGGGCCGCCCGTCCGCCCGCTCCAGACGACGTTGCTGTTGGCGAAGCAGTGAGCCGCGGTCACCATGTACTGGTCGCTGGCGCGTGTGCGGTTGTGTACGGCGAAGCCGGACGTGCACTGATTGCCGCCGTTGGTTATCGAGGCGCCTCCGGAGAAGGGGGACGTGTCGTTGAACCGGGTGGACTGCAACTCGAACCGTTGCTGCTTGACCTCGATGGCGCCCGGGTAGGTGCCGAGCAGTTTGCCGAGGTCGGACAGGGGCGCGTCGGTGATCAGTGACACCTTGTCGGTGGTGC
>NZ_JBEPBA010000060.1:0-1664 GCF_040298885.1 Streptomyces sp. NPDC001137
TAGCCTCGCGCTTTCACGAGGTGAGCTGTCCAGGAGCTGATCAGCAACACGGAAAGTGCCCTTGACCTGCAACGATGGGACTTGCTGAGGGTCCTGTTGGCTGCAAGGAAAAGAGCACTTTCCAGGTGAGAGAGCCTATCTCGTCGTACCCGCGTGTCCGTGTCCAGGGAAACGGTCGGCGGGTGGCTTCGCAGGCCGGTGCGGTCCTGCTGCTGGAGACGGTCCGCAAGATCGGCCTTGACCAGGCGATATCCACAGCCCTGGCGTCCTGGCGCAAGCCGCGGGCCGTCCACGATCCTGGGAAGATCCTTCTGGACCTTGCTCTGGCGGTCGCGCTGGGCGGGGACTGCCTCGCGGACGTCGCGGTGCTGAGGTGTGAGCCGGCCGTCTTCGGGCCGGTCGCTTCCGACCCGACGGTCTCCCGCCTGATCGACACCCTCGCCGGCTCCGACGAGAAAGCCCTGCAGGCCATCCGGTCCGCACGGGCCGAAGTCCGCAGCCGGGTCTGGTCGTTGGCGGGCAAGAACGCCCCGGACGCTGATGGACGGGTCACGGTCGACATCGACGGCGTCCTCGTGATCGCGCACTCCGACAAGGAGGATGCGGCCGCGACCTGGAAGAAGACCTACGGCCATCACCCCCTGACGGCCTTCGTCGACCACGGCCCGGGCGGAACCGGAGAGCCGGTCGCCGCTCTCCTCAGACCGGGTAACGCGGGCTCGAACACGGCCGCCGACCACATCACCACCGCTCAACGGGCCCTGGCTCAACTGCCGAAGAAGTACCGGCGAGGACGGCGGACGCTGATCCGCACGGACTCCGCCGGCGGCACCCACGACTTCGTGTCCTGGCTGGCGAAGCGAGGCCGATGGCTGTCCTACTCGGTCGGCATGGTGATCACCGAGGCGATCCACCAGCACGTGCTGAAGATCCCCGGCCCGGCATGGACGCCGGCCGTCGAGGCCGACGGCCAGGTCCGCGACGGAGCCTGGATCGCCGAGCTCACGGGCAGGCTGCTGGACGGCTGGCCCAGCGGCATGCGGCTGATCGTCCGCAAGGAACGACCCCACCCCGGCGCCCAGTTGAGAATCACGGACGCGGACGGCATGCGGATCACCTGCTTCGCCACCAATACGACCGGTCGGCCAATCGCCGAGCTCGAGCTGCGTCACCGTCTGCGGGCCCGGGCGGAGGACCGGATCCGGTCCGCCCGGTCCACCGGCCTGCGCAACCTGCCCCTCCACCACACCACGCAGAACAAGGTCTGGCTGGAGATCGTCCAGATCGCACTCGACCTGCTGGCCTGGATGCCCATGCTCGCTCTGACCGGCAAAGCCCGACTCTGGGAACCCCGTCGCCTGCGGCTCCGCCTGTTCTCCGCGGCCGGACAGCTCGTCACCACCGGCCGGCGCCGCATCCTCCGCCTCGCCCACCACTGGCCCTGGGCCCGTGACATCACCGACGCCCTCGAACGGCTCGCACTCCTGCCGAACCCCGGATGACCAGCGGACTCACCCGTCCCTGCGACAAGTGGATCCAGCCCGGAGCAGTGGAACCCGGCGTCCACCCGAGACGACACCCGGGCCCTCAGCCTGCCCGCCCTCCACCACCGACAACAAAATGGGCCGCCGACTTCGTCGACGGCCCACCACGAAAGTTCGAGG
>NZ_JBEPBA010000061.1:0-1509 GCF_040298885.1 Streptomyces sp. NPDC001137
AGCAGCGAAGCGGTGAAGATGACCTTCCCCCGGCCGCGGGCCACCATCGCGGCACCGACCGCCCGGGTCAGCGCGAACTGCGCGTTCAGATTGACCTGGAGCACCAACTCCCAGTCCGCGTCCGTGTGTTCTGCGGCCGGGGCGCGGCGGATCGTGCCCGCGTTGTTGACCAGGATGTCCACCGGCCGCTCGCGTCCGGCGAGGTCCGCGCCCAGCGCCCGCACCGCCTCCGGGTCGGCGAAGTCGGTGCGGATCGCCTCGAAACTGCGGCCGGCGGCGGTGACGTCCTTCTCCACCGCGCTGCCGGAGGACTCCAGCGAGGCGCTGATCCCGATGACGTCCGCGCCGGCCTCGGCGAGCGCGCGGGCCATGGCCCGCCCGATGCCGCGCCGGGCCCCGGTCACGACGGCGAGCCGTCCACTCAGGTCGAAGGCGGTCATACGGCGGCCTCCTGAGCCTCGTCGGTGCAGTCCACCAGGATCTTCATCACGTCGCCACCGCCCTCCAGCGCCTCGAACGCGGCCGGCGCCTGGGTGAGCGGCACGACCTTGCTGATCAGCCGCTCGGCCGGAATGGTGCCGTCCGCGACCAGGGCCACCGCCTTCTCGAAGTCGGAACGGTCGTACAACCGGGCCCCGACCAGGGTGAGTTCACGCCAGAAGAACCGGTGCAGGTTCACCTCACGCGGCCGGGGGTGGATCGCGACCAGGCACAGCCGGCCGCGTACGCCGAGCACGTCGACCGCGGTGTCCACACCGCCCGCCGCACCGGACACCTCGAAGGCCACGTCCGCGCCCGCGTCCCCGGTCCACTCCTGCACGAGTTCGGTCAGGTCGTCGGCGGCCGGGTCCCACACGGCAAGCCCCAACTCCTCGGCGAGCAGCCGCCGGTGCGCGCTCAGCTCCACCACCCGCACATCTCCTCCGGCGGCCTGGGCCACCAGCGCGATCAGGACGCCAACCGGGCCGCCGCCGACCACCACGACCTTCTCGCCGTCCTTCACGCCGGCCCGGCCGACGTCGTGCACGGCGACCGCGGTGGGCTCGACGAGCGCGGCCCGGTCCAGCGGGAGGGAGCCGGGCAGCCGGATCAGCGTGGCGGCGGGCACCGTCCAGCGCTGCTGCATCGCACCGGGCGAGTCGATGCCGATGAAGTCCAGGTGCTGGCAGACGTGCTGGTGACCCGCGCGGCAGGCCGGGCAGGTGTCGTCCCAGCGCAGCGGCATCACGGTGACCGCATCCCCGGGCTGCCAGCCCTCGACGCCCGGGCCGACGCGTACGACACGGCCGGCCATCTCATGCCCCAGGACAGCCGGCGCGGCCACCCGGGCGTCCATGTCGCCGTGGAAGATGTGCAGGTCGGTACCGCAGATGCCGACATAAGCGGGAGCCAGCTCCACCTCACCGGGGCCCGGCGGTGTGCTGGGGGCGGGAGCCGTGTCCAGGGTGCGGGCGGACAGGTAGCGGACGGCAAGTGTCATCGTGCGATCAGGGTCCCTTCAGCGCGGAC
>NZ_JBEPBA010000062.1:0-1410 GCF_040298885.1 Streptomyces sp. NPDC001137
TAGCTCCGTCCGTCCCAGCGTCGATGGCGGCGACGCTGGTGTACCTGCGCGAGCACACCTCCCTGGCGAGGATCGCTGGCGGGTTCGGGATCAGCGAGTCCACCGCCCACGCCTACACCAGCCGGGTCATCGACCTGCTCGCCGAGCGCGCGCCGGGTCTGCTGAAGGTCCTCCGCGAGGGTGAGGCGGACTTCGTCCTGCTGGACGGCACGCTGGCCGAGTGCGACCACCTTGGCGACGACCGGGCGGACTACTCGGCCCGCACCGTCGGCACTGGGTAAACCGCTTTCATGCGGCGAGGTCGAGGTTGAGGATTTTGGCGGCTTTGCTGATGGAGCCGGGCATGAGGTGTCGGTAGATCTTGAAGGTGATCTCGATGGTCTTGTGGCCCATCCACTCGGCGACGTCGGTGATGGGAATGCCGTGGGTGAGGCAGTTGGAGGCGAAGAAGTGCCGCATGCCGTAGACGACCATCCCGTCGGGGATGTCGACCTGGCCGGCCTTCTTGATCCGCTGCCACTGGTTGGCGATGTGGTAGTGCGGGAACGTGCGGGACGGGTCGCCGGGGTGGCGCAGCAGGTAGCCGTCGACGGTGCCGTGCTTGGCGGCGTACCACTCGATGGTCTGCCGTACCCGCGCGGGCAGGGGCACGTCCCGGTACTCGCCCACCTTGCGGTGCTTGAGGCGCTCGTAGTGGCAGGTGGTGCGGTTGACCTGCTCGGTGATGCGGTAGACGTCGTCGGCGACGATGTTGTTGAGGTTGACCGCGAACGCCTCACCGTTGCGCATGCCGCATCCGCTCATCAGATCGGCGACCAGCAGGAAGCTGTCGTCGCCGGCGGTGCGTATCTGCTGCAGCTGCTCGGGTGAGGGGATCACCACCCGCTTGGGGTCGTACTGCGGCGGCTTGATGCCGGCCACCGGGTTGTCGTCGAACAGCCCGAGCCGGTTCGCGTCCAGCAGGATCGCCTTCAGCTTGTCGAAGGCGTTCGCCTGAGCGGCCAGGCCAATGCCGTTACGCTCCATGGTCTGCAGGAAGCCCTCAACCACCTTGTGGTCGAAGGAGTTCATCCGCCGGCTGCCCAGCAGCGGCAGCAGATGGATGTTCAGCAGCGACTCCAGATGCACCACCGACGCCGGCCCCAGATCCCGCTGCCCGGCCTTCCACTCGCTGGCGTACTCCTCGAACCGCATCGCCCCGTACCGTGCGATCCGCTCCGCCTTCGCCTGGCCCCGGGGCGCCGCCTTCTTCGCGTTGTAGATCTCCGTCAAACGTGCAATCGCCTGGTCCTGGGTCGCGAACCCGGACTCCTTCACCTGCTTTCCCGCCGCCGACCGGTAGCGGATCTTGTAAGGGTGAGGACACTTCGACCACCGCGACCGCGGATGCTCACACTCCTTGAAAAACGA
>NZ_JBEPBA010000063.1:0-1330 GCF_040298885.1 Streptomyces sp. NPDC001137
TGAACCGTTCCGGGTTTGATCGAGACTCTAGGTTGTGACTGTGACCTGGGGTTTCGTGGTTTCGCGGTAGTGGTTGGTCTCGTATTCGGCGGGTGGGATGTGCCCGATCTCTCCGTGCAGTCGGCGGTGGCAGTACCAGTCGACCCATTCGGCGGTGGCGAGTTCGACCTGGGAAAGCGTCTTCCAGGGCCGACGGGGCTTAATCAACTCGGTCTTGAACAGGCCGATCGTGGATTCCATGAGGGCGTTGTCATAGGCGTCGCCGACCGATCCGATCGACGCGGCGATGCCTGCCCGGTCGAGGTGCTCGGCGAGCGCGAACGATGTGTACTGCGAGCCGGCATCGGAGTGATGTATCAACTCGCCTTTCTGGTAAGGCCGTTCGTCTCGGTCGCGCTGCCACAAAGCCATCTCGAGGGCGTCCAGGACGAGCCGTGTCTCCTTCGAGGTGGCTGCTGACCAGCCGACGATGCGGCGGGAGAAGGTGTCCACGACGAAGGCGACGTAGACGACGCCGGCGAACGTGGCGACGTGAGTGAAGTCGGCGACCCAGCAGCGGTTCGGGGCGGGGGCGACGAAGTCGCGGTCCACGAGGTCCGGGGCCCGCTCCGCGCTCGCGTCGGGGATGGTAGTGATCACCTTCTTGCCGCGGACCGCTCCGGTGATGCCGAGTTCACGCATGAGGCGCTCAACGGTGCAGCGGGCCACCGCGACATCCTGGCGGTTCAGGTGCCGCCAGATCTTCCGGGCGCCGTAGACACGGTAGTTGGCCTCGTACGCCTGTGTGATCAGGGTCTTCAGTTCGGCGTCGCGGACGGTGCGGGCCGCGGGTGCGGCCTGGCGTTTGTGGTGGGCGTAGTAGGTGGACGGGGCGATCTTGCAGTCGTGGTCGGTGAGGACCCGGCAGATCGGCTCGACACCGCCGAAGCGGTCCTTGTGCTCGTCGATGAACGCTACGAGCGTGCGTGTGGCCGGTCGAGCTCGGCCGCGAAGAAAGACGCCGCGGCTTTGAGGATGTCGTTGGCCCGTTTCAGCTCGGCGTTCTCCTTCTTCAGCCGCTTCAGCTCGGCTGACTCCTCGCTCGTCATGCCCGGACGGGTCCCGGCGTCGATCTGGTCCTGCCGCACCCACTTGCGCAGCGTCTCGGTCGTGCCGATGCCCAGCTTCTGGGCGACCGCTTTCATCGCGGCCCACTCGGTGTCGTACTCCGGCCGCACCTCGGCGACCATGCGCACCGCACGACGGCGCAGCTCAAGCGGGTACTGGGAAGGGCGTGCCATAACTCGATCCTCTCAAACGATCGAGTCCCTACCGAACCCGGAACGGTTCA
>NZ_JBEPBA010000064.1:0-1305 GCF_040298885.1 Streptomyces sp. NPDC001137
TGAGCTGTACTGAGATTTGTGGAGTCCCTGATGCCAGGGTTACGGTCCTGGCGAAGGAGATCCACCAGCACCATGGCAGCACCCCGTAAATATCCGGACGAACTGCGCGAGCGCGCGATTCGCGAGGTCCGCACCACCGGCCGCCCGATCGCGCACGTCGCGAAGGACCTCGGCATCCACAAGGAAGCCCTGCGAGGCTGGGTCCGCCAGGCCGAGGCCGACCGCGGCGAGCGGGACGACCGGCTCACCACCGCCGAGCTGGACGAGTTGCAGCAACTCCGGAAAGAAGTAGCGGAGTTGCGGCGGGCGAACGAGATCCTGAAAGCCGCCTCGGTGTTTTTTGCCCAGGAGATCGACCGTCCCCGGACGAGGCCGAGCAGGTGATCGACCACCTGCGCGAGAGGGGCCTTGGGGTCGATCCCGTCTGCCGGGTGCTGGAGCTGTCGCCGTCGACGTACTTCGCCCGCAAGAAGCGGCCGAAGTCGGCCCGCCGGCTCCGGGACGAGCAGCTCATGCCGCTGATCGAGGAGGTCCACGCGGAGTCGGGCGGCACCTATGGCGCCCGCCGGATCACCCGCGCGCTTCGGCGCAAGGGCCACGGGGTGGCCCGCTGCACCGTCGAGAGGCTGATGGCCGAGCTGGGCCTGGAGGGCGTCATCCGTGGCCGGCAGCGTCGGACCACGATTCCGGAACCGTCGGCGCCGCGTCCGCCGGACCTGGTCGACCGCGACTTCACCGCCTCCCGGCCCGATCAGCTGTGGGTCGCGGACATGACGTATGTCCGCACCTGGTCGGGATGGGCGTATGTGGCGTTCGTCCTGGATGTGTACTCGCGGATGATCGTCGGCTGGCAGGTCGCGAACCACATGCGGACCGAACTCCCACTGGACGCCCTGGAGATGGCGCTCTGGCGGCGTCGGATCAAGAAGGACTCCGGACTGATACACCACAGCGATCGCGGGTCGCAATACGTATCAATTCGGTATACCGACCGGCTCGCCGACATCGGCGCCTCAGCCTCCGTCGGCTCCGTCGCGGACTCGTATGACAACGCGATGGCCGAGGCGCTGAACGGCACCTTCAAGGCCGAGCTGATCGAGATGCAAGGACCCTGGAAGGACGTCGACCAGGTCGAGCGGGCGATCTTCCAGTGGATCACCTGGTACAACGAAGAGCGTCTTCACTCCGCGCTCGACTACGTGCCGCCGGCCGAGTACGAGGAAGCCTTCTGGCGCAGCCAGGAGCAAACCCCGCAGTCCGCCTGAACCAATCAAGATCGGACTCTACGAAACTCGGGGCAGCTCA
>NZ_JBEPBA010000065.1:0-1233 GCF_040298885.1 Streptomyces sp. NPDC001137
GGCGAAGCTGAGAACTTAAGCGCCAGTAAACGGCGGTGGTAACTATAACCATCCTAAGGTAGCGAAATTCCTTGTCGGGTAAGTTCCGACCTGCACGAATGGCGTAACGACTTCTCGACTGTCTCAACCATAGGCCCGGTGAAATTGCACTACGAGTAAAGATGCTCGTTTCGCGCAGCAGGACGGAAAGACCCCGGGACCTTTACTACAGTTTGATATTGGTGTTCGGTTCGGCTTGTGTAGGATAGCTGGGAGACTGTGAACTCCGGACGCCAGTTCGGGGGGAGTCGTCGTTGAAATACCAGTCTGGTCGTGCTGGATGTCTAACCTGGGTCCGTGATCCGGATCAGGGACAGTGTCTGATGGGTAGTTTAACTGGGGCGGTTGCCTCCTAAAGGGTAACGGAGGCGCCCAAAGGTTCCCTCAGCCTGGTTGGCAATCAGGTGTTGAGTGTAAGTGCACAAGGGAGCTTGACTGTGAGACCGACGGGTCGAGCAGGGACGAAAGTCGGGACTAGTGATCCGGCGGTGGCTTGTGGAAGCGCCGTCGCTCAACGGATAAAAGGTACCCCGGGGATAACAGGCTGATCTTCCCCAAGAGTCCATATCGACGGGATGGTTTGGCACCTCGATGTCGGCTCGTCGCATCCTGGGGCTGGAGTCGGTCCCAAGGGTTGGGCTGTTCGCCCATTAAAGCGGTACGCGAGCTGGGTTTAGAACGTCGTGAGACAGTTCGGTCCCTATCCGCTGTGCGCGCAGGAGTCTTGAGAAGGGCTGTCCCTAGTACGAGAGGACCGGGACGGACGAACCTCTGGTGTGCCAGTTGTTCTGCCAAGGGCATGGCTGGTTGGCTACGTTCGGGAGGGATAACCGCTGAAAGCATCTAAGCGGGAAGCCTGCTTCGAGATGAGGACTCCCACCCACTTGATGGGGTAAGGCTCCCAGTAGACGACTGGGTTGATAGGCCGGATCTGGAAGCACCGTAAGGTGTGGAGGTGACCGGTACTAATAGGCCGAGGGCTTGTCCTCAGTTGCTCGCGTCCACTGTGTTGGTTCTGAAACCACGAACAGCCCCACGCCCGGTCACGGCGTGGCGCGGCTGACAGTTTCATAGTGTTTCGGTGGTTATAGCGTGAGGGAAACGCCCGGTTACATTCCGAACCCGGAAGCTAAGCCTTACAGCGCCGATGGTACTGCAGGGGGGACCCTGTGGGAGAGTAGGACGCCGCCGAAC
>NZ_JBEPBA010000066.1:0-1191 GCF_040298885.1 Streptomyces sp. NPDC001137
CTAGTGTCCCGGTCTTGAGTTCTGGTCTCGCCTCGTGAGTCGCCTTCCGTTTCAGATTCGGGCGTTTGCCAGTCGCGAGGTGGCTGTGGGCGGTGTCCTGAAGGCATGGGGGACACCAGGCTGGAGCCGCTCGTACTGTCCGGGGACGAGCGGTCGATCTTGCGGAACTGGGCCCGGCGCCGGTCGACGGCGCAGGGCCTGGCCAAGCGGGCCGCGATCGTGCTCGCCTGCGCGGACGGGCTGAGCAATACCGCGGTGGCGGCCCGGCTGGAGACCGACCGCAAGACGGTGCGCCGGTGGCGGACCCGGTTTCTGGCCGAGCGGCTCGACGGCTTGTCCGACGAGCCGCGCCCCGGGGTGCCGCGCACCATCACCGACGCGCAGGTCGAGGAGGTGGTGGTGCGGACGCTGGAAGCGGTGCCGGAGGGTGGAACGCACTGGTCCAAGCGGGAGTTGGCCCGCCAGGTGGGTATCTCGCCGACCAGTGTGCACCGCATCTGGCAGGCGTTCGGGCTGCAGCCGCACCGTACCGAGACGTTCAAGATCTCCCCGGATCCGCTGCTGCTGGACAAGATCCGGGATGTGGTCGGGCTCTATCTGGCCCCGCCGGCGAACGCGGTGGTCTTCTCGGTCGACGAGAAACCGCAGATCCAGGCACTGGAACGGACCGCACCCGTGCTCCCGATGCTGCCCGGTGTCTCCGAACGGCGCAGTTTCGACTACATCCGGCACGGCACCACCGATCTGTTCGCGGCGCTGGACACCGCCACCGGGAAAGTGATCGGCAAGGTGTCCGCCCGTCACGCCGCCGAGGACTTCCGCGACTTCCTGGACCTGCTCGACCACGAGGTGGAGCCCGGCCTGGCAGTCCATGTGATCTGCGACAACCTCTCCGCGCACAAGGCGCCGGTCGTGCACAAGTGGCTGGTGGCCCACCCGCGTTTCGCTCTGCACTTCACCCCCACGTACTCGTCGTGGATCAACCAGGTGGAACGCTGGTTCGCGGAACTGCAGCGCCGCTGCCTGGAACGCGGAGTGTTCTGCTCAGTCGACGCGCTCCAGGCAGCCCTGGAGAAATGGATCGAGGTCTGGAACGAACAGGCCCGCCCGTTCCGCTGGACCAAGACAGCCGACCAGATCATCGACCGGATCTGCCACTACTGCGACAGGATCTCCGGACCAGCTCACTAG
>NZ_JBEPBA010000067.1:0-1173 GCF_040298885.1 Streptomyces sp. NPDC001137
TCTCGTGACTGCGTGCCTTTTGAAGAATGAGCCTGCGAGTTTGCGGTGTGTTGCGAGGTTAACCCGGGTGGGGTAGCCGTAGCGAAAGCGAGTCCGAATAGGGCGTTTGAGTAGCACGCTCAAGACCCGAAGCGGAGTGATCTAGCCATGGGCAGGTTGAAGCGGAGGTAAGACTTCGTGGAGGACCGAACCCACCAGGGTTGAAAACCTGGGGGATGACCTGTGGTTAGGGGTGAAAGGCCAATCAAACTCCGTGATAGCTGGTTCTCCCCGAAATGCATTTAGGTGCAGCGTCGTGTGTTTCTTGCCGGAGGTAGAGCACTGGATAGGCGATGGGCCCTACCGGGTTACTGACCTTAGCCAAACTCCGAATGCCGGTAAGTGAGAGCGCGGCAGTGAGACTGTGGGGGATAAGCTCCATGGTCGAGAGGGAAACAGCCCAGAGCATCGACTAAGGCCCCTAAGCGTACGCTAAGTGGGAAAGGATGTGGAGTCGCAGAGACAACCAGGAGGTTGGCTTAGAAGCAGCCACCCTTGAAAGAGTGCGTAATAGCTCACTGGTCTAGTGATTCCGCGCCGACAATGTAGCGGGGCTCAAGCGTACCGCCGAAGTCGTGTCATTGCAGCATAAGGGCCAACGCCTGCTGTGATGGGTAGGGGAGCGTCGTGTGCCGGGTGAAGCAGCGCCGGAAGGCAGTTGTGGACGGTTCACGAGTGAGAATGCAGGCATGAGTAGCGATTCACACGTGAGAAACGTGTGCGCCGATTGACTAAGGGTTCCTGGGTCAAGCTGATCTGCCCAGGGTAAGTCGGGACCTAAGGCGAGGCCGACAGGCGTAGTCGATGGATAACCGGTTGATATTCCGGTACCCGCTGTGAAGCGTCAAACATCGAACCCATTAATGCTAAGGCCGTGAAGCCGCCCTGGAGCCTTCGGGCAAAGGGGAGTGGTGGAGCCGCTGACCCAAGGTGGTAGTAGGTGAGTGATGGGGTGACGCAGGAAGGTAGTCCAGCCCGGGCGGTGGTTGTCCCGGGGTAAGGGTGTAGGCCGTGCGATAGGCAAATCCGTCGCACTTGTGGCTGAGACCTGATGCCGAGCCGATTGTGGTGAAGTGGATGATCCTATGCTGTCGAGAAAAGCCTCTAGCGAGTTTCATGGCGGCCCGTACCCTA